>NZ_JAWGSV010000231.1:0-5001 GCF_032552055.1 Clostridium sp. | reverse complement strand
ATAATATTCTAAATATTATTACATATCTTTTTGTTAACTATAAGTTTCCTAAATATAAAAGATAGACTATTTTTAAGCTTTCCCTTGAACCTAGGAGTTACCTATAAAAATTAGTCTATCTTTATTTAACGCTATGTTTAAGTATATTGTTGAAATATTGCAAAATTAAAGGATGTCCATGTTAGACATATTAGACATCCTTTAATTTCGTATTAAATAGAATCTACTCTACAGATATGAATTTGCTTAATATTTCCATAACTCGTTATCCGCTATTACATTGAAGCTAATTTTTCCAGCTTCCTCTTTAATTTCAACTGTGATAAATGTTAAATCTTTGCCACTTAATTTATCATATACTACAACTGTATTACTTAAATCTTTATAAGTATATGTTAAAATTAAATTGCACGTATTGTGCACTTTCAAGGTATATAAAGAAACCTCTATATTTTCATTTTTTTCTAATCTCTTTACTTTAGCTTTTTTGTATGCACCTTCTCCATCGTGAGTCAGCTCAATATTAGTCAAAGTATCTTTTGTTAGATTCTTGATATTAATTCTTTGCATGCAATCGTACATTATTCCATCTCCTTAATATTTTACCATCAACCAACTCGGCTGTTACTTTACTTAAAACTATTATAACTATATTTACCATTACAGCACTTACCATTGTTCTTGTAATAATTAAATACTTTCCAATAGTTTATTATTTAATTATACACAAATAATAGTAAATATTAAACATTATTTACCATTAAATATAAATTTCTTTTCTTTCTTTAAAATCCTTTATTTGAGTAGTGGAATATGAAGTATGCGATTGAACGAACAATCTTTTACACCTTATTGTATCTTTTTCTGTTTTAAACAACTCTATCCATTTAAACCAATACATATAATTTGCAAGGTATTTGGTTGCAACACCATGAAATCCAACCATAAACTGCTTTAATCTACTATGGTAGGCATTTATATGTTGAATATGATATATACCCTTTTTATATTTACCAGTCTCTATTTGCTGCATTTCAACATCGAAGTTATTTTTAAACTTAATATAACTTTTATGTGAATCTACACATAGAGTTGATTTTTCTTCTATTCTATCTTTAAAAAGCCTCTCTACATCTGTATAACGCATTCTACCATTACAAACTAATTCTGATATAACATTTCCCATTCTATCAGTAGCACACATTACAGATACTTGATTATTAGAGATACCTCTCTTTTTCTTTTCCTCTTGGCTTGAAGGTTTACTTTTAGGACCTCGTTTATATGGTTTTCTTGGCATAGTAAATGTGTTGCTTTTGCTATGATTCCCCTTATAGGAAAGTCTAAAGAACGTCTCATCTGCTTCAACAACCCCTGATACATGACCAATTCCTATATATACTCTTACAGCGTCTAAAATTTTATGTCTCCATAAAAATGCTGTAGGTATGCTGATTCCAACTATTCTAGCACATTTTCTAATTGAGTAACCTTCAATCATACATTTGATGTAAGACATCCATACTGTAAAATCTTTCTTACTATTGTAACAGGGGGAGTATGTGAAATCTGTAAATGTCTTGTGGCAATCTTTGCAAATATATCTTTGTTTGTCATTATACTTGCCATTTCTTAATACTCTATCTTTTTTACAATAAGGACATACTCTACCAGAAGAGAACCTATTTTCTTTTATTTCATCTTGAATTTCACTTGTCATAGAGCCTAAAATTAACTCTTTTTCAAGATAATTATATACTTGTTCTTGCTCACATTTGCTTAAAGTTGAAAGAAATTTTATTACAGAACTTGCTCCAGACATAGTATATTCCTCCATCGTTACATTATATTTATATTATAACCTATTTAGGATAATTTAATCAAATATCAACATATATCTTTAACATAGCGTTATTTAACTATCGATATTTAATTAAATCTTTCTGTAATTGATATTTGCAAGTTTAAATTATTATCTTAGAAATAATTACTTTCAAATTTTTAAAATAATTCTTCCCTGAATTATACTACAGGATAACTTTTCAATACCTTTAATTCACCAACAATAGTGTAATCTCCTAAGGTTGCTGGCATTAAGATACTATCTCCCATTTTAATTTCTTCGGAATATTCATTTCCATTTCTATCTATTCCTTTAATATGTCCATAACCTTCTACGCAAGTGTACATATCAAAGTTTTCCTCGTTACCTTTATCTTTATATTCCTTAGTTATTGATAACTTTTCAATTCCAAAGTATTCATTTTTGCATAATAAGCTATAGCTATATCCATCAAAGACTACTTCTTCTCTTTTACTTAAATTCTCACATTGAAGATCAAACTTTATAACATCAAGTGCCTTTTCCACATGTATTTCTCTAGGTCTTCCATAGTCATAAACCCTATAAGTTACATCACTATTTTGTTGTATTTCTGCTATAATTACTCCTTCGCATATAGCATGTACAAGACCACTATTTATTAAGAAGCAATCACCTTTTTTTACTTCTATTTTATTTAAACATTCTTCTACCGTATTATTTTTTATTGCTTCTTCAAACTGTTCCTTAGTGCAATCTTTAGTTCCAACTATTAATGAAGCACCTGGTTTAGCATCCATAACATACCAAGCTTCTGTCTTTCCATAATCCCCTTCATATTTAGCTGCATATTCATCACCTGGATGAACTTGAACTGAAAGCTTTTCTTTAGAATTTATTAATTTAATCAAAAGTGGGAATTTCTCTTTACTTACTTTATTGCCTAGTAACTCTACCCCATACTTTTCAATTAAATTATCAAAGGACATACCTTTAAGCTCTCCATTTGCCACTATACCTGTACCATTAGGATGGCAAGCTATATCCCAAGTTTCTCCTATTTCTCCTTCTGGCATATTGCTTCTAAAAGATTCAAAATCTCTTCCTCCCCATATTTTCTCGTAATACAAGTTTTCAAACCTTATAGGATACATTATAATTTCCTCCCTTAGTTAATTTATATTTTTCCTATGTAAAATAACGTTGCCCTTATTATTACCTTAAAACATTCCCTTTTGATATTAAAAATTTATAAGGTAAAATTTCAGCAATTCTATTTATATTATATATTATATCTATTACACTTATTTTTCCAGTATTTTCTTTAGATAAGTAACAGTTTATATCAAAAAAATACAAAACAATAAATCTATACAACCTTTATGTCATTCAATATTCTTATTTTATCCCATGGCTACCATTGCTAATACTCCCATTTTCTCAAATTCGGAGCTAAGCACTGCTACGCTCATAGATTAATTCTTCTAAGAATCACTTTATCTTAAATTTATAAAATATAATCTTCTATACAATGAGCCACAGATGTAACAATATAATTTGCATGATTTTTCAATTCATTTTCTACATAGTCAAAGGTAAAAGAATTTTTAGTAATATCAAACATACTTACATCATTCCAAGAGTCACCAATAGTATATACATCATTCATATTAACTTCCTCTTGAGATGCTATAAACTTTACTCCCTCGCCTTTAGAACATCCCTTTGGAACAATATCTATATAAATATCATTTCTATATGCAATTATTTCATCCTTAAATTCTTCATTAATTTCATTTTTTAATTTTTCTATTTCTTCAATATTTTTATTTGGGCTATAAATAGAAATTAAACTAAGATCTTCATCTATTTCATCTATAGAATTAACCCTTGTTTTACTAGGATAAGGCAGATTATCTCCATCATCTAAAAGGTAAGTATTAAATCCAGATTCAACAGAAATTGCTATATCATCACTATGAATTTTTGATAGTATTTTCTTTATAATATCTTTCTTAATTATCTTTTGCATTATTTTACTTCCTAAAGAATCAACAATTAATGCTCCATTTAAAAGTATAAAATAATTAGCTCTTATATTATATTCATCCTTGATCATCTTAACTCCGTTATAAGGTCTTCCTGTTGCAATAACTAATAACCTTCCTAGATTTTGCAATTTATGTACTGCATCTTTATTTCTTTTTGTCATACTATTCTTTTCTAATAAAGTCCCATCTAAATCAGTAGCTAATAATTTAATCATCATTTCCTCCATTTATGTTATTAAAATCAAAACTTATTTACTACATTATTTTATCATATATTATTATAAATTTTTACAAATTCATTATTTATTCAACTTTTCCTCAAACTAACATGAATTAAAAATCATTAAAAATAGATAATAAACTATAAGGAGGGATTATTATGTCCAAGAATTCAAAAAAGAAAAGTGTTTATTTACCTAATGAAAGAACTAATTATTCACCACCAAAACACGCTTTAATAAGTCATGGTAAAACTGAAGAACCATCATCTATGCTTCCTAGCACAATAATAGATGATATAGTTGTAAACAATATTTCAAATGTGGAGTTTGACTACACTGAAGAAAGTATCCTAAGCGTAGATGATGATATTTAGGTTTTATTTCAACTATCACTTTATATATATTATACGCTCGGGCTCAGTCGCGAGCTCTAAGTCAACTTATTAATAAATTAAATACTAAAATAATATTTATACTTTAAGGAGGTTTTTTAGATGGCAAAAAGTAATGATAAGAAAAAAAGAACTGATGGTACTATACCAATGAAGGGCAAGAATGTTCCTTCATCCCTTAATTCAAGTAATACAGCTACATCATTTAATAGCTACTCTAAAAAGGATAAAGTATTGAAGGATAGTAAAACTAATCAACTTTATTGATTTAATGTAATTGTAGACTTTATATATTATGATTAGACTTCGTCGCAATATCCAAGTAGTCTTCCACATAATATATAAAGTCTACTAATAAAATATAAATTTAAAATTATCAAAACTGCTCTTTTATAATTGCATTAAATACATAAATATTGCTAAAATTCCGAATAAAATAGATAAACCAATAAAAGCTAATACATTCTCTTTCTTTATGATTGCTAGTAAAATATTAATAATACTTAATATAATAT
>NZ_JAWGSV010000230.1:0-5102 GCF_032552055.1 Clostridium sp. | reverse complement strand
GCTTAGATATAATTATAAAGGATTAATTACTTTAAAGTTTTCATTATATTGGGGAGTTTTATCATACATAGGAATAACTTATGTTAATCCTGTTGTTAGAAATTTTTATTTAAGTTTAGAACTATTTATAAGGCCAATTAATGTTATTTTGGCAATAATAATTTTAATAGATATAATATTAACTATTACGTCAAAATTAAACTTAAAAAAATCAAGGTTGCTTAATTCTTAAGTATTTTATATGATATAAATAAGAAATGTTTATCCGATCGCTACCATTGCTAACACTCCACCTTCTATAAGTGGGAGCTAAGCACTGCTACGCGCCTGGATTAGTTCTTCTAACCTTCAGATGGAGTAGGCATCCTGTTAAGAAAATTCCATCTGAAGATAAGAATCACTTTATGTAAGAAAAGGAGAAATTTATGTCATTTGAATTATTAGATACTAAAGAAACTACAACAGAAGAAGGTAGAAGTTGTTTAATATTATGTAACTTTAATGGTAAGGAAGCCAAAACTGTAAGCAATTTAGCAGGAATGCTTGGAATAAGAGATAAGGTACTTATAAATTATAAAAATGGTAATACTTTAGTTAAAGATGTTATAAATAATAACTTACTAAATGATGCTGAAGATGGAGTGAAAAATAAAGCAATAATATTTAATAATATACCAGGAAATAAGATAGGATTATTTATAGAAAATCTAAAGAAGTTTAGATTAAATAATGTTTTAAAAGCAACAGTTACTGAAACTTCAAGAGAATGGACAGTAGATGTATTATTAAAGAACTTAGTAGCTGAAAAAGTAGCTATGCAAACAGGAAAAGACTTTGATCATGAAGAGCAATAAAAGGGATGCGAAAGCATCCCTTTTATAATTAAGAATTAAGAATGAAAAATGAAAAATTATTCTAGCATTACTGCTACAGCTAGTAGTCTTGGACCTGAATGAATTCCAACTGCTGGTGTGATAGTACCTTTATACATAAATGTAGTATTTATATGTTTTTCTAAAGTTTCTTTTAATTTATTTGCTTCTTCATGCATAGTTCCAGTCATAACTATTACTTTTCCCTTACCTTTATCTAAAATGCTTGTTGCGAGGGAAGATAATTTATTAAAGGCTTGTTTTGATCCTCTTACCTTTGAATGGTTAGTATAAGAACCATTTTCATCCATAGTTATAATAGGTTTTAAATTAAGTAATTGTCCAATACCACCTGTTACTTTTCCGATTCTTCCACCTTTAATTAAATATTCTAATGTATCAACTGTGAAATATAACCATAAGTTTTCTCTTATTTTAGGAATTCTATTGCAAATGTAGTCAAAATCTTTATTTTCTTCTATCATTTTACCAACTTCAATGACAATTAAACCTACAGCCATAGAAAGTATTTTAGTATCAAAAATAAAAGTATTTATATTACTAAAATCTTCACTAGCTAATCTAAAGCTATTTATAGTACCTGATAACCCAGAAGATACAGGTAATACTATAGCATGAGTATATCCTTCAGCTTCTAGTTCACTGTATAAAGATTTAACATCCTGAACTGAAGGCATAGAAGTAGTAGGAAGCTCTTCTTCAAGTCTAGAATATACTTCTTCAGGAGTGATAGTAACACCATCAATATATTCTCTATCTTTATATAATACTTTCAAAGACACAACTTTCGCATTATATTTATCTGCATATTCTTTAGGTAAACCACAAGTACTATCAGTTATTAAAGCAATTTTATTCATTCATAACATTCCTTCCACACTTTATTATATTAATAAGATAACATAAAAGTTTGTATAGTGCAACGTATAGTTTTGAAAACTATATGATAAAATATTGAGTATAATAATCATTATATTTATACATTCTACTAATTATGTTATAGTATAGTAAAAAAGAAAAGGAGAGAATATGTGAATTATTTAATATTATTTTTAGAAGGTATAATTACGTTTATATCTCCGTGTATATTACCAATGATACCAATGTATATTTCATATTTCATGGGAGGAAGCAAGGAAAATAAAAATTCTAAGGCGCTAATTAATTCAATTGGATTTGTTATAGGATTTTCAATAGTTTTTACTATTTTAGGAGCTGCTTTTGGTACCTTTGGTACTTTCTTAAAAGAATATATGAATGTATTTAATATAGTAGCAGGAATTATTTTAATATTATTTGGATTAAATTATATAGGAATATTAAAAGTAGTTGTGCTTAATAGGAGCTTTAAGCTAAGCAACAAAAAGGCAAAAGACTTAAATTTTTTAGCTGCTATAACATTTGGAATGATATTTGCAATAGGGTGGACTCCCTGTGTTGGAACATTTTTAGGCTCGGCATTAATGTTAGCTGCAAATAGTCAAACAACAATAGAAGGTGTATTTATGCTCTTAACCTATAGTTTAGGTTTAGGAATACCTTTTATAATTTCAGCTTTATTAATAGATAGCTTAAAAGCTGCCTTTAAATTTATAAAGTCTAATTACAAGGTAATAAATATTATTTCAGGTTCATTACTTATAATAATAGGAGTTTTAATGATAACTGGATATTTTAATTTATTACTTTCATATCTTACATTATTTTAAGGAGGGTGAAATTTGAAAAGTGTTTGGAAGGTTATAATACTTACATTAGTATTAGCAGTTTTAATTTTAGTTGTTAAGTTTGGATATGGATATTTAACGGGACAATATTTAGGTGTAGAGGATAGTAATATAAAGCAAGAGTTAAAAGAAGCAAAGGACTTTGAAGTTTATGATGAAGAAGGGAATATTGTAAAACTATCGGATTATAAAGATAAGAAGCCTGTAGTAATTAATATATGGGCAAGTTGGTGTGGACCATGTAAAGCAGAAATGCCATATTTTGAGGATGCTATAAATAAATATGGTGATAAGGTAGAATTTCTGATGATAAATTTAACTGATGGACAAAGAGAAACTAAAGAAAAAGCTTTAAAGTTCTTAAAAGATAATAATTTAGAAATGGATATATTATATGACTTAGATTATAGTGCAGCAAATGCTTATAATATTAGAGGAATTCCAAGGACTATATTTATAGATAAAGGTGGAAATATAATATACGATAGAGAAGGTGCTCTAAACGATGAAATTTTAGAGTCTAATATTAAAAAACTAATAAAATAGTAGGTCTTAGTTTAATTAATGATAAATTATGAAATTAGAATTATTTTAAAATTTATTTTTTAGAATAATGATATAAGTATTGAGAATTAAGTATGTGACTTTATTACAAACTTAATTCTCTTTTTGTATTATAATAGTTTTGAGGTGAGGATTTTGAGAAAAAATATAATAGTATTATTTTTAATATTAAGTACTTTAGTTATTTCAGGATGTACAACTTTAAATAAAGAAACTAGCTCTAAGGGGCAAGAATCAGCTATGGTATCAAAGATTACAGCAGAAGAAGCAAAAGAAGAAATGAATAATAGTGATGTAATAATATTAGATGTAAGAACAGAAGAGGAATATAACAGTGGACATATAAAAAAGAGTGTGTTAATTCCAGTAGATGATTTAGAAAACAAAGCAGAAGAGGTATTAGTAAATAAAGAACAAAAAATATTAGTTTATTGTAGAAGCGGAAATAGAAGTAAAAAAGCTGCTGATTTATTAGTTGAAATTGGATATACTAATGTATATGATTTTGGTGGAATAAAAGATTGGCCTTATGAGATAGTTAAGTAATAATAGGTTGGAAAGTTTATTTCATTATGGTATAATAATTATTATTAATTAATAATATACATAAGTGAGGTAGTTTAATATGAATAGTAAAGTGGAATTGATATTTGAAAATAATGAGTATAGAGTAGAAGTTAATGGATCTACTGTAAATAAAGATAAAGATGTAGAGAAGGCTTTTGAACAATTTAAAAGTGTAATTAGCAATAATAAAAGTGCTGAAGCTAAAGCTTGGGATGATATAGTAGAAAAGTTTGAGAATTTAAATAATAAAGACTTGGAAATAAATAATCAATATAGAACTATGTCTTATGGAAATATGAAGTATTTTTATAATATGGGAAAAGTATTTTATATGGGGAATGGTCAAATGATACCATTAATAGGTGGATATGGTTTATTTAAATTTGCTTTAAATATAGTATCTAATGTAGAATTAGATAAGGTTAATGACTTTGTAGAATTCTGTAAAGATGTAATGTTATGCAATATAAATTATAGAGTAACAGATTCAAGTATAATAGTATCAAGTGCAAGCTTTAATTATGGAGCATGTGAATATAATTTTATTAGCAATAAAATTAATAAAGGAGCTTCTATATCAAATGGTAGCTTTGAAGAGTTTAAGACTTATGTTTTAAATATAATTAAATAAGATAATAAAATTAATTGGTGATATAAATATTGTTTATATCACCAATTTTTAGTAATTAAATAATAAAAAATGAAAAAAACCTGTATATTAATATAAAATTATCATTATTATTAGACATAACTTCTAAATTTGCAAAAAAGATGCTCATTTTTTGGGTTATTGTAAAATTTTAACAAGGTAATTGAAGAATGTAGGAAAAATCTCTATAATGTGTATATAATTAATATTTTATAAAAGGAGAAGAGAATATGAAGGATGCTTTTGAAGGATATAATGATGAGTTTAATATTTTAGATAATAAGGTAACTTTATTAATTGAGGGTAGAAATAAAGATGAGTTAGTAAAGAAAATTAAAAATAAACAGGCTTTAGAAATAGAATATAAGAAAGATAAGAGTAGTAAAATTGATGATTTAATAATATGGAATGCAGTTTATGCAAGGGAAATATCAAGAAATGGAATTCCAAAGAAATATTTATATAGCCTTTATGAAAAATATTATAATAAGATTAAAGAATTCATTACATTAAAAGAGTTACAAGAAATAGAATTAACTATGCTTGATGAGTATATGAATTTACTTAATAATAACAATGAAATCACTGAAAGCTTTACAGTAAATAAACTTATACAAGCCCTTCATTTAAATGTTGAAAATCATACATCCTTAGAGGAAATATGTAAAAAACTCAATATATCCATAGGGTATGCATCTTCAT
>NZ_JAWGSV010000229.1:0-5107 GCF_032552055.1 Clostridium sp. | reverse complement strand
AAAAAGAGAATATGAAAAAAAAGGAGAATATTATCCTTATGAAAAAGTTAAAGGAGAAGTAAAAATAAATGATAGTGGAAGAAGAGAGATACTTAAGATAAGTATGAGAGCATTTTTAGATAAACCACTTATTGGATGGGGGCCAGATACATTAAGCGAGAGACTAAGTACTGATTATCCTAAGGAATATGAAGAACATTTAGATTACCATAATAGCTTTATTGATAAGGCACACAATGAATTTTTAGAATATGCAGTTTCTAATGGTATTTTTAATTTGATTGCATACTTATCACTAATTAGCATAACTATATATAATTTGTGGAGGGATATTAAAGAAGTTAAAATCAAGGTGTTATTTTTAACTCTGATAGGATATTTAGTTCAAAGCTTCTTTAATATAAGTGTTATAATGGTTGCGCCAATATTTTGGATTTTTCTTGGGTATTGTAATAGTACTAAGGAATAGAAATACTAAAGAAGTATGATTTAGCGAGAAAATAGACAAAACCTTAAGTAAATAGAAAATATTTAATGTAAGATGGTAATATTTATTAGATATAGGGAAAAAATAAAAGAGGTAGAATTTGAAAAAATAAATATGAAAGATTATTATAAAATTATTAGCACTTGATAGTAATGAGTGCTAAAATAGTAAGTAATTAATTATATTATATATAGGAGGGATTTTTTTATGAACATTAAACCATTAGCAGATAGAGTAGTAATAAAAAAATTAGAAGCTGAAGAAACAACTAAAAGTGGAATACTTTTAACTGGATCAGCAAAGGAA
Organism: Clostridium sp.; assembly: GCF_032552055.1. Lineage (GTDB taxonomy): Bacteria > Bacillota > Clostridia > Clostridiales > Clostridiaceae > Clostridium. The sequence continues at coordinate 4,314 of NZ_JAWGSV010000229.1, read as the reverse complement.
AGACCACAAGAAGCAGAGGTAGTAGCAGTAGGACCTGGAGCTATAGTAGATGGTAAGAGAATAGCAATGGAAGTTAAAGTTTCAGATAAGGTACTTTATTCAAAATATGCAGGTACTGAAGTTAAAGTTGATGGTGAAGAGTACACTATTTTAAAACAAGATGATATTTTAGCAATAGTTGAATAAGGGAGGAATTAATTATGGCAAAGATGATTAAATTTAGTGAAGATGCTAGAAGAGCAATGCAAGTTGGTGTTGATACATTAGCTGATACTGTTAAGGTTACATTAGGACCAAAGGGAAGAAATGTTGTTTTAGATAAAAAGTTTGGATCACCTTTAATAACTAACGATGGTGTTTCAATTGCAAGAGAAATAGAACTTGAAGATCCATATGAAAATATGGGAGCTCAATTAGTTAAAGAAGTTGCAACTAAGACTAATGATGTTGCAGGAGATGGTACTACAACAGCTACACTTTTAGCTCAAGCAATAATTAGAGAAGGTTTAAAAAATGTTACAGCTGGAGCTAATCCAATCTTAATTAGAAATGGTATTAAGATGGCTGTAGATAAGGCTGTAGAAGAAATTAAGAATATTTCAAAGCCTGTAAATGGTAAGGAGGATATAGCTAGAGTTGCAGCTATTTCAGCAGCAGATGAAGAAGTAGGTAAGTTAATATCTGATGCTATGGAAAAAGTGGGTAATGAAGGTGTTATCACTGTAGAAGAATCTAAGTCAATGGGAACTGAATTAGATGTAGTTGAAGGTATGCAATTTGATAGAGGATATGTATCAGCTTATATGGTAACAGATACAGAAAAGATGGAAGCTATCTTAGATAATCCATTAATATTAATAGCTGATAAGAAGATTTCTAATATCCAAGAATTACTTCCAATATTAGAGCAAATAGTTCAACAAGGTAAGAAATTACTTATTATAGCTGAGGATGTAGAAGGCGATGCTATGACTACATTAGTAGTTAATAAGCTAAGAGGAACTTTCACATGCGTAGCTGTAAAAGCACCAGGTTTTGGAGATAGAAGAAAAGAAATGTTACAAGACATAGCTATCTTAACAGGTGGTACAGTTATCTCTGAAGAACTTGGAATAGACATAAAGGAAGTAACTTTAGATATGCTTGGACAATGTGAAAGCATAAAGGTTACTAAGGAAAACACTACTATAGTTAACGGAAAAGGAAATAGCGAAGCTATAAAGGAAAGAGTTCAACAAATTAGAGCTCAAATAGAAGAAACTTCTTCTGAATTTGATAAGGAAAAGCTAACAGAAAGATTAGCTAAACTTGCTGGTGGAGTAGCTGTAATTAAAGTTGGAGCTGCAACTGAAACAGAATTAAAAGAAAAGAAATTAAGAATAGAAGATGCACTTGCTGCAACTAAGGCTGCTGTTGAAGAAGGAATAGTTCCAGGTGGTGGATCTGCTTATGTAAATATAATTAATGAAGTATCTAAGGTAACTTCTGATATTCCAGATACTCAAGTTGGTATTAATATTATAGTAAGATCATTAGAAGAACCAATGAGACAAATAGCTACTAATGCAGGCCTTGAAGGTTCAGTAATAATTGAACACGTTAAGGGTGAAGAAGCTGGATTTGGATACGATGCATTAAAGAGTGAATATACTAATATGATTAAAGCAGGTATAGTTGACCCAACTAAGGTTACTAGATCAGCACTTCAAAATGCTGCATCTGTTGCATCAACATTCTTAACTACTGAAGCTGCTGTTGTAGATATTCCTCAAAAGGAAGCTGCAATGCCAGGAGCACCAGGAATGGGAATGGACGGAATGTACTAGGCGCTGTCGCGCAATGAAGAATTAAGAATGAAAAATTAATGACAAAACTCCTTAAGGAGTTTTAAAAAGCAATTAGTTTTAGTAATTCTTTAAAAATTACATCAATAATTCTTTATAGTTAATTTTATTAGATAAAGCAGAAGCCTCATTATTTTGTAATTGATATAAATCCTTTTCTAAATTATAATAAGGTAGTAAAAGAGTTATTCTTTTATTAAGAAATATTAACTACAAGGTTTAGCCTGGGAGGAAAAGGATGGTTTCAAAGAAAAAAAGAAAAGTCACTAGGCTTGAAAAAATTATAATTACATTAGGATCAATAATTATTTTAATTATTATGATAATATCTCTTAGAGGATATTTGAAAGATTATAAAAAATCTTTAGTTAGAGATGCAGCTAGAGAGTTAGTGTTAGCTGTTGAAAAAGCAGAGATAAATCATGAAATTGAATTTGCAGAAGATAATACTATAGTAGATATTAAGCTTGAAGCTGATAAGGATAAAATCTTAAAAGAATATATTAAAGATGTAAGTGTATTAAATAAGATTGAAGCCTTAAGTATTGAGGATGCGAGAAAAATAGTTGATGAAGAAGTTAAGTTTGAAGTAAGCAATGAAGGTAAATTTATAAAAATAGTAGAATAAAAATAAATAAAAATCTCCATTATTTAAATTTCTTAGATATTTAAATAATGGAGATTTTGTTGTTTGCTAATATAATATGTAAAAATATTAAAAAAATAACTATTATTAGGACTAAAGTCATATAAAAGAGTTAATAATTAATAATGCATAATCAATAATTGTTAATTATAAAGCGGAGGGAATATGTTTTCATTAGTCACAATAATAGGCTTATGTATAGGAAGTTTTTTAAACGTAGCAATTTATAGAATACCTAAAGAAGAATCGATAGTATATCTACCATCACATTGTACTAATTGTGGATATAAGTTAAGAACAATAGATTTAATGCCAATAGTTAGTTACCTATCTTTAGGTGGACGTTGCAGATGCTGTAGACAAAAAATATCAATACAATATCCATTAATAGAATTGTTAAATGGAATTATGTATTTATTATTATTTTTAAAGTTCAATATATCAATAGAGTTTTTATTTTATGCAATATTATCATCCTGTTTAATAGTAATTTCTATAATTGATATTAAAACAAAGGATGTTTACTCATCAATAAGCGTTGTTACTCTAATTGTAGCCATTGCTTATTTATTGTCTGGGAAATATTTTGGAGATATTAGTCTAATTAATAACTTATTAGGTGGAGTTATTGGATATGGACTTATCTTTATATTAGCTTATTTTGGTGCTATGGGAGATGGAGATATAGATATTGCAGGATTATGTGGGTTGTTTGTAGGAATAAAGGGAATATTAGTGGCTTTGTTTATTTCTGTCATTATAGGGGGAATAGCAGCTTCCTATAAACTATTGATAAAAAAACAAAGAAAAGCTGAAATGGCATTTACACCGTGTATTTCAATTGGAACTATTATTTGGATATTATCTAACCAAGGAGTTTTGATAGCTCAATTGAGTATTTTCTTATAGAAATATTAATTAAATTAAAGTAAATTAAATTAGATTAAGGTTTAAATAATAACTTGAAACTATAATTTAACATATTCAGATATTATGGAATTTAAGCTTTTAAAATAAAAAAGGGAGATTTATATGGGAGTATTTATTGGAATTATAGTAATTTCTATCATGCTACTAATGTTTGATATGCACAGTTAAGTTTAATTTGAGCTTTAAATTTTAATTTATAAAAAGAGAAAGGGGAAATTTAATGTTAAAAAATTTAAAAAGCAAAAAGAAAAAGAGAGGGTTTACTTTAATTGAGTTAATTATAGTTATGGCAATTATAGCCATATTATCAGTACTATCTATTCCTAAGTTTGGAGAGATTAAAAGAGATGCAAACTTTAAGTCAGACGTAGCTAATGCTAAAACTATAGCAAATGTGACAACAACATTATTGGCAGAAGGAGCGACACTAGCTTCGCCAATTACTGTAGACAGCACTCTTACTACTGGAAATTTAATAGAGGAGTCCTTACAGAATACACCTAAGCCAAAGAGTAATGGCTATAGTTCATATACAGTTAATATTGATGGAAAAAGTAATGTTATTATAACTATGACAGATGGAAGTAAAACAACTAATTTATTTCCACTTCCAGATACAGAAGCTAAGTAATAAGTCTTAATAAGTAAAAAGTAGATTAAATCTGCATTTTAAATCACAATTATTTAGCAAATTATTATAGGAACTTATACTTAGTTTGAGTTTTAAATTAATCTTAATATTAATCTGATGGTACTGTAATAATAGAATGCTCAGGAAACTATATAGATTGGCAATATAATAGCAAAGAATATTTATAAAAAGGTATATAGGTAGCTTTATAAAGGATTTCTTTATTTAATAGTATTATTTATATAAGTAAAAGGTATTTCCGG
>NZ_JAWGSV010000228.1:0-5110 GCF_032552055.1 Clostridium sp. | reverse complement strand
ATTGTAGCCTTAATGATTCTACTCAAGGTGTTAATCTTTTAAAAGATATAATTTATTATTCTATAAAAGAATATAATTTTAATGAAGATGATTTTCTATTTGAATTAGTTGACGGAATTATTGGAGATAACTATCCATATCCTGATAGAAATCTTATACATATAGAAAAGATAGTTAATAACTATTTAATGAAGGAGCTTGGCTGTTCACCTACTTATAATAAGGACTTTGATGTTTTTTCAGTTGAAGGTGGTACTGCAGCCATGTGCTATATATTTGATTCCTTAACATATAATAACCTTTTAAATAAGGGTGATACTATAGCTTTAATGACACCAATATTTACACCTTATTTAGAAATACCTCTTCTTCCTGAATATGATTTTAATGTTGTACATATTCATGCAGATGAAGTAGATGAAAATAATAACTTAACTTATCAATATTCAAGAAAAGAATTAGAAAAGCTTAAGGATAAAAATATTAAGGCATTATTTGTAGTAAATCCAAATAATCCAGCGTCTATGGCCCTTACTGAAGAATGTATAGAAAACTTAGTAGATGTAGTTAAAACATATAATGAGGATTTAATGATTATAACAGACGATGTGTACTGTACTTTTGTAAATAATTTCAAATCAATTATTTCGTACTTACCTTATAATACTATTTGTGTCTATTCATTATCTAAGTACTTTGGAGTAACAGGTTGGAGACTTGGAACTATCTTATTACATAAAAATAATGTTTTTAATAAATTAATAGCTAGTTCTTCCAATAGAATTGATACAAATGAAAGGTACAAGCATCTAAGTCTAACCCCAGATAATATACAATTTATTGATAGGCTAGTTGCAGATAGTAGAAAAGTGGCCTTAAACCATACTGCAGGTCTTTCTACTCCACAACAAGTACAAATGGCTTTATTCTGTGGTTTTACTCTTATAGATAAAGAAAATTCATATAAAAATTCTACTATTAATATATGTAGAAAAAGAAAAGCATTATTATTTGAAGGCCTTGAATCAGAAATTATAGAGAATTCTATGGATGCATCTTATTATACTGAAATTAATATAATTGATTGGTCAAAAAAAATATATGGCGAAAATTTTGCAAATTATATTTTAGACAACTATGAGCCTTTTGATTTTCTATATGATTTAGCAAAAGACCATTCAATTATTTTACTAAATGGAGATGGGTTTGCATCATCACAATGGTCCTTTAGAATATCCTTAGCTAACTTAAATGATAATTGCTACTTTATCATAGGTAAAGCTATTAAAAATTTAGTTTTATCTTTATTTAATGAATATAAAGATACTAAACTAACACTTAAAAATGAAGAAGTAATTAATTTATAAACAAATAAATAAAGCTTCCAATATAATAAGCCCGTTAGATCTAATAATGATCTCATTAAATAACTTATATATTGGAAGCTATAATAATTATCTTTTTCTATCTATAAAGCCTATTTATAGCACTAAATACCGCCTTTATAGAAGCTACAGTTATATTACTATCAACACCTACACCAAAAGTTGTATTTCCATTGTCTGTTCTCTTCACTTCTACATAAGCTGCTGCCTTAGCTTCAGACCCCTCCCCTAAAGAATGTTCGGCATAATCTAAAATAGTAGTTTCTACTAATTTGCTATTAGTTAATGCCTTCTTTAATGAGTCTATTGGTCCATTACCATTAGCCTTAAAGTTTTTTTCTTCCCCCTTATAAGAAACTGTAATATTAATTTTAGTGTTATTTCCTTCAGTTGCTATATTATCATTATCTTCAACCTTAAATTTAATTAATTTAAATGGTTCTTCTATAATTAAATATTCTTCATTAAACTTCTCCATAATTACCTTAGGAGAAATCTCACCACATTTTTCAGTTACTTTTTGTATAACTGATCCAAATTCTTTATGCATCTTCTTAGGCATCTTATATCCATAATGACTTTCAAGAACGAAAGCAACTCCCCCCTTACCAGATTGACTATTAATTCTTACTAAGGCTTCATACTCTCTTCCTAAATCACTAGGATCGATAGGTAAATATGGAACTTCCCAATATTTATTGCCTCTCTCCATATATTTTTTCATACCCTTATTAATTGCATCTTGGTGAGAGCCTGAGAATGCAGTAAATACTAATTCTCCTGCATATGGATGTCTTATATGAACTGGTATCTTACAACATTTTTCATATACATCTATAATTTTATTGATATTATCTAATTTAAGCTCTGGATCTATTCCATGAGAAAACATATTATATGCTAAATTAATAATATCCACATTTCCAGTTCTTTCTCCATTTCCAAATAAAGTTCCTTCTACTCTATCTGCTCCAGCCATTAATGAAAGCTCAGCCGTAGCTACCCCAGTTCCTCTATCATTATGAGGATGTACACTTAATATAACTCTATCTCTATTAGAAAAATTACTACTCATCCATTCAATTTGATCTGCAAATACGTTTGGAGTATCCATTTCAACTGTCGAAGGAAGGTTTATTATTACTTTTTCCTCTTCTGTAGCTCCCCATGCATCTAAAACAGCCTCACATATTTCTAAAGCATAATCTACTTCTGTACCAGTAAAACTTTCAGGTGAATACTCTAAATAAACTTTACCATTGAAGTTTTTAGTGTACTCTTTAACAAGCTTAGTACCGTCTACTGCAATAGCCTTAATTTCATCCTTATTCATATTAAAAACTACATCCCTTTGAAGTATAGAGGTTGAGTTGTAAATATGGACGACTGCCTCTTTTACTCCTTCTAAAGCTTCAAATGTTCTCTCTATAAGATGTGGTCTAGCCTGAGTTAAGACTTGTACCTTAACATCATCTGGAATTAAATTATTATCTACTAATGTTCTTAAAAATTCAAATTCTATTTGTGATGCTGAAGGAAAACCTACCTCGATTTCCTTGAAGCCAAGTTCTACTAATAAATTAAACATTTTTATTTTTTCATCAACATTCATAGGATTAATCAGCGCTTGATTTCCATCTCTTAAATCAACACTACACCAAATTGGAGCCTTTTCTATCTCTTTATCTGGCCATGTTCTTTCTTTTAATTTAATAGTTTGAAACTTTTTATACTTTTTGTAATTCATTTAAATGCCCCCTTATTTACTATTTTGGAAATTAAAAAACCGCGTAAACCCTCCATATATTGGAGCGATTTACGCGGTACCATCCAAGTTTATAACTTACTTTAAATAACGGTATTATATACCGACAAGACCTAATACCCCTTCAGTCTTGTGGCTCCTGAGCGAGTTCAAAAGTGATAATATGCGGGCTCTCACCATACCCCAACTCTCTTAAATATCTCATGCCTTCTACTACTCTCATTCCAAGCCTTTTAATATTTAGTTAATTAGTAATATACTACAAAATTTTTCCAATGTCAATGTTGTTTTTCGAATTTTCTAAATCTTTTAGAGTTCTAATCTATTTCTTATTTCTCCATTGTAAAAAGCTTTTATATTATTAATAACTTCCGTAAATAATCTATTTCTAGCTTCTACACTTGCCCATGCTATATGTGGTGTTAAAATTAATTTTTCTATGTTTTTTACAGCTGTTAAAGGATTATCTTCTTTTATAGGCTCAACTTCAAATACATCTAAAGCAGCTCCTGCAATTAAATCTTCATCAATAGCTTTTGCTAAGTCTTTTTCTACTACTATAGGACCTCTTCCCATATTAACTAATATTGCATTCTTCTTCATTTTCTTTAATGCATCATAATTAATAAGGCCTTCTGTATTTTTATTTAATGGTGCATGTATAGAAATTATATCTGATTTTGCTAATAAATCATCAAAATTAACTCTGTCATATTCACTATTAGAATTTTTACCTGAAGTTGAATAATAAACAACCTTTACTCCAAAAGCTTCAGCAATTTTAGCAACTCTTCTACCTATTGCTCCTAAACCTACTATTCCCCAAGTCTTTCCTTCTAGTTCATAAAAAGGAACACTTACATTTGTAAACAGTCCACTTTTTGCATAGTCTAACGATTTTACATAGTTATCATAGTATGCAATTTTATCATATAATGCTAGTACTGTTGCAAAAGTATGTTGGGCTACTGTATTAGTTGAATAACCTGCTACATTAGTTACTGCAATTTTCTTAGCCTTTGCATATTCTATATCAATATTATTAAACCCTGTTGCAGTTTCGCAAATTAATTCTAAGTTCTTTGCATTTTTAAGATTTTCTTCTTTAAGAACAACCTTATTAGTTAAAACTACATGAGCATCCTTTATTCTATCTTCTACTTCTTCAGCCTTAGTTGAATCATAGTAAGTAACCTTACCTAAATTCTCAAGTTCACTAAAGTTTAAATCTCCCAAAGTCTTTTTATCTAAAATAACTATATTTTTCATAACTTCTCCTCCTAGTAAAAACTTTATAATATTTGAATAGTATATTAACTTATTGCTTATAAATTATTCAGAATCATTTTTTATCTGATCGCTACCATTGCTAACACTCCCACCTTCTATACGTGGGAGTTAAGCACTGATACGCGCCTGGATTAGTTCTTCTAACCTTCAGATGGAGCACAGGGTATTCCTACACTCTGTGAAAGTGATTCACATAAAATACAAGATTTTGGTTCTCTACTTTTTAAGTAAACTCCACCTGAAGATAAGAATCACTTTATATTAACTTTAATAAATCTATAGGCTTGTCTATGAAATAATCTGGATTAGATTCCTTTAAAACTTCTAAATCAATAAAAGTATAATTTACTCCACAAGTTTTACATCCAGCATTTTTACCACAATATATGTCATAAATACTATCTCCAACCATAATAGCTTCACTAGGACTAACACCAAGTTCACTACATGCCTTTAAAGCTGGTTCACCATTTGGTTTATGTAACTTTGTTGATTCTGGAGTAATTATCACATCCATATAATCATATATTCCCGCTATCTTCATCCCTCTAATTGCAAGTTCAGCTCTCTTAGACGTTACTATAGCAAGCTTAATTCCTTTTTCCTTCAATGCCTCTAAAACTTCTTTTACGCCTTCAAAAGCATGACACATGTTATCATGTAGATCTTC
>NZ_JAWGSV010000227.1:0-5119 GCF_032552055.1 Clostridium sp. | reverse complement strand
GTATAATATAGATTAATATGTGTATTTAATAGGTGATTAATGTTTATTGCTATAAAAATAAAAAAGAAATTGATATTACTTATAATTATTATAGTACTAGTGGTTATAAGTACAGTGATTTTTAGGGAAACCCTTAGGCAATATCTTAAAATAAGTTATAAAAAGTTTTATTTTGCAAATCCTTCTTATGAAGAAATAATGAATTTAGAAAAAGACTTAAATATTAATAAAATTGATTATAATTGGACAGAAGATCTTATCTTTAATAATAAGCCTAGAAAAATAATATTTCACCATGCTGCAAGAAGTATATGGGATCCAGAAGGAATTAATGAATTTCATAAAAGTAAAGGGTGGAAGGGGATAGGTTATAATTATTATATTAGGAAAGATGGAAGTATTTATTTGGGAAGAGATGAAAATGCTGAGGGGGCTCATACTAAAGGGGAAAATAGCAGCTCTATTGGGATTTGTTTAGAAGGAAACTTTGAAGAAGAAGAAATAACAAAAGAACAATTTGAAAGTATAGAAAAACTTACTCATTATTTAATATTGAAATATGATATATATAAGATAATGGGTCACAGAGATGCCTACGAAACCCTTTGTCCAGGGGAGAATTTTCCCTTAGATGATATAAAAGAAAAGATATTAATTAATATAAAGTCTACACATTAAAATATAAATAGATTTTGGTATAAAAAAATTTAATTTACTAATTTTACAAAATTACAAATAGCTGTTAAGAATCAATTTTTTAAAATTTAAAGTAAGCAATGAAAAAACACTTAAAAAACTCTTATTGGAGTTCTGAAAAACAATTATTTTTAGTAATTTTATAAGAATTACATCAATAATTGTTAATTGAAAAAAAAGGCTGTTTACACAGCCTTTTTTAAGTATTCTTCTAATGCTTTAGATAATTGATCAGGACATGAACTGCTTTTATTACCGCATTCTATTCCTTTTAATTTTTCTATAACATCGCTGATATTCATATTTTTTACTAAAGCTGAAATTCCAATTAGATTTCCTTGGCAACCTCTTATAAACTTTACATCTTTAATAATGTTATCTTGAATTTCTAAATGTATTTCTGTAGAGCAAACCCCTTTTGTTTTATAAACGAACATTATGTCACCTCCAATGTTATGTACATTAATTATATATTCAAATCAGTAAAAAATAAAGTGAAAATGCTGAATAATAGAATTAAATATCAAAAGTTGTCTCATCTTAAGGAAATTAAACATATTATATTTATATATGTATAAGGATAATTAAGGTTATAGGATAAGGAGCTTTTGTATGAATTCTTTAATTATATGTAATACTGGAAATGACTCAATAATTAAGATACCTTTATTAAAAGATAAATTAAACTTTGATTATAAGGTGAAGGAATTAGTTTTAAATAAGGGTGAGAAGCCTTTGGGACCTACTAGTATATGTATTAAGGATAAGAAAGGGTATATTGCAAACAGCTATAGCAATTCAATATCTGTTATTGATATTGAAGGTATGGTTGAAGAAGAAGTAATCTATGTAGGTGCTAATCCTAATGATTTAGTTAGGTATGGAAATAAAATTTATATTGTTTGTTCAGAATCAGATACTGTTGTTTTGTACGATATAGAAGAAAAGAGAATAATTTTAGATATTAAGGTTAATAGTTGGCCATATAATATTGAAATAAGTGAAACATATAAGCTTTTATTTATTACTAATTTTCAAAGCCATAATATTTCAATAATAGATATAAATACAAATAAAGTAGTTGGTGAATTAGTTACATTAGAGTATCCAACTAAAATAAAAGTGTCTAAGGATGGTAAATTCTTATATGTTTGTGAAAGTTATATGGGAGATAGAAGCAATGGATATGTTGAAATCTTTAGTTTAATTACTTTAAAATCATTAGGTAAAATTGAAGTTGGAAAAGTTCCTATAGATATTTTTGAAGATGAAAATATAATTTATATTAGTAATTTATTAGATGGAAGTATTTTTTGTATAGATATAGATAATTTCCGATTAATAAAAGAGATTAATATTGGAAGTATGCTTAGAGGTGTTATTAAGTTAGATAATATTATTTACGTAATAGATTATTTAAAGGGAAGACTTATATGCGTAGATTTACAAAATAATAAAACTAAAGTCATAACAGTAGGAAAAGAGCCTAATGCTATGACCTTATATTAACTTTCATCACCAAATAATGAGTCCATAATCTTTATGTAAATATCTGATGGGTTTGCTTTCCACCTATTGCATAAAGATAATGCTTGTTTTTTAGTAGGAACAGATACTTTTAATGACATTAATAAATTATCATTTTCTAATGCTTGTAAATCTACAAGAAAGGAATTATCTTTACTTATAGTATAATCGCTGTGAATAGTAAGTTCCTTTTTAATAGAATCAATAATTGAGTGAAGATAGTCATCGATTATCTTCTTTTTTATTGTAGAAATTCTATCTGTGAAAAAGGATAGTGTACTGGCTCCTTTTTCTGTAATATTAATTAAATTTTTATCATTCACTATTTCATATCTTAAAAAATCAGAAGATATAAGCTCACTAATATATTGTTGAAGTGTAAAGTAATTTATAAAATTATTTTCCAAAATAATTTCTGTTAATTGTGTATTAGTAATAGGTTGCTTCAAAGAATCCATTACATATAAAACTAAAAGTTTATTTTCTGCAAGCTCTGCTGAGTTTTCGTACATACTAAACCTCCCTCTTTAGAAAGTATAGAACTATTATATCATATTATTGATAAAAGGATAATATAAAGAGAGTCATTATTATGAAAAAATAAGAATATAAATTAATTGAAGTAATAGATAGGAGTTTAAAGTGAAGAGGAGATATAGGATTATAAGTAGGTTACTTTTATTAGTTTTTGTAATAACTATTTCTTTTATTTTAGATGGAAGAGCTATTTCAATTTTTAATGAGGTTCAAGATAAATTACCTATATATAGGGTAAATAAAGATGCAAAAGAAGTTTCTTTAACTTTTGATATTAATTGGGCAGAAAATGATGAACTTCCTAGAATATTAGAGGTACTTGATAAATATAATGTAAAGGCAACCTTTTTTATTATGGGAGGTTGGGTAAATTATAGTGAAGATAATAAAAACAAACTAATTATGATTAAGGAGGGAGGACATGAAATAGGAAACCACAGTTACATTCATCCTATGTTTAGTAATATTAGTGAAGCTAGGATGAAGGAAGAACTAGATAAGACAAATAGAACTATTGAAGAAGCAGTTGGAGTAACACCCAAATTATTTCGTTTCCCAAGTGGAGAATATAATAAAAAATCTTTAGATTATGTTAAAAGCCAAGGATTTGTCCCAATACAATGGGATGTGGACTCTGTGGATTGGAAACAAAAAGGGGCGGATGAAGAGTATAATAGGGTAATGAAAAAGGTTAAAGAAGGCTCTATATTGTTATTTCACAATAATGCAAAATATACTCCAGGTAATTTAGATAAAATAATAAAAACACTTAAAGAAGAGGGATATGAGTTCTTACCAGTAGGTGAAAACATATATCAAGAAAATTATTATATAAATGATAAAGGTGAACAAATAAAAAAATAATTTAAAAATATTGAAAAATGATGATATAATGTATTATAATGGAAATATACCTATGGGTTGTTAATCAAAAGAAATAAAATATTACTAAGGGAGAGAGGGATTAGTGATGGACAACATGATGTTAAATAACAAAATTTATTTAGAAGGAAAGGTAATTTCAGGTCTAGAATTCAGCCATGAAATGTATGGGGAAGGGTTTTATACGTTTTCAATGGAAGTGATGAGACTAAGCGATTCAGTTGATATTTTAAACATAACTGTATCAGAAAGATTAATTGCTAATATGGATCTATCAATAGACAAGGAAATAATAGTTGATGGACAATTAAGATCTTATAATAAGTTTGTGGATGGTTCAAATAAACTTATATTAACTGTATTTGCTAGAAATATTGAACCTTGTATAGAAAGAAGTAAAAATCCTAATGAAATATTCCTAGATGGATTTATTTGTAAGGAACCGGTTTATAGAACAACACCATTTGGTAGAGAAATAGCTGATGTTTTACTTGCAGTTAATAGAGCATATAATAAATCAGATTACATTCCTACAATTGCATGGGGTAGAAATTCAAGATTCTGCCAAACCTTAGAAGTAGGAGATAATATTAGGGTATGGGGAAGGTTACAAAGTAGAGAATACCAAAAAAAGGTCAATGATAGTGACGTAGTTAAAAAAATAGCTTATGAAGTATCTGTTTCTAAGATGGAAAGAGTTCAAGATGAAGTAGAAGAAGTTAGTGATGTAAATGAAGTAAGTGAAATCAATGGAATAAGTGAACAAGAAGTTATGTAATAAAAAGGTGAAAAGCAAATTGCTTTTCACCTTTTATTTTAACTGCTATGTAGCTTATTTTCTTAAATCATCTAACATTTTAGTTTTATCCTTAGTTTGTTCATCAACTGATTTTACAATTTTAGCTGGACTTCCTGCAACTACTACGCCAGCTGGAACATCTTTTACTACTACAGATCCAGCAGCTATTACAGATCCATTGCCTACCTTGATTCCTTCTAATATAACTGAATTAGCTCCTATTAAGACATCATCGCCTATTTCACAGGGAGACTTGCTAGGTGGTTCTAAAACACCAGCTACCACTGCACCAGCACCAATGTGAGATCTTTTACCAATTATAGCCCTAGCACCAATAACAGCATTCATATCTATCATAGTATCTTCTCCTATTTCAGATCCTATATTAATAACAGCACCCATCATAACCACAGCGTTTTTATCGATTTTAACCCTATCTCTAATTATTGAACCAGGCTCTATTCTTGCATCGATATTTATTAAATTAAGCATTGGAATAGCAGAGTTTCTTCTATCATTTTCTATTCTATAATGATTTATTAATTTTGAATTTTTTTCAATAAAGTTTTTTACAAATGGTGCTTCTCCAAAAATAACATAAAAATTATTACTACCATACCATTCTAAGTCCTCAAAATTTAAATTGCTTAAATCCCCATTAATATATGCCTTAACAGG
>NZ_JAWGSV010000226.1:0-5126 GCF_032552055.1 Clostridium sp. | reverse complement strand
TGTCAGTCGTTGCAATTATATCATAGGAGTTTTTTCTGTTCAGAGCTTAAGCCATTTTATCCACTGGCATAGCCAGTGGTTTTCAATACAATAAAAAGTCCCTCTGTTTTATAACAGAGGGACTTAAAATAATCTAATAAAAGTAATTCTTCCAAGCTAATTCACTTTATTATAGATTCTCACTACAAAGGTAAGTGTTATCTTAGTCTACAGATTTTAATGATTCTACCATCTTAACCTTTTTAAGTTTATAATACATTGAAATATTAACTAGTACAGCAAATAATATAGTTAATATTGCTGAAAATATAAAGCTTGTTAAATCTATATTTCTACCAAACATCATATTATCTATTTCAACAGTAAAAATTATAAATCTATGAAGTAAAACACCTAAAACTGAACCAAATAATATACCAAATATAGTTAGTATAATATTTTCTCTATAAATATAGGCTGATACTTCATTATCATAGAAGCCTAATACTTTAATAGTTGCAATTTCTCTAATTCTTTCACTTATATTTACATTAGTTAAGTTATAAAGTACTACAAAAGCTAAAGCTCCTGCAGATACTATCATTACTAATACAACATAGTTTAAGCTTTTAATAATATTATCAAAGTTTTCTTTTATATTAGTATTAAAAGAAACACCTTTAACTATTTGGTTTTCCATTATTTCTTTAGATAAATCTTCTTCATTATCAACATTATTGATACTTACTATAAATGAATTATAATTAGGTTCTATATCAAATATATCTCTATAATATTTAGGAGAGATGTAAGCATAGTTAAATGTATAGTTTTCAGTTATACCTGAAACTTTTAAACTATATTCCTTACCATCTACTTTAATCTTTAATTCATCTCCTACTTTTACCTTTGTGGCATCTGCTGCTTTTTCTGATAATATAATACCATTATCACTTAAGGTAAGTTCTTCTTTAGATTTTCTATTTTTAAAGTTAATAAAATCAGAAACTGTTCTTAAGTTTTCTGGAACTATAATGCTTAAATCCTTATCTCCTTTTTCAGTAGATATCTTAGCATTTTCTGATAATAGCATTAGAGCATCTTTTACTTCATCTCTATCTTTCAATTCTTTACCAAAATTAATCTTTTCAGACTTACCATAATCTTTATCAATATTTATTGATAAATTATACTTAAAGATATCTCCAAATTGTTTATCAATAATAGTTTCAATGGAGTCTTTAATACCAAAACCAGTTACTAACAGTGCAGTACAACCAGCAATACCAAATACAGTCATAAAGAATCTCTTCTTATACCTAAATATATTTCTTACTGTTACCTTACCTATAAAACTTAATTTTTTCCAAATGAAGGTTATTCTTTCTATTAATATCCTCTTTCCTTCCTTTGGAGCTTTTGGTCTCATTAGATTAGCAGGTGACTCTTTAAGTTCAGCATAACAAGCAAATAATGCTGAAAGAGTAGTTACTGCTATTGAAACTAATGTTATTAATATAGCTATAGGAATATTAAATTCTAGCTGAACCTTAGGTAGATTATACATTATTCCATAAGCATCAAAAATTACTATAGGGAATAGAGTAAAGCCTATGGCTAGACCTGCAATACTACCTAAAAATGATGCTGATAATGAATAAATTAAATATTTTGACGCTATTTTATTTTTAGAATATCCTAATGCTTTTAAAGTACCAATATTTATTCTTTGCTCATCCACCATTCTTGTCATTGTAGTTAAGCATACAAGTGCTGCTACTAAGAAAAAGAATACAGGGAAGACTTTCGCAATTTTATCTATGCTATCAGCATTATTTTTATAGTCAACATAGGAATAATGACTATTTCTATCTAGAACAATCCAACTAGGCTCTTCAATATTTTTAATTTCACTTTCAGCTTTGTTTAACTTTGCTTCAGCAGCTGCTATTTCTTTTTCAAATGCTTCTTTTCCTAATTCATAATCTTTTTTACCTTTTGCTAATTCTTCTTTTCCTTTAGAAATTTCATCTTTAGATGATGCAAACTGGGCTTCAGCTAATTTTTTTCCCTCTTCAAGTTTCTTTTTATTTTCAATTAAAGTATTCTCAGCATCTTTTAATTGTTGTTCTTTTTCTTTTAATTCCTTTTCAGCACTTCTTAACTTATCTTCTCCAGAGGTTATTTCATTATTTATATATGTTATACCATTATTTACTTCATCTATAGTTTTAACCAAAACATTTATCTCTTGAGTTATAGTATTTTTCTCCGCTTCAGTTAAATTAGGATTTTTTAAAGCATCTTCATTTTCTTTTATTCTAGAAATTAAATTGTTTCTAGTATCTTCGAGAGCTTTTAAAGTAGATTTTGCAGTATTAATCTGCTCTTGAGCTTTAACCTTTTCCGCTTCA
The DNA here is from genome assembly GCF_032552055.1 of Clostridium sp. GTDB lineage: Bacteria > Bacillota > Clostridia > Clostridiales > Clostridiaceae > Clostridium. The sequence continues at coordinate 2,733 of NZ_JAWGSV010000226.1, read as the reverse complement.
AAAGTCTTTTTACCACTTTCTAAGGCTACTTTACCATCATTAATCTTATACTCACCTAAAGAAATTTCATTTTCGGCTTGAATAATACTAAGTTTATAATCAGTTTCACTTTTTGTAAGTTCAGATTCGCCATTTTTTAATGCTTCTTCTGAATCTTCTATGGTCTTTTTAGCATTATCAAGTTCTTCCTCACCTTTTAACTTTTGCTTTTCAAATTCTTCTCTGCTATCACTTAATTTTTTATTAGCTTCATTTAGTATTTCTTCATATCTTAAAGCAGCTCTTTCATTACCAAGCATTTCTACAGATGGTTTTACTTTATCTATCTCTTTAAAATATTTTTTTGAATATGAATTTAACTCTTTAACATCATCTATAGTTAAATATACTTCTGTATAAACTGGTAACTTGAAGTTTTCATTTGGAATTACTATAAAACTCGAAATCTTACCACTTCCAATATTTGAAGTACCTTTTTCAAATGATAAGTAATTAGGTGTTTGAACCTTACCTACAATTTCATATTCAGTTACATCTAAGCTTTCACTAAGCTCATCACTAGTGCCTGATTTAAGTTTGATCGTGCTTCCTACTGATAAATTTAAATCATCAATCACTCCTGCTTCAATAACACATTCGTTTTTATTTTCTGGAAATCTACCTTCAATTAATCGATATTTATTAACATAATTTTCATCATTTAAAGGCATTCCCATAACTTTCAGAACAGAATCTGCTGTATCTATCATAGTTATTGCATCTAAAGAATAGGTTGGATAAACATCATTAACTCCATCTAACCTTTCTATTTCAACAATATCCTCATCAGTAAAACCTAATGTTGAGTATAAGGTTAAATCCATAAAGTTATAATCGTCATAATATTTATCAGCAGTATTTTTCATATCTATTGGAGAAACTTTAATTCCAGAGAAGAAGGCAACTCCTAAAGCTATGATAGCAAATATAGAAAGAAATCTTCCTTTTGATTTTTTTATGTCCTTAAGAACATCTTTCATAAAAGCATTTTTCATATTACCATTCAATCCTTTCTACTGGAAGAGGATTATCATTTAATGTTACGCTTTCAATCATACCATTCTTAACCTTTATTACTTTATCACCCATAGGAGTTAAGGCTAAATTATGTGTAATTATTACTACAGTCATATTATACTTTTTACATGTATCCTGAAGGAGCTTAAGTATAGCCTTTCCTGTATTATAATCTAGTGCTCCTGTGGGTTCATCACATAATAATAACTTCGGATTTTTAGCCAAGGCTCTAGCAATAGCTACACGTTGCTGCTCTCCACCAGATAGCTGGGCAGGGAAATTATCTTTTCTGCCTTCTAAGCCTACTGCTTTTAAAATTTCAGCTGGATTTAATGGATCTTTACAGATCTGAGTAGCCAATTCAACATTTTCTAAAGCGGTTAGGTTTTGAACTAAATTATAAAATTGAAATACAAATCCAATATCAAATCGTCTATAAGATATTAGATCTTTTTCTGAATAGTTACTTATTAAATTATTATCTACTACAATTTCACCACTTGATAATGTATCCATTCCACCTAATATATTTAAAATAGTACTTTTACCTGCACCACTTGCTCCTGCTACTATAACAAATTCTCCTTTTTCTATTGAAAAAGATACTCCAGCTAAAGCAGTTATATCAACTTCCCCCATTTTGTAAATTTTTTTAACATCTTTAAATTCAATAAAGCTACTCAAATTATATACCTCTCTTTTTTAAAGTTTAGTTGGTGATAAAAATTCTACTGCATTTTCAACTACAGAAATATTGATATTAGTTTCTTCAAATATTTCACCATCAATACAAGTACTAAATTTATCATTTGATTTTATATTAATTGTTTTACATCTTTTGTATATAAAGTAATCCTTTAACTCTTCATTATTTAAGTGCTCTCCAACTTTATATACACTAATTAATTTAATAAGCTTAAGTCTTGAGACTTTTTTTATAATGCATAAATCTATAAATCCATCATTTATTTCTGCTAAAGGTGCTCCTTTGTATCCCCCTCCATATGTAAGACCATTAGCTGCAACACATAATAAAAATTCGCCTTTAATTATTTCTCTATCATCTATTTTTATTTCTAAATTACTAGTCATTTTATGAAATAATGAATAGAAAATTGATAATGTATAGGCACCTTGTCCATTTATTAGTGGTAGCTTTTTAAATTTATTCATATTTTCTGCAACCATAGCATCAAAACCAATGTTACATAAATTAACTGCATAAGTATCATTAATTTTTATTAAATCTATTTTTTGTGACTCAAATGAAATTTGCTTCTTTATATCATAAAATCCTATAGATTCTTCAAAATTATTTATGAAATCATTACCTGTTCCATGGGGTATAACAGAAACACTTGCATTATCAAACCCTACTACTCCATTTATAACTTCATTTAATGTTCCATCTCCTCCACAGGCATAAAATCTTATATTTTCATTTTTTTCTTTATTACAAATAAATTTAGTATATTCTTCTGCATCATTTCTTTCTTTAGTAATATAGATACTATATTCATCAATAGAACCTTTAAAGGCGTTTTCAATTTCATATGCTACTACTTTTGATACATCAGATTTTCCCGCCTTTGGATTTATAATAAAATAATGTTTTGTTTTTAACATAAATGCTACCTTTCTTAATTTCATCTATTTAAAATAAGTATACTATAATAG
>NZ_JAWGSV010000225.1:0-5133 GCF_032552055.1 Clostridium sp. | reverse complement strand
CATATATAGTTTCTATTCCAAGTATTATTGGTGGAGTTATAATAACTATAATAGGAATTATAATGATGATTGCTGCTTTTAAAAATAATGAAAAAGATGACTCCATTTTAATTAATAAGTCTATGTATATGCTACTTGGAATGTCGGTTAGTATTGATGCCTTAGTACTAGGCTTTACAGCTTTTTATAATGAGAATATAATTTTATTAACTCTAGATGGAGTTTTAGTAGGATTAATTACATTACTAATTTGTACAACAGGCTTTTTTTTATGTAGATATGTTAGAAAAATAAGTTTTGTATATAAGTATGCAGACCTACTTGGAGGGCTAATATTATTAATACTAGGAATAGAAATGATATTTTTTAATATTTAATATCATTGAATCTAGTGGTATAATGATGTTAGTATATAGCTATATAGTACGTTAGGAGAAAAAAATGAGCTGGGAAATTTATTTTAGAGAAAATGGTATTAGAGTTACTGCAGGAAGAATTTCAATACTAAATATAATAGAAGCTTCTGAAAAGGGACTTTCAGCTGAAAATATATATGATGAATGCAAAAAGAAAAATAATAACTTAAATTTAAGTACTGTATATAGAACCTTAGATTTATTAGAAGAAAAAGATGTTATTAAAAAAATAAGCATTGATGGACCATCTTTATATATATTAAAAAGGGAGAATCATAAGCATATTTTAGAATGTGATGTATGTCATAAGTGTGTTGAAATTCCTTGTCCTATGGAAGAAATAGAAGAAGCGATTAAGGCGAAGGTTGGATTTAGTTTAACTCAGCATAAGCTTGAGTTGAATGGAATTTGTGACCAATGTAAGAAGGAAAAGTAATGAATAATGTATAATTAATAATGAAGAATTGATAAAAAAACTCCTGGAGGACTTTTATAAATTAAGTTTTTAGTAATTCCCGAAGAATTACATTCATAATTATCAATTATTCGTTAAAAAAACAGCTGCTCTCTGGCAGCTGTTTTTTCTATTTGCTAATAAATCTTTCAAATACTAGTGTTAATATTAAAGTAAATACAGAGGTTAGTGCTATGGTACCACCAGGAGCACTATTAATATAGTAAGAAAGGATAAGTCCTACCATAATATCAAATACTCCAAAGCATATTGCTGCTAAAAGGGTAGTTTTAAAGCCTTTCTTTAATTGCATTGCAGTTGCAACCGGAACTATCATTATAGAGGATATAACTAGTATCCCCATAACCCTTATTGACATTGAGATAGTTGCACCGACTAATATAGTAAATATATAATTTATAAGTTTTACTTTAATACCAGAAGTCTTTGCACCTTCTTCATCGAAGGTAATATAAACAAGTTTATTATATAAAAATAGTAGTATTAATAAGCATATAATTCCAACTATAAGTATTAATATAATATCTTCCCTTGATACAGTTAATATACTTCCAAATAAAAATGAATTAACTTTAGCAGAAGCTTTTCCGCTACTAATAAGAACAATAGCAATACCTAAGCTGAAAGTTAAAACAAGACTCATAACTAGTTCAGCATACTTTTTATAATAATCTCTTAAAAGCTCAATAATTATTGCGCATAAAGTAGTAAATAAAAATGCAGTTATTAATGGATTTACACCAACTACTAATCCAATTGCAACTCCAGCAAAGGAAGAATGGGATAAAGTATCTCCAATCATAGAATATCTTCTAAGTACTAAGAAAAGTCCTATAAATGGACAAAGAATCGAAATAATAAATCCAGCCATAAAAGCATTTTGCATAAAATCTAATTGTAACATAAAATCTAACCTTCCTAATAAACCTTATTTATAAACTTTTTTATATTCTTCTGTAGTGTATAAATAAGCTTTTCCATCTTCAATCTTAAGAATATGAGTAGAGTTATTTAAAGCTATATCAATATTATGTTCTATTGAAATAATAGTTTTTTTCTCTTCTTTATTTAACTTACATAAAATATCATAAATTTCTTTTTGATTATTTGAATCTACACCCGTTGATGGTTCATCTAAGATAATTATATCTGGATTACCCATTAAAGCTCTAGCTATTAAAATTCTTTGCTGTTGCCCACCGGATAGCATTCCAAGTAATCTATTTTCATATTCCCCCATATTTACAGTATTTAAAACAGAAGAAGTATCTATACTATTATTGTTTAATGTTTTTTTATGACAACTTAAAACTTCTTTAACTGTAATAGGGAATTGTGAATTAAATGAATCTAATCTTTGGGGAACATAACCAATGGATTTAGAATTTACAGCAATTTCTCCACTTGTAGGTTTTAGTAAGCCTAGTATTAGTTTTATTAATGTAGTTTTGCAGCTACCATTTTCACCTATAACAGATAAATAGCTACCTTCTTCAATTTTTAAATTTACATCATTAAGATTGTATGGTTTTTTATTTGTATATGAAAAACATAAGTTTTTTATTTCTATCATTTAATCAACTCCTAAGTATATATGTTTCAATAAATAATCTACATCTTAAGTAATTACTTTATCTTTAGCTAAAAATAGTTTTGAAAGTAAATTACATCAATTGAAACCATATAGTTTTTGATTTTTTTATAAGTTGCTTGTGTAATTGCCTAACTAAAATATTTTGAGTATAAAATATAACTGAATAAAATGCAAAAACTTTACTACAACTTATATAATCTAAAATTAATTATATATGATTTTGCAAATGATTTGCAACAAGTTTTTAATACAATATTAATTTACTTAGAAATAATAGATTAAATGACTATATTGCTTTATAATAAGGATAAAACATATAATAAAGTAAATAATACTTTTAATACTTACGAAGAGGTGGAGGAATTAATATGGATTTTTCTAGTTTAGTACTAATGGAAAAGGATAGAGAAACGGGATTTATAACAAAGGAACTTGGTAGCTTCCAAGTATCAGAAGGGGCTTTGTTTGTAAAAAAACTTTATGTTATAGATGAAATTGTTAATCTTTATTTTGATACAAATAAAGATGTAGAAGAATGGGAATACTCAGCTATATATGATGTTTTTAATTATGAAGCGTTTTCTAAGGAAGAATTTGATATTGAAGATATGCTAGATGAATATAATCCTACATTTTTAATAAAATTTAAATATGTAGATGATTATGGATTTATGAAGGAAAGGTTAACTAGATGTGTTGAGTTAATTGAAGATACTTTAGAAGAAGCATTTAAGAATATAGAAGGAAAGAAGGAAGAATATATTTAGAAAGGAGTGCCTAAATTTAGGCGGAGATAATGAGTGAAGGAAAGGTATTAAAGAAAAGAGAAGAGATTAATGAAGAATATAAGTGGAAGGTAAACAAAATATTTTCTACTGATGAGGAATGGGAAAAAGCCTTTGAAAGTTTAAAAAAAGAAGCGCCAACTTTGAAATCCTTTGAAGGAAAGCTTAATAATAAGGAGTCAATTAAAGAATTCTTAGATAAATATGTTGAATTAGGGAAGAAGGCAGAAACTATATATGTATATGCTCACTTAAGATCAGATGAAGATACTTCTAATGGTAAGTATCAAGGAATGATGAATAAGGTAGATGCATATATGGCTGAATTTTCATCTTTCACAGCATATTTTGTTCCAGAAATATTAGAACAAGATGAAAGTATAATAAGAGATATAATTAATAATAATGAAGAATTAAAACTTTATAGTTTTATGTTTGATGGTATCTTAAAGGAAAAGCCACATATATTAAGCAAATCAGAAGAGGAGCTTTTAGCATCAGCTTCAGACTGTTTAGATGCACCTTCTGCAATTCACAATATGTTAACTAATGCAGATTTGAAATTTGGAGACATAGTTGATGAGGACGGAGAAGAGGTTGAACTTACTGAAGGGAATTATTCTACATTTATAAAGAGTAAGGATAGAAATGTAAGAAAAACAGCCTTTGAAACTTTATTTAATAAATATAAAGAGTTTGAAAATACTTTAGCTACTACATTAAGTAGTTCAATTAAGAGCTATAACTTTAGTTCTAAGATAAGAAAGTATAATTCAGCTTTAGAAGCTTCATTAAAGCCTAATGATATACCAGTTGAAGTATATAAAAATGCAGTTAAGACTATAAATGACAATATTAAATCACTTCATAGGTATGTAGGGATAAAGAAGAAACTTTTAGGATTAGATGAAATGCATATGTATGATCTTTATATTCCAGTAATTGAAATAGAAAAAGATCATATAGAATTTAATAGAGGGGTAGATATGATTCTTGAAGGGTTAAAACCCTTAGGAGAAGAATACTTATCTGTATTTAAATCAGGAATAAATGATGGTTGGATAGATATTTACCAAAATAAAGGTAAGAGAGGTGGAGCTTATTCTTGGGGCGGATATGAAACTATGCCTTATGTATTATTAAATTATAATTATACATTAAATGATGTATCAACTTTAGCTCATGAAATGGGTCACTCTATTCATTCATACTACTCAAGAAAAGAGCAACCTTATATATATGCAGGTTATACAATTTTCTGCGCTGAAGTAGCATCTACCACTAATGAAGCATTATTAATTCATTATTTAATAGAAAAAGAAGAAGATAAGAAGAAAAAATTATTCTTAATTAATCAAGAATTAGAGCAAATAAGAACTACTGTATTTAGACAATTAATGTTTGCTGAATTTGAATTATATACTCATGAATCTTTAGAAAAAGGAATTCCTTTAACAGCAGAAGATTACAATAAAGCTTGGCATGATTTAAATGTAAAATACTTTGGTCCAGAAATGATAGTAGATAATGAAATAGATATTGAATGGTCTAGAATTCCTCACTTCTATTCAGATTTCTATGTATATCAATATGCAACTGGATATGCTGCAGCTTCAGCATTTGCAAAATCTATATTAGAAGGAAAAGAAGAAGCAGTGCCTAAGTATCTTAAGTTCTTAAAGAGTGGTGGAAGTGATTACCCAATAGAAATTCTTAAGGCTTCAGGAGTAGATATGACTACATCAAAACCTTTAGAAGCAACTATTGAAAGATTTAATGAACTTTTAGATATGCTTGAAGAAGAAATAAACAAATAATTATTCATTGTTTAATATAAAATTGTTAATTGGGCTGTCTTAAGAC
>NZ_JAWGSV010000224.1:0-5136 GCF_032552055.1 Clostridium sp. | reverse complement strand
GTTCTATAATGTGCTTGTAAGTGATAAGAATAATAAATTTCAAATATATAATATGACAATTTTTAAATATGTCATTAGTGAAAGGTGGAAGAAATATGGATAACAGAAAATTTTCCGTAGTAATAGCAGGGGGAGGAAGTACATTTACGCCAGGAATTGTAATGATGCTTTTAGATAATGCAGATAGATTCCCACTACGTAAATTAAAATTATATGATAATGATAAGGAACGTCAAGATACAATAGGTGCTGCATTAGCAATTTTATTAAAAGAAAGCTACCCAGAAGTAGAGTTTTCATATACAACAGATCCAGAAGAAGCATTTACAGATGTAGATTTCTGTATGGCTCATATAAGAGTTGGTAAATATGAAATGAGAGAAAAGGATGAAAAAATCCCACTAAAACATGGAGTTGTAGGACAAGAAACTTGTGGACCAGGTGGAATTGCATATGGAATGCGTTCAATAGGTGGAATGTTAGAATTAATTGACATGATGGAAAAGTATTCTCCAAATTGTTGGATGTTAAACTACTCAAATCCAGCTGCAATAGTAGCAGAAGCATGCCGTGTATTAAAGCCTAATTCAAAAGTATTAAATATTTGTGATATGCCAGTTGGAACATTAAGACGTATGTCTCAAATAGTTGGATTAACACCAGCAGATTTAGAAGTTAACTACTTTGGATTAAATCACTTTGGATGGTGGACAAGTGTTAGAGATAAACAAGGAAATGATTTAATGCCACAGCTTAGAGCTTATGTTGCTGAAAATGGTTATTTAAATCAAGTTGAAGTAGATACTCAACATACTGAACCAAGCTGGCAAGAAACTCATAAGAAGGCTAAGGATTTAATTGCTTTAGATCCAAATTTCTTACCAAATACATACTTAAAATATTACCTATATCCAGATTACGTAGTAGAGCATTCTGATAAGGACTTTACTAGAGCTAATGAAGTAATGAATGGAAGAGAAAAGAATGTATTTGAAGCTGCTAGAAATATAGTTAAAGCTGGAACAGCAAAGGGGGGAGAATTCCATATAGATGCTCATGCATCATTTATAGTTGATTTAGCTAGAGCAATTGCATATAACACGCATGAAAGAATGTTATGTATAGTTGAAAATAGGGGAGCTATTGAAAACTTTGATCCAACAGCTATGGTAGAAGTTCCATGTATAGTTGGTAGCAACGGTCCTGAACCTTTAGTTCAAGGAAGTATTCCAAGATTTGAAAAAGGATTAATGGAACAACAAGTAGCTGTAGAGAAGTTAGTAGTTGAAGCATGGATAGAAGGAAGCTATCAAAAATTATGGCAAGCATTAACATTATCTAAGACAGTTCCAAGTGCAAAGGTTGCTAAGGAAGTTTTAGATGACTTAATTGAAGCAAACAAGGAATACTGGCCAGAATTAAAATAGTTTACAAATACTTTAAGTAATTACTTAAGATTAATATAAATAAAAATAACCTTAAGATAAGAGAGATAGCTCGGAGTGTTGTAACATATCCGAGCTATGACTTTAATTTTAAATAATATAAGGGGTGAATAAAATGATTAGCCAAGAAATAAGAAAAATTGCGCCAGAAATGGATCCGTTACGTAGGGGAATGGGATGGTCAGTTGATGATTTATCTAAACCTCAAATTATAATAGAAAGCACTTTTGGTGATAGCCATCCAGGAAGCGTTCATCTTTTGAAGTTTGCTAATAATGCAGTTCTAGGAGTTAATGAAAAAGGTGGAAAAGCTGCAAGATATTTTGCAACAGATATATGTGACGGTATGGCTCAAGGTCATGATGGTATTAACTATTCATTAGTTTCAAGAGATACTATTACATCTCTTATTGAAATACATGCAAATGCAACACCTTTTGATGGTGGAGTATTTATATCAAGTTGTGATAAGGCAGTACCATCACATTTAATGGCAATTGGAAGAATAAATATACCATCAATTATTGTTACTGGAGGAGTAATGGAAGCAGGTCCAAACCTTCTAACTTTAGAGCAAATAGGTGCCTATAGTGCAATGCAAAAACGTGGTGAAATTACTGAAGAAGAATTAACTTATTATAAGCATAATGCATGTCCGTCATGTGGATCTTGTTCATTTATGGGAACAGCAGCTACTATGCAAGTTATGGCTGAGGCTTTAGGGTTAATGTTGCCAGGAAGCGCATTAATGCCAGCAACTTGCAAGGATTTAGAAGAGGTTGCAATTGAAGCAGGAAAACAAATTATTGAGCTAGCTAAAATGAATTTAAAAGCTAGAGATATAGTAAGTAATAAGTCTTTTGAAAATGCTATAGTTATCCATGCTGCAATTTCAGGATCTAGTAATTCACTTTTACATATTCCAGCTATTGCTCATGAATTTGGAATAGATATAGACGAAGAAACCTTTGATAGAATACACAGATATGCACCATATTTATTAAATATAAGACCAGCAGGAAAATGGCCAGCTGAATATTTCTACTATGCAGGTGGTGTACCAGCAATTATGGAAGAGGTTAAGGAGTTACTTCATTTAGATGTAATGACTGTTACAGGTAAGACTTTAGGAGAAAATCTAGAGGACTTAAGGAAAAATGGTTTTTATGATAGATGTAATGAATATTTAAATAAGGTTGGATTAAAAAGAGAAGATGTTATAAGACCATTTAATAATCCAATTGGGAAAAATGGAGCTATAGCCATTTTAAAAGGTAATATTGCGCCAGAAGGAGCAGTAGTTAAACATTCTGCCGTACCAAAGGAGATGCATAAAGCAATATTAAAGGCAAGACCTTTTGATAGTGAAGAAGAAGCTATAGAAGCAGTACTTACTAAGAAAATAAAACCTGGAGATGCAGTATTTATAAGATATGAAGGTCCAAAGGGAAGTGGAATGCCAGAAATGTTCTATACAACAGAAGCTATTTCTTCAGATAAGGAATTATCAGCTAGTATAGCACTTATTACAGATGGAAGATTCTCAGGAGCTTCAAAGGGGCCGGCAATTGGACATGTATCACCAGAGGCAGCAGTTGGAGGTCCAATAGCACTAGTAGAGGAAAATGATTTAATTGAAATTGATATAGAGAAGAGAATACTTCAAATAGTTGGAGTTAATGGACAAAGATTAGAACTTAATGAGATAGATAATATTTTAGCTCAGCGTAAAAAGTTATGGAAGCCAAGAGGAAATAAATATAAGTCAGGAATTTTAAAAATATTTTCAGATAAAGCAGTTTCACCTATGAAGGGCGGATATATGGAATAAATTATAAGGAGAGAGTAATCATGAAAAGGATAAGAGTATTAAATGCATTAAAGAAATGCGGAGTAGTTGCAGTTGTTAGGGGAACAACTAAGGAAATTGGGGTTAAGATTTCAGAAAGCTGCATAAAAGGAAATGTTAAAGCTATAGAAGTTACTTATACTAATAAGTATGCAAATGAAATAATTAAAGATTTATCAGAAAAATATATAAAAAATGATGATGTCGTAATAGGAGCAGGAACAGTTTTAGATGCTGAAACTGCAAGAATGGCTATATTATCAGGAGCAGAATATATAGTTTCACCATCTTTTAATAAAGATACTGCTACACTTTGTAATAGATATAATGTAGCTTATATTCCAGGAGTAATGACTATAAATGAAATAGTTTCTGCTTATGAAAGTGGAGTAGATGTAGTTAAGCTTTTCCCAGGAAATGCTTTTGGACAAGGATATATCTCATCAGTTAAAGCACCGCTTCCACATGCTAATATTATGGTTACAGGTGGGGTTAATTTAAATAATATAGATGAGTGGATAAAAGCTGGAGCTGATGTTGTAGGAATTGGTGGAGAATTAAACAAGCTAGGTGAAGCTGGAAAGTTTGATGAAATAGAAGCTACTTGTAATGAATATGTTAAAAAGCTTGAAAGTGCAAGGGGGATTTAAAGTGAGAGTTGCAGCTTTCGGGGAAGTATTATTAAGGTTAGCTACTAATAAAGGACTTCGTATTTCAAACTCTAGGGAGTTAAACATTAATTATGGTGGAGCTGAAACTAATGTTTTAGCTGGTTTAGGCAACTTTGGTATTGAAACTAGACTTATTAGCAAGATATCTAATGATGGCTTTGGGGATGCTATTATTTCTTACTTAAAATCTAATTCAGTAGATACAAGTTTTATAAATCAAGGAGAAGGTAGAACTCCTATTTATTATTTAGAAGTTGGTAGTGGGAATAGAAACTCTAAAGTTATTTATGATAGAAAAAACTCTATATTTTCAGATATAAATGAAGAAGATATTGATATAGTAGAAGCCTTAAAAGGAGTAGATATACTTCATCTAACAGGAATTACTATGGCAATTTCAGATAAAACTAGGGTTTTAGCATATAAAATATTAAACTACTGCAAAGAAAATAATATCTTAGTAAGTTATGATTCAAATTATAGAGCTAGAATGTGGTCTTTAGAGGAAGCAAGCAAGGTTACTAAGGAGATACTTCCTTATGTAAATATTTATTCTGCAGGGATATTAGATGCTGAAAATATATTAGGTTTAAATAATAATAAAGAAGATAAAGCTGAAAAATTAAAAGATTATTATGATGAAATTACAAAAATATATCCAAATATAAAATATATCTTTTCATCTTTTAGAGGAATAAAGTCTGCATCTTCAAATACTTTACAATGCAATTTTTACACTAATAATAAATTACATCAATCAAAGATTTATGATATAGATGATATCGTAGATAGAGTAGGTGGAGGAGATGCTTTAACTACTGGAATACTATATGGAATATTATCAAATAAGGATCCAATGTATATATCTGAGTTTGCAGCAGCTAACTCTGTTTTAAAACATAGCATATATGGAGATGGAAACTTAGTAAAAGTAGATGAAGTTGAAAGCTTGATGAAAGATGGCGTAGGGAAAATAGGAAGATAGAAATGTGCTATTGCACAATGAAAAATTAATAATTAAAAATTAAGAATTAAGGATGTTTTGTAGGCAAAGTTAAGTTTTACAATGTGTAGCATTTTAAAATGAAAAAATTAAGAGAATGAAGGAATGAAAAAATGAAGGAAGAGGTTTTGCAATGCAAAACCTCTTTTGTTTTAAAGATTTACTTAT
>NZ_JAWGSV010000223.1:0-5147 GCF_032552055.1 Clostridium sp. | reverse complement strand
CAACTATGCTACTCTTTATCTATTACATATTTAGCAATAGCAGAGGAAGTAATAATAATAAAGTTATTATTGAAAAAGAAAATACAAAAGAGATGGAAAAGTTAAGGCAAATGAGAAGTATAGAATTAACAGAGCCATTAACAGAAAAGAGCAGACCAAATAGTTTTGAAGAAATAATAGGTCAAGAGGAAGGGATAAAGGCTTTAAAAGCTGCATTATGTGGACCAAATCCACAACATGTTATAATATATGGTCCCCCTGGAGTTGGAAAAACTGCTGCAGCGAGATTAGTTATGGCAGAAGCGAAAAAAAGCAGTAAATCACCATTTAAAAAAAATGCTAAATTTATTGAAATAGATGCTACAACAATAAGATTTGATGAAAGAGGGATTGCAGATCCACTTATAGGCTCTGTACATGATCCTATATATCAAGGGGCTGGTTCTTTTGGAATAGCAGGTATTCCTCAACCTAAACCAGGGGCTGTAACAAAGGCCCACGGAGGAGTTTTATTTATGGATGAAATTGGTGAACTCCACCATATAGAGTTAAATAAATTATTAAAGGTACTTGAAGATAGAAAAGTATTTTTAGATAGTGCTTACTATAGCAGTGAAAATCCCAATATGCCCGATTATATAAAAGAAATATTTGATAATGGTTTACCAGCAGATTTTAGATTAATAGGGGCAACTACTAGAAGCCCTGAAGAAATAGTACCTGCAATAAGATCAAGATGTGTAGAGATATTCTTCAGATCACTACATGTTGATGAGATAAAAAAAATTGCTGGCAATGCTGTAAATAAAGTAGGATTAAGCGTAGATGAAAAAGCTCTTAATATAATTTCAAAATATTGTACTAATGGTAGAGATGTAGTTAACTTAGTTCAATTAGCATCAGGGATAGCTATAAATGAAGATCGAATTAACTTGAGTGTTGAAGATGTTCTATGGGTAATAGAAAACGGAAATTATACAGAGATACCAGATAAAAAGATTAAAGATAAATCTGAAGTTGGCCTGGTAAATGGTCTTGCAGTTCATGGGGCTAATATAGGAATATTAATGGAGATAGAAGCTACAGCTAGAAAGGTTAGTAAAAGGTTTGGAACTTTAAAAGTAAGCGGAATAGTTGAGGAAGAAGAAATAACTAGTAGAAATAGAAAGATAAAAAGAAAAAGCACTGCATATTCCTCTGTGCAAAATGTCCTTACAGTTTTAAATAATGTTTTTAATTTAGAATGTGAAAATTATGATATACATATTAATATTCCAGGTGGAATGCCTGTGGATGGACCATCTGCAGGAATAACTATAGCAACTGCAATATATAGTGCAATAAAAAATATTAAAATAAGTAGTACAATAGCAATGACAGGAGAAATAAGTCTTTTAGGAGATGTTAAGGCTATTGGTGGAGTTAATGCAAAGGTCATGGCAGCCAAAAAATCAGGAGCTAAAAAGGTAGTAATACCTAAGGAGAACTGGAAAGAAAGTTTTAAGGATTTAGAAGGAATAGAAATTGTTGCAGTTGGAACAATAAAAGAAGTTATAAAAGAAGCAATAGTAAATGAGAAGGTTGTTGAAAATATAGTAGTAAACAATAGTAGTATTGATATATTATCTGCTAAGGCTGAAGAATAAAGTGATTATTAGCTTCAGATGGAGTTTTCTTAAAAATAGGGAACCGGAATTTTGTATTTTGTGTGAATCACTTTCACAGTGTGCAGGATATTTACTCCATCTGAAGTTTAGAAGAACTAATCTAGGCGTGTAGCAGTGCTTAACTCCCACTTTGAAAAGATGGGAGTATTAGCAATGGTAGCGATCGGATAAAATAGGGGATCTTTTAATTAGGGTTGTCACAAGGCAACCCATTATTATTTTTTATGTAATTTCTTTATGTTCTCATTGCTAATTAGTAAAGATGTATTATAATATAAATAATATAGAATTCTCAATAATTAATACCTATTAATAATAAATATTGATTATTGAAGCTAATAGCTAAATAACTTGAAATAGATTGAAAAAACTTAATTTTATGTGTATACTATAAAAGTTATATACAAAATACAAGGAGGATGGGAATAATGAGTGAAAAGTTAAAAACTCTACCTTTAATTCCTTTAAGAGGAATTAGTATCTTTCCTAATATGGTAATGCATTTTGATGTAGGAAGAGAAAAGTCAAAGGCGGCTATAGAAGCTGCTATGGACAATAAAGCTGAAATCTTCTTATCTACTCAAAAGGATTATGAAATTGAAGAACCTGAATTCAATGATATATATGAAATTGGAACTATATGTAGGATAAAACAAATTGTAAAATTACCTTTCGAAGTAATTAGAGTACTTGTAGAAGGTGTAGATAGAGGTAGATTAATAAGTTTAAATGAGGAAGCAGAGGAGTTTTTAGAGGCAAATATAGAAACTGTAGATGTTCCTTCAAATGATGAATATGAAAATGTAGAGGCATATACTAAGTCTCTAAAAAAAGGGTTTACTAAATTTATAAAGGCTTCTGGAAATACGAGAGGCAATGTCCTATCAATTTTTGATGAAATTAAAAACTTTAGTAAACTAGTTGATATGATAGCATCTTATGTTATTGTTGATGAAGAAAAAAGACAAGAGATATTACAAGAGTTAGATAGTATTAAGAGAGTAGAAAAGCTTTTAGTAATTATTGAAAATGAAGTTCAAATATTAAATGTAGAAAAGAAAATTGGAAATAAGCTTAAGGAAAGTGTTGATAAATCACAAAGAGAATACTATATTAGAGAGCAAATTAAAGTTCTTCAAGAAGAAATTGGAGAAGATGACGAAGATAAAAAAGAAATATCTAAGTATGAAGAAAGAATAAATAAGGCTAAGTTACCTAAATATGTAAGGGAGAAAGCTGAAAGTGAATTAAATAGACTTAGAGCTTCTGCTGGACAAGGATCAGAAAGCAATGTAATTAGAAATTATTTAGACTGGATTTTAGATATTCCTTGGAATAAATCAACTAAAGACAGCTTCGATATTAATAAGGCAGAAGAAATATTAAATAAAGAGCATTATGGTTTAGAAGAAGTCAAAGAAAGAATAATAGAATATTTAGCAGTTAAGAAGTATACAAATACATTAAAGGGACCTATATTATGTTTAGTTGGTCCTCCAGGAGTAGGTAAGACTTCAATTGCGAAATCAATAGCAAATGCCACTAATAGAAAGTATTCAAGAATGTCTTTAGGTGGTGTAAGGGATGAAGCTGAAATAAGGGGACATAGGAAAACATATGTTGGAGCAATCCCTGGTAGATTAGCTTATTCTTTAAAAGAAACTAAGGTTAACAACCCATTAATATTACTAGATGAAATAGATAAACTTGGCTCAGATCATAGAGGAAATGTAGCAGATGCTCTATTAGAAGTATTAGATAGTGAACAAAATAATACTTTCAGAGATCATTATTTAGAGTTAGATATGGACCTATCTAAGGTGCTATTTATTACAACAGCAAATTCTTTAGATACTGTACCTACGCCTCTATTAGATAGAATGGAAGTAATTGAAGTATCAGGCTATACTTATGAGGAAAAGTATCATATTGCTAAAGATCACTTAATTCCAAAACTATTAAAGGAACATAAGATAAAGGAAGATGAATTTAAGATTTCTGAAGCTGCACTTAAGGATATAATTAACTTCTATACAAGAGAAGCTGGAGTTAGAAGCTTAGAGAGAGTATTAGGAAAGATTATTAGAAAGACTTTAACTGAAATGATTAAGAAGGATAAAAAGTCTATAAATATTTCAGCAAATAGATTAGAAAAGTATTTAGGACCTAAGATATTCGAATATGATGTTAAAGACGTTGAAGATAGAGTTGGAGTAGTTAAGGGAATGGCTTGGACAGCTGCTGGTGGAGATACATTACCAGTTGAATCAGTAACTATGAATGGACAAGGAAAGTTAGTGTTAACAGGTCAATTAGGTGATGTTATGCAAGAATCTGCTAAGATTGCTTACGGCTTTGTGAGAGCTAATGCTAGCAAGTATGGAATAGATGAAGACTTTTATAAGAAGACTGATATCCATATTCATTTCCCAGAAGGAGCTATTAAGAAGGATGGACCTTCTGCAGGTGTTACTATCATTACCTCAATAGTATCTGCATTAACTAATAAGAAGGTAAGAAGCAATGTAGCTATGACTGGAGAAGTTACCTTAACAGGTAGGGTCTTAGCTATAGGTGGATTAAAAGAAAAGTCAATTGCAGCTTATAGAGCTGGAATTGAGACTATAATAATACCAAAAGAAAATGAAAAAGATATAAACAAAATACCTGATGTTGTTAAGAATAAACTAGAAATAATAACAGCTGATCATGTTGATAAGGTATTAAATAAAGCTATAATTGGAGTGGATACAATTGATTAAAATTAAAAATTCAGACTTTGTAACATCAGCAGTAAAAAAAGAACAATATCCAATTACTGGACTTCCTGAAATTGCATTTGTAGGTAGATCTAATGTAGGAAAGAGTTCTATAATAAATGCTTTAACTAATAGAAAAAAATTAGCTAAAGTAAGCCAGACACCTGGAAAAACTAGACTTATTAACTTTTTTGTAATTAATAATGGAGAATTCCATTTAGTTGATTTACCAGGATATGGATATGCCAAGGTTTCAAAGACTGAAAAAGCTAGTTGGGGTAATACTATTGAAACATACTTAAGTGGTCGTAGTGAATTGAAAAGAGTGGTACTATTAGTAGATTCAAGACATAAACCAACAGCAGATGATATACAAATGCATGAATGGATTAAGTTCTATGGATATGATGAAGTTATTATAGCAACGAAGAGTGACAAACTTTCAAATAATGAGTTAAGAAAAAAAGAAAAAGATATTAGAGATACTTTAAAATTAACTAAAGAAGATACTTTATACTTCTTTTCATCAGTTAATAAAAAAGGTAGAGATGAATTAATTGATAATCTTTTTAATATATTAGTAGAAAATGAATAGTCTATTAATATCATAAGGTATTTTGAGATAATAGATAATTAAATACAGTAACTAAAAAGCCCTCTGTTTAAGTACAGAGGGCTTTTATGTATGAAATAATTTTATTAAATGGGCTATATGTAATAG
>NZ_JAWGSV010000222.1:0-5156 GCF_032552055.1 Clostridium sp. | reverse complement strand
CCGGCAATACCTAGAGTTATTACAGATAATATATACCATCCAATAAAGGATAGTTGAAGTACAAAATATTCTGCTTTATGACCATACATTATTTTTTGACTTTCTATCATACAATCTTTTATTGATTTAGAAGGATCCTCTACTAATATAAAGAAGGATTGTGAAAACATTATTAATACTATAATTCCAGGAATTACAAAAAGTAATGTTCCAATAAAGCCAAGTACAGCAATAGCAAGGTATAAGCCTAAAGTCTTTAAGTAAATATAAAAATGTGAAAATAAATCTGTTATTTTTGGAGTTCCTGAATTTTTCACTATTTTTAACAAGAAGTTATTAAGTCCTGCAGTAAATACTCCAGCAAAAAGTATTGTTAATAGGTCTAAGGATATGTAAGATCCTTCATCATAAAAGATTTCCACACCATTTTTTAAAGTCGAAGCATCAATAAAAATACTAGCTATAAAAACTGCAATTATTGAAACTACTAAATTTTCTTTTAATTGCTGCCTTGATTTTGATTTTAAATAAGTTCTATCCATAGTTCACCTCTAAAAATTATTATTATAATTACATTATATAACATTTTACATAAAAGAATAATGTGTATTAAGAAAGAAAAGCATAATTAAATTTTAAAACTAAAGATTTTTGGCTGTTGATTAATAACTTCAGAATTGTTTTGTTGAAGTAATAAAAGAGACTAGCTTTTCATAAAATATTTAGAGTAATTATATTTTGAGGTGTAGTATGAAAGTAAAGATAGATATCTTTTCAGGATTCCTAGGTGCTGGGAAGACTCTTCTTATAAAAAAATTAATATCTACTGGGGCATATAAAGAAAATATTGCAATTATAGAAAATGAGTTTGGAGAAGTTAGCATAGATTCATTAATTCTAAGGGATACAAATATTAAGATAAGAGAAATAAATTCAGGATGTATTTGTTGTGAAGTTACAGGAGATTTTAAAGAAGCCTGTATTGAAGTTATTGAAAAATATAAGCCAGATAGGATAATTATTGAACCATCAGGGGTTGCTAAGCTTACTGATATAATTAAGGTTTTTAAAGAAGTAGATTTAAGGGATAAGGTAGTGATAGAAAATTTAATTACAGTTATTAACCCTGAAAAGTATGATTCATATATAACTAATTTTAAAGATTTTTATATAGATCAAATTAAAAATGCAAAAACAATAGTAATAAGTAGGGTTGAAAAAGTAGATAATCTTAGGTTATCTAAAATTGAAAAAAGCATTAGAAGCATTAATTCTAAATCAGAAATTATAAAGAAGCCTTATAATGAACTCAATACTAATGAAATATTAAGTGAATCCTCAAATAATGAAAAGATAAAAATAGAAAATTCATCTTATAAGGCCACTTTAAAAGGTCTTCTTAAGGAAAAATCTACAGCTAAAGATGTCTTTGAAAGCTATGCTATATATCCTAAAAATATCTTTTCTAAAGCAGAGTTAAATGCAAAATTTAAGTTTATAGCATCTTCTAAAGTTTATGGTGATATTATTAGGGCTAAAGGAATAATTAGCCTAAGAGAAGGTATCTATGGCCAGTTTGATTATGCAGGAGAAGAATTTGAACTAAGGGAAATGAAGAATAAAATAGACAGTGTAATTTCTTTTATTGGAGTAAATTTAAATAAGGAGGAGCTGAAAAAGTTTTTTAGTTAAATAATATGAAGACTAGGTTAGAATTTGTATTTGGTTTTTTAGGTAGTGGGAAAAGTAGATTTATAAACGCTTATTTAGATAGTGATATATGCATAGATGAAAAAATATTAATTATTTCTTTAGAGGAAGGAAATACATTAATAAATAAAGAAAGTAATGTAAAGATTGTTTTTATTGAGGAAATAGAATATTTAAAGGAGATAATAATAAGGGAAGTAAAGGCTTATACCTTTGATAGGATTATTGTGGAATACAATGGGACTATATCTGTTAATAGTGTAGAAGATATATGTAATGATAAAAATATAAAAAGATATATAGATTTTTATGGTGGGTATTTTATAGGGAATTCGGAAGAAATGCTAGTATATATAAAAAATTTAGGGGAACTTATAGTACCTTTTATTCAAGGAAGCAAGCTTATAATACTTAATAATATATCATTAATAAGCAAGGAAAAAAGGGATGAAACTATAAAGCTTATTAAAGATATTAATATTAATTCACCGATAGTTACAATAGATTCATTTAGTGATATTGACAGGGATATAAAGAGTAATAAGTATTTTAAAAGAAATTTATTTATAAAAAGTCTTAAATCTCTTATTAAAGAAAAAATAAATGATAAGATGGGCTAATATTTTTATAAGTATGGTATTAGAAGCTCTTCCATTTATATTAATAGGGGCTTTAATATCATCATTAATTCAAGTGTATATTTCAGAAGATGTAGTAAAGAGGTTTTTACCGAAAAGCAGCTTTTTTTCAATAATTATAGCTGCTTTACTAGGACTTGTAATACCAATTTGCGAATGTGCCATAGTTCCAATTGCTAGAAGCTTAATGAAAAAGGGTGTGCCTATTGCTGTAGCCTTAGTATTTATGTTATCTGTACCACTGGTAAATCCTATTGTTATTGCATCTACTTTTTATGCTTTTAAATCTATAAATGTGGTTTTAATTCGAGTTATTGGAGGAATGGTACTGTCAATTATTATAGGTATTATTGTGTCACTAATAATAAGAAAGAACAAAAGTATATTTAAGGAAAGTAGCATATATGAAAATAATTGCGATTGTGGTTGTGAGGTAGTTGATTATTTTAATAAGAAATCTAATGTTAGATTATGTTTAGAGCATGGAAGTAAGGAATTCTTAAGTATTTTAAGGTACTACATATTTGGATCATTTTTATCTAGTATATTTATTGTATTAGTAAAAGAAGAAACTCTTATAAATTTTTCAAATAAAGGCTTTTTGCCTATATTTATAATGATGTTATTGGCATTTTTACTATCTCTTTGTTCAGAAGCGGATGCTTTTATAGCAAGAGGATTCTTAGATTATTTTGGGGTACCTGCTGTATCAGCCTTTTTAATATTAGGGCCTATGATGGACCTTAAAAATGCTATAATTTTAAACTCATACTTTAAAAAATCTTTTACTGTTACTTTAATTGGAGTAATAGGTATAGTGGTATTTATTGCCTCATTAATACTTAGCTTTTGGGGAGTAGGGATATGAGAAGATTTAATATAAATGAATTTATATCATTATTAGTATTAATTTTAGTATTGGCTTTAGTTTCTTTTTTAATTATAACAGGAGATATACAGAATTTCTTAAGTGAGAAAAGTGCTGCAAATTTAAAAATAGTTTTAATTATATTGCCAGTTTTGATTATAGTACAAGCTACTAAAGTTTTCACTTTCAATTCTAGGGAGGATAATTCATTAAAGGTCTTACCAATAGTTTTCACTCTAGGTATAGCTGTGTTTTTAATATTTAGAAGCCATATTATAAATGAAGAAGTTAGCGATTATAATTTTAATAATGTTCTTTCACATAAGGCTATAGAAATTAATCATGAAACTCATTATATTTTAGAAGAGTTAGATGAAAAAGGGGAAGAGTATTTAGGTAAGGATATAATATTTACAGGCTTTGTATATAAATATGAAGGTGATAAGTTTATATTGGCTAGGGAAGAAATGAATTGCTGTGCAGCTGATTCTTTTATAATTGGGGTTAAATCAATGGCAGATGAGAAGTTTAACGAAGGACAATGGGTAAAAGCTTTAGGAAAGATAGAATACAATGGTGAATACTATTTAAATATATATGAGTATATAAAGATAAATGAACCTAAAAATATATATTTTTAAAATAAAAGTGACTACCTTTATAAGTAGTCACTTTTGCTATTATGATTATGATTATGATTATTGGGTTCAACGTGGATTATTAAATCAACTTTTTTGTCCAATTTATTATTTAATGTATCTTCAATTTTATGAACTAATGTATGAGCCTCATCTACATTTAATTTTGAATCCACTTTAATATGCATATCTAGAAAAATATGATCTTTATAACCTCTTGATCTAATATTATGAATATCCTTAATATCAGTAAAATCTTTTAATATATCAATTACAATTTCTTCTTCAATCATAATTTTGTCAGTTAATGATGATATATTTTCTTTAATAATTTCATAAGATGCATGTAAAATAAATAAGGCAACAATAAATGATACAAAGGTATCTAAAATAGGAGGAAGACCTAATTTAACACATAATAGAGTAATTAAGACTCCAATAGAAACAAATATATCACTTTTAGTATGAATAGAATCTGCAATTAAAATTTTACTATTTAACTTTTGACCTTGCTTATTTTCGTATAAGGCTACAAAGATATTTATAATTAAAGTTAATAATATAATTACCAAACTTACAACACTAATAGATAATGTATAAGGAGTAAAGAGTTTAGAAATTGATGTTTTAATAACATTAATTCCTAAAAGTAATAACATAAGTCCAATAAAAATGCTAGATATAGTTTCAAATTTTTTATGACCATAGGGGTGATCGGTATCCCTAGGCTTAGAGGCCATTGTAATACCTATGATTCCTACAACGTTAGATGCACTATCAGATATTGAATGAAATCCATCAGCCATTACACTAGAACTATTAACTATTAATCCAATTAGTATTTTAGATATTGCAACAAATAAATTGGCTAATAAAAGAATAAGTAAAATGTTTTTAACTTTTTTATAAGTAGACTCTATTTTAATCTCTCCTTTTAAGCATTATATACTATTCTATTCTTATAAATTGAAAAGTTTCATTGTATAAAATTAGGTATTTAATTTAATTCCTTGGTTAAACTAAAAGCATAATTTACTAAAGGTTGGTGCTTTTAATGACAATATTAAGTTTAACTATATTTAACCTGATTTTTTACTCTATAGTTGGATGGATAATAGAAGAGGTTTATAGCTTTATAATTACTGGAAGGTTTAAAAAAGAAGGTTTTTTAAAGGGGCCATATAAGCCTATGTATGGAATAGCCTTTACATTATTAATATTATTTAATGAGTATTTTAATTTAAATATTATTACAACTATAATGATTTATATATTAGTACCTACAATAGTAGAATTTATAAG
>NZ_JAWGSV010000221.1:0-5162 GCF_032552055.1 Clostridium sp. | reverse complement strand
GTCTAAAGCTTCATTAGAATTTATTGAAAGTATCCAATCCATCTTTGCAATCTCTAAGGCCTTATTTCTCGCAGAACTATAATTATTATTCCAAGGAAATTTTATTACCTTAGCATTAAATCTTTCTGCAATTCTTGTTGTATTGTCTGTAAATCCAATATCTATTAAAATTATCTCGTCTGCAATTTCTTCTAAGCTTTTTAAGCATCTGGTTAAGTTAGATTCTTCGTTATCGCTTATAATACAAACACTTAAGGTATTCAAAATAAAATTTCCTCCAGTAAAAGTTGTACATTATAAAATATGATAAATAAATAAATCTGCTAATAATAGATAAATTCATATTCTTATCAAATTCTACTTTAAATTACTTATTTAAGGTGATTTTAATAGTTTTAAGCATAATATGATAAGTAGTATTTAATTGTTAAGGAGATATGAATGAAAGTATTAATAGGTAGTCCTATAAAACAAAAAGTTAATATTTTAGAAGAGTTTCTAACTTCTTTAAAAGAATTAGAAAAGGATGATTTAGAAATCAAATATATATTTATTGATGATAATGATGAAAAAGAATCCTCAGATAGTTTATTGAGCTTTAGAAGGAGTGAAGAAAATGTTGATATATATAAGTTAAATAATACTGAAAGTAATTATATATGTGATAATTTTACTCATAGATGGTCTAAGGATATAGTAAACAAGGTTATAGATTTTAAGAATTTCATCATAGAAATAGCTAAAAAAGAGGACTTTGATTATTTGTTTTTCATAGATTCTGATTTAATATTACATCCAAAGACTTTAAAAAGGTTATTGTCTTTAAATAAAGAAATAGTATCAACTGTATTTTGGACTAAATGGTATCCAAGCTCTATGGAGGAACCTCAAGTTTGGATTAAGGATAATTATACACTTTATGATAGTGACTATGGAGAAGAAATTAGTAAGGATGAAGAAGTAAAGAGAAAGTTTTCTTTTATAGAGATGTTAAAAAAGCCAGGGACATATAAGGTAGGGGGATTAGGGGCATGTACATTAATAGATAAATCTTCATTAAATAAAGGAGTTAATTTTAGTAGGCTCTATAATATTTCCTTTGTTGGAGAGGATAGGCATTTTTGCATAAGGGCAGCAGCCTTAGGAATTCAGTTATACGTAGATACTTACTATCCTGCCTACCATATTTATAGGGAGGAAGATTTAGAGGGAGTAGAGGAATACAAAAAGAGTAATATAAACTTAGATTTTAAAATTAACAGCTTAAATGCATATAATACATTGAAATTAGCCTTAGAGGGAATAGGGGATTGCGGATATAATAAGCCTATAAATAGAAAATACTTAAATTTTTTTGAGGAGGATTTAG
This sequence comes from Clostridium sp., assembly GCF_032552055.1. Taxonomy (GTDB): domain Bacteria; phylum Bacillota; class Clostridia; order Clostridiales; family Clostridiaceae; genus Clostridium. Next base: position 3,793 of record NZ_JAWGSV010000221.1, on the reverse strand, counting down.
TAAGTAGTATTCTTCTTAATTATAATGGAACTATTATTAAAGATAGAGTTAAAAATAAAAGAGATATAATAAGCTATAAGATTATAGAAATGAATAATATAGATGAAGTAAAAATTAAAGTTATTTATTCAGATAGAGGATATAGCAATGATTATAGTTACTATAAGGAGTTTTTTAGTGAATTTATAGTAAAAATACTTAAGAATGAGTATAAGATTGTTAGTTGGGATAACAAGGTAGAAAGGGAACCAATAGTCACACCATTAATAAGAAAAGCTAAAGATAAAGGAAATAAACTTACATTATCAATGGTAGTTAAAAACGAGGGGAATAGGTTTTTAAAGGAAGTTCTTATTTCAGCCAAGGAATATATAGATAATGCAGTTATTATTGATGATGGAAGTACAGATAATACAGCGGAAATAATAGAAGATATACTTAAAGATATACCATATAAATTAATTAAAAATGAGGAATCTAAATTTAGTAATGAAGTAACTTTAAGGAGACAACAGTGGGATGAAACTATAAAAATAAATCCTGATTGGATAGTTTTCTTAGATGCAGATGAGATATTTGAGGATAAATTTAAAGACTATATAAGAGTTCTTATGGAGAATACAGAAGTAGATGGATATTTATTTAGGCTTTATGATTTTTGGGATGAAAATCATTATAGAGATGATAGTCTATGGTGTGCACATAATACTTATAAATTGTTTCTAATAAGGTATCAAGAAAACTATAATTATTTATTTAAGGAAACTGCACAGCATTGTGGGAGAATCCCATATAATTGTATAAACCTACCTTATTTTATTACTACCTTAAGGTTAAAGCATTATGGTTGGGCCAGGACTCAAGATAGAATTGAAAAGTATAATAGATATATGAAGCTAGATCCAAAAGGAGAGTTTGGAAGTTTGGAGCAATATAAATCTATATTAGATAAGAATCCGAGCTTAACCCTTTGGGAAGAGAATAACATGTAATACTTTTTGCTTAAGTAGAAGATTTAATTTACAGAAACATCACATGCTATTCTCAAGGGCTGAAGAGAAAATGATTTTTGTTATAATATCCACCAAAATTATTAATTATTAACAATTATTGTTAATAATTAAGGGTTATTTAGAAATTTCTGTGGAAAACTTTTGTTTTATTGGGATCTTCAAAGTCTTTTAGTGAAGTTATGTTTAATTTTTCTAATACGCTATTCATAGTTGAACTGTGGGTAGCTATTTTTATTGGAGAATTATAGGCTAAATTATCTACAGAAATCTTTCCTTGGTCTTTAGGGATAATAGCCTTAGGACCACCAACACATCCACCAACACAACCCATTCCTTCAATAAAATTAGCTTCTATTTCACCAGTTAAAGCTTTATTTAATATATCCTTACATTCCCTTACACCTTCTGCTTTTATAGCTTTAAATAGCTTAGCTTTATGTGGATATAATTCTTCAACGGCTTCACCAACAGCAATAGATACGCCACCAGTACGAGCATATAATCTACCACCTCTTGAAGCATAGTCTTTAGTAGGTATTCCTTCTAACTCTTCAGGCTTAACATCAAAAGCTTTAAATATATTATCTAACTCTTGAAATGTTAGTACAAAGTCTATATCACCAAGTAAATCTTTTTCCTTAGCTTCTGCTTTTTTTGCAATACAAGGGCCAACAAAAACTACTTTAGCATCTGGATTAAGGTTTTTAATAACCCTGCCAGTTCCTATCATTGGAGAAACAGAAGGGGAAAGGTCTGGGACTAATTCTTTATAAACTTTTTTTAGCATTCCCACCCACATAGGACAACAGCAAGATGTAATCATTAAATCCTTAGGAGAATTTACATGATTGTTAAATTCAACTGCTTCTTTAATAGTAATCATATCAGCAGCAAAGGCAACTTCAACCATATCGCTAAAGCCAATTTTTATAAAGGCTGACCTTAATTGATCTAAGGTTACATTTTCACCAAATTGCCCAATAATTGCAGGGGCTACAGCAGCAATAACTGTTTTATTGTTTTTTACTAAATCTAAAATAGGTATGAAATCTACTTTATCAAGAATTTTCCCTTCTTTACATGAATCTATGCATAATCCGCAACCTACACAAAGATCGTAATTGATATAAGTAGTTTTATTGTCATTATCATACATTATTGCATCAAATGGACAACTTAATTGACACTTATACTTTTCTTCACCTTCTTTTTTACAGCTTAGGCTACAGCTATCAAGTTTTTCTATTAATCTTTTGTTTACTGAATAATTGGTAATTGCTTTTTTTATGTTGTAGATATAGTTATTATCAAAATCTAGAGATACTCCACATAAGGAGGTTATAATTTTAAATGTTTCTTGAGGAGAGATTTCATGACAGACCATTATGGTTGAAAGAGTTTCTTCAAAATTTCCATTGTAATAAGACTTTACTAAAGTGTCGAAAAGATCGTTGTACTTGTTATGCACTTTTTACACCACCCAATAAATTATTTCCTTTTTAGTAATATCCTATCCTGTTAATTAATATTATATACTTCTGAAAAATTTAAACAATAAATTAAATAGAATATTAAAAATGATATTTGGAGGCTATAAAACTATTAGAAGGACTTTAATTGGATATGGTTTTCTAGATAGATCAAGATGTTTTAGCAAATATTGGGTGAGAGAATAATGATTAAGAGTTATAAAAAAGGCTGTTGCACAAACAGCCCAAATTAAGAATTAGAAATTAAAAATGAAGAATTATTGATGTAATTCTTACAGAATTACTAAAATTAATTTCTTTTCAAAACTCCTTAGGGAGTTTTTTCGTTAATTTTTCATTCTTCATTCTTAATTTTTCATTGTGCGATAGCACCTTTATGCTAGTCCAGATAAGTGTTCAATTAAAATCTTAATTCCTATAAATATTAGTATAACACCACCTAATAACTCAGCATAATTTTGCATATACTGCCCAATTTTTTTACCAAGGAACATAGCTAAAAAGCTCAATATAAAAGTAGTTATTCCTATGATTACTATTGAAGGAATTATACTTACATTTAAGAAAGCTAAACTAACTCCAACAGCTAGAGCATCTATACTAGTTGCTATGCCTAATATAGTAAGTTTTTTATAGGAAAATTCATCTCTTTCACATTCTGTAGGGATATCATTATCTCCACTACTCCTGATACCTTTAATTGATTCAAAAATCATTTTTCCACCTATAACTCCTAGGAAGGCAAAAGCTATCCAGTGATCAAAAGATCTTATATAGATTTCAAAATATGTACCGACCCACCATCCAAGTAATGGCATTATGGCTTGAAAGCCACCAAAGAATAATGCAACTCTAAAAGAATATTTAATTTCATCATCCTTTAAGCATAGGCCTTTAGCTAGAGACACAGCAAATGCATCCATTGACAGTCCTATTCCAGTCATAAAAATTGATAAGAATCCCATTTAATTAGTACTCCTTTTATTATGAATTTATTTCAAACTTAGTAAAACTAAGATTTAAGCTAATAAAAACAAAAAAAGACTTATGCGTAGCACTACTACGCATAAGTCTCGCTATTTAATACTAAGCCAGAACAAAGTTCAATATGTTGACTTAGTAACTCCTACTAATCTAGAGCTAACTACTCCCTTATACAATCAATATCATTATATATATAATATCAAAAGAATTTAAAAATTTCAATAAAAAAATATAACAATATATTTTTAGAAATAAATTATATTATCGATTCTTTCAATTTAGAGAATTTACAAAAAAGATTTATAT
>NZ_JAWGSV010000220.1:0-5169 GCF_032552055.1 Clostridium sp. | reverse complement strand
ACTTTCAGCTATATCATCATCAATAAAATTTACCTTACCAAAGTAAGGTGATTCTTTAAGTTTAACAAATTCTCCTAGCTTTCTATCTATGGTTTTATAACTTTCTTCTTTAATATATCTTTCATGATCAAAATACTCTATAAGCTTATCTTCATCATCTCTATACTCTTCAATATATTTCTTTCTATAATCTAATATATAATCAGCTATAGCTTTTCTTTTTTCTATATAATTTAAAGTTTCCTGATTTAATATATCTAAAGTCTTTTGTAAATTTTCTTCTTCCATTAATAATTCTATTCTATCCAAGGTTTAATCCCCCTTATCTATTTACCAAAGAAAGAGTGTAGCAAAATTATGCACACTCTCTCTTAGTATTGACTAACTTTTAAATTTTAAACTTCTATATAAGTTTCATAAATATTAGTATTAATTAACTGTTCTAATATAAATAAAGTTTAATTAAATATAAAGATTTTTCAACTTATATATCTTCTGAAGTAGAGTTAATAACTCCATCCTCTAAAATTCTTTCATTAGAATCTATATATTCAACATTAACAATCTCTTCTGAATCAGCATCTATAATATTATTTTCTTTTTTATCCTTATCAGAATCTGCCTTTTTACCTTTTTTCAATCTAAGCTCTGGATATTTTTCAAATACAAACTCCATAAACTCATCACCAAAAATTGTTTCTTTTTCTAATAGGTATTCAGAAATTTTATCTAATAAATCTCTATTTTCTCTTAAAAGCTTTCTAGTACTTTCATGACAAGTTCTAATTATGCTAAGAATTTCTTCATCTATTAATGTAGATGTTTGATCACTACATTCTCTAACTGCTCTACCATCTAAATATCTGTTTTGTACTGACTCTAAAGCCATCATATCAAACTTATCTGTCATACCATAGACTGTTACCATACTTCTTGCAGTTTGAGTAGCTCTTTCTATATCATTAGATGCACCAGTTGAAACTAAGTTAAATACTTCTTCTTCTGCAGATCTACCACCTAACATAACCATTATTTGATTAGTTAGTTCTTCTTTAGAAACTAAATATTTTTCTTCTTCTGGAAGTTGCATTGTATAGCCTAAAGCCCCCATAGTTCTTGGAACTATAGTTATTTTATGAACAGGATCAGTATTATCTAAAAGAGCTGCTACAAGAGCATGCCCAACTTCATGGAAAGCAACTATTCTCTTCTCTAAAGTAGATAATATTCTATCCTTCTTTTCTTTACCTGCAATTATTACTTCAACAGCTTCTCTTAAATCTTCTTGCATTACAAATTCTCTACCATTTTTAACAGCAGCTAAAGCACCTTCATTAACTATATTAGCTAAATCTGCACCTACAGCACCAGGAGTACTCTTTGCAATTTCCTCTAGACTTACATCATCGCCAAGCTTTACTCCTTTAGAGTGTACTTTTAGTATATCAATTCTACCCTTTAAATCTGGTCTATCTACTATTACTCTTCTATCAAATCTACCTGGTCTTAATAATGCCTTATCTAATATTTCTGGTCTATTAGTTGCAGCTAAGACTACTATAGCTTTTGTAGAATCAAAACCATCCATTTGAGTTAATAGTTGATTTAAAGTTTGTTCTCTTTCATCATTGGTTTGAAGCTGAGAATCTCTGCTTTTACCTATAGAATCTACTTCGTCTATAAATATTATACAAGGAGCATTTTTTTCTGCTTCTTGGAATAAATCTCTAACCTTAGCAGCTCCCATTCCAGCAAACATTTCAACAAAATTCGAACCTGAAATTGATAAAAATGGTACATTTGCTTCACCTGCAACTGCCTTTGCAAGTAAGGTTTTTCCTGTTCCAGGAGGTCCAACTAATAAGGCACCCTTAGGTAACTTTGCTCCAATATCTATGTATTTTTCTGCATGGTTTAAATAATCTATTATCTCCTTTAATGACTCTTTAGCCTCATCTTGACCTGCAACATCATTAAATGTAATTTTTATATCATTTTCCTTATAGACCTTAGCATTGCTTTTTCCCATGCCCATCATAGGTCCACCCATACTCATTTTCTTTCCAAGTCTTCCAAACACAAATCTGAAAATACTAAATAATATTAAAGGCATTATAACCCAATTAAAAATAAAATCAGACATGAAATTACTTTGAATTGGTTCAGCTTTGTAATCTACCCCTGCTTCATTTAGTAAATTTATTAAATTAGGGTCATCTACATTACCAGTGTATAGTAATTTCCTTCTATTTGATTTTTCATCCTCATCTTCTTTAGGTAAAATTTTTATTTCTCCAGATGATATAATTACACTTTCTACTTGACCTTCTTGTATCATAGAAAGAAATTTATTATATGTTATTTCGTCTGTTGTCATAAAATTCTTAGTGGAGGTAAATGCATATAAAAATAAAAATGCTAAAATTATATACCACATACTTCCGTTTTGCTTTTTTCCGTTATTGTTATTTTCTTCGGTATTTTGATTATTCATATTTCTTCCTTTCTATATTCTCTACTTTATCCTTCCTATTTCACTAAAAGGATATACTTTTATTTGAGCTTTTCCACTTATATCTTCACCATCGATATAAGGATTGATCCAATATCTTGAATCTTTTGACCAAAGCCTATTATCCCCTAAGAAGAAATACTTACCTTCTGGAACTTCATATTCCCCATTAAAATTATCTGCCGTTCCGATATAATCTTCTTTTAAAACTTCCCCATTAACTGAAACTATTCCATTTTCAATTTTAATCTTATCTCCAGGTAGACCTATTAATCTCTTTATTAAATCTGCTTGAAGCTCTTCTGAATAAAATACTACAATGTCTCCTCTTTTTAAATTATCTAAATCATAAACTCTTGTTACAAATAGTCTATCATCAACATTTAAAGTAGGTACCATAGATTCTGATGGAATTATAACTTTAAATAATAGAAATTTATTTATAAGAAATGCTATTATAATTGCAGAAATTATTGGAATTCCCCATTCACTAATAAAACTTTTTTTAGTTACTTCTTCTTTTTCATCAATTTCCATTAATCCTCCCACAATCCTTTCAATAAATTATTTATTTCTTCACTTCTTTTTCTAGTTTCTTCTTCATCTATAAAATATAGGCCATCCTTTTTATAAAGAACGTCCCCCTCTTTTAAATTGCCTTTTATATTTATAATCTCTACGTTAATTATATTCTCTTCTTTATCCTCTATTATTGCATAACTACCTTCTATTCTATCTACTGTATAAAACAATTTTTCCATCCTAATACTAATAATCACCTCTCTTTTTAGCTTATATTATAGTATAACATATTTACAATAATTTTAAATAGACTAAAAATTAAAATACTATTATATATATGTTTCAATAAATAATCTACACTTTAAGGACTTATATTATTTTAAGCGAAAAATATTTTTGAAAGTAAAGTACATTAATTGACCCCATCACTCTTTTAATTGTATATAAGTTGATTGCGTAATTGCCTAACTGAACTATTTTAAATATGAAGGAGCTTAATAGAATATAAAAATTCTATTGCAACTTATATATAATTCATAATTTATAAACAAAAAAGAGTTGTCGCAAAACAACAACCCTTTGGGAATAAAAAATGAAGAATTGAGTAAGTAATTCCTTGAGAATTATTAAGAATAAATTTATTTCCAAAACTTCTGCGGAGTTTTTTCCTCAATTATGCATTATAAATTATCCATTCTATATCTCATCTTTTACTAGATCTTCATAAGTTTGTCTCTTAGAAACTACTCTTGCTTCTCCATTTCTAACAAATACTACAGCCGGTCTTAATATTCTATTATATCCACTTGCCATTGAGAACCCATAAGCTCCTGTAGATAAAACAGCTAATGTATCTCCACCTTCTGCTTTTTGAATTTCTATATCATTAATTAATATATCTCCAGACTCACAGCATTTCCCTGCTACTGTAACCTTGTCATTAGCAGGTGAATCTGCTTTATTTGCTATAAAAGCCTCATACTTTGCACTATAAAGAGCAGGTCTTATATTATCAGTCATACCACCATCTACAGCTACATACTTTCTTATTTCAGGTATTTCCTTAATTGATCCTACTGTATATAAAGTTGTTCCTGCATTTGCTACTATAGATCTACCTGGTTCAATAGTTAATATAGGTCTTTTTAAATTTAGTTCCCTGCAAACTTCATCAACTCTATCTAAAATAACATTACAATAATCTTCAATTGATTTTGGCTTATCTCCCTCAGAATAATATATTCCAAATCCACCACCTAAATCTAATTCTTCTATTAAATGTCCTGTTTCTTGCTTTATTTCATTTATAAACTTTAACATAACTTCTGCAGCATCTCTAAAAGGTTCTGTTTCAAATATTTGAGATCCTATATGACAGTGTAATCCTACCAAATTAACACTTTCTAAAGATAATCCTTGCTTTACCGCCTCTAAGATTATGTTTCCAACAGGCGCAAATCCGAACTTAGAATCAATCTGACCTGTCTTTATATAATCATGAGTATGAGCTTCTATTCCAGGCGTTAATCTTAAATATATATCTTGCTTCTTATTACATTTTTCTGCTACTTCATTTATCTTAGACATTTCCCATAAATTGTCTACAATAAATCTTCCTACCCCTAATTTAACTCCTAATTCTATTTCATCTAATGTTTTGTTATTACCATGAAAATATATTTTTTCCATAGGAAAATTAGCCTTATATGCAGTATATAACTCTCCACCTGAAACTACATCTAAGTATAAACCTTCCCTATCGATAAGTTTACACATTTCTACAGTTAAAAAAGCCTTTCCCGCAAAAGCAACCCTATTTTTTTCTTCTTTAGCCCTAAATGCATTTATATAGCCCCTGCAATTATCTAATAAAAGTTGTTCATCCATGACATATAATGGAGTTCCAAACTCCTTTGCAAGACTAGTGGCCTTGACCCCTCCAATATATAAATCACTTCCTTCTATCTTACTGGCCCCAAATAACTTCATAAAACAACCTCCAATTTTTTATTTTATATAAAAGTAGTTAATATAACTTCATATCTTAACTACTTTTAATACGAAATATAATCTAATAAAATATAGAATCTTTTTTACAACTTATACAATAAAACCACTATGGAATTCCATAGTGG
>NZ_JAWGSV010000219.1:0-5198 GCF_032552055.1 Clostridium sp. | reverse complement strand
CTTTTAAATAATATTAAAAGATTAACATAATAAAAAAGTGAAGAAATATTATACAATTAGCGCCATTAGCTACTTTTTTAGGCATAATGTATTATTTCTTCACTTAAATATATTAAATTTAAATACAAATCTACTACTTTTTAGGAATAGATACTGTTATTTGAATAAATTCTTCTTCATCCTTAAAGTTATACTCTGCAGGAATATTGAATTTATCAAATACTTGCTTAATAGTATTTACATATAACTTAGCTGGAAAAACACTCTTAACTCTTTTTTTATCTTTATTATTTAATTCTTCTCCGGCTATTCTTAATAATTCTTTATTAACTAATTCTTCAGTTGCCTTTACATTAAGAGAATTTTTTATGATTTTTTCTATAACTTTTAATTGTAATTCTTCATTTGGCAATGATAATAAAGCTCTAGCATGTCTTTCTGTTAATTTATTCTCTAAACATAACTCCCTTACTTTTGAAGAAAGTTTTAAAAGCCTTAGCTTATTAGCAATTGTAGATTGTTTTTTTCCCATCCTTTTTGCTAACTCATCTTGTGTAAACTTATGATCATTTATTAAATTATAATAAGCTTCAGCCTCTTCAATAAAGTTTAAATCTTCTCTTTGAAGATTTTCTAATAGTGCTATTTCTGCAGACTCAGTATCTGTAATTTCAATTATATTGCAAGGTACTGCTTCTAACTCAGCCATTCTAGCTGCTCTCCATCTTCTTTCCCCTGCAACTAGCTCAAAATTCTCTCCTCTTTTTCTAACTGTTATAGGTTGAATAATTCCATGCTCCTTTATTGACTGAGATAATTCTTCTAGAGCCTCTTCATTAAAGAATCTTCTCGGCTGATAAGTATTTGGAAATATCCTATCTACATTTATACTAGTAATTTCTCTGTTCATATGCACCCAACCATCCCTCATAATATTAATTACCATTAACTCAATAATTAAAAAATTCTATTTTTCTTTATTATTTCCTTCTTTTATTTCCTATTTTTGTAAGACAAATTCTTGTATATATTCCTATATATTTACAAATTAATGTATATTTACAATATATCTCCTATATTTATACTATTATTATGTTCTATTCTGTAGAATTATTTAATAGGCTTTTTTGTAATTGTACCTGCTTTTCTTGGATAAGTCTTAGGGCACTTACTATTTTTTTTGATTTCGACAATATTATGCTTTAAATTAGTTTCTTCTATAGTAACTTCGATTACTCTTTCTAAATTTCCTCCTAGAGTTATAATAGCTTTTTGTCCCTCTTTTAATTCATCTTCTATTGACGGTCCTTTTAAAGCAACAAAATATCCATTAACCTTAACATACGGCATACAAAACTCTGATAAAACAGCCATATTTGCTACTGCTCTTGATGTAGCAACATCAAATTTTTCTCTTAAGTCACCATTTCTTGCTCCATCTTCAGCTCTTGAATGAATGGTTTCAACATTTTTCAACTCTAATTTGCTAACTACAGCATTTAAAAAGTTAATTCTCTTATTTAATGAATCTAATAATACAACTTTTACATCTGGATTCATTATAGCTATAGGTAATCCAGGAAAACCAGCTCCAGTACCTACATCTATGATATTTTTAGCATTTTTTACAGCATTAGATTTAAATATCTTAATACAGTCAATAAAGTGCTTTTTTATTACATCCTCATCCTCTGTAATAGCTGTTAAATTTATTTTTTCATTCCACTCTTGTAAAAGCTTCATATAATCAATAAATTTATTGTATTGGTCTTCCTTTAATTCTAGTCCAACTTCTTCGCAAGCATCTTTCATTAATTGAAAATATTCCATATTTCCTCCATTAGTTTTATTTCTTATATTGATGTTCTAAATATATAAGTAATACTGATATATCAGCAGGTGATACTCCGGAAATCCTTGAAGCTTGACCTATACTTATAGGTCTTATATTAGTTAGTTTTTGTATAGCTTCTGTTCTTAATCCCTTTACATCTGAATACTCTAACTCATCAGGAATTAACTTCTTTTCAAATTTCTTAAATTGCTTAACTTGATCTAATTGACTATCAATATATCCTTCATACTTAGCAATTATATTTATTTGCTCACCTATATCTTCATCATAATCTGGTCTATCTATATCTAGATCTCTTAAACTAAAGTAATCTAACTCAGGTCTTTTTATTAATTCATAAAAACTAATTGGCTTTTTAAGCTCTGTTGATCCCTTTGAAATCAATAAATCATTGATTTCTTTTTTATTTGTAATTTGTAAGTTCTTTAGTCTGTTAACTTCACTCTCAACATTATTTTTTCTTGTAATAAATTTATTATATCTTTCTTCAGTTACAAGACCAACCTTATATCCTATTTCCGTTAATCTAAAGTCTGCATTATCTTGTCTTAATAATAATCTATATTCTGCTCTTGAAGTCATCATTCTATACGGCTCATTAGTACCTTTAGTCACTAAATCATCTATTAAAACACCAATATATCCATCTGATCTTGTTAATATCATAGGTTCTTCATTTCTAATTTTAAGCGCAGCATTTATTCCAGCTACTATTCCTTGTCCAGCAGCTTCTTCATAGCCTGAGCTACCATTTAATTGTCCTGCTCCATATAAACCACTAATCTTCATAAATTCTAATGTAGGTTTAAGTTGAGTTGGATCAATTGAATCATACTCTATTGCATATGCAGTTCTCATTATCTCAACATTTTCTAGACCTGGCACAGATCTTAACATTTGAATTTGCACCTCTTCTGGTAATGATGATGACATTCCTCCAACATACATTTCTTCAGTATTTTCACCTTCAGGTTCTATAAATAATTGATGCCTATCTCTATCTGGGAATCTCATAACCTTATCTTCTATAGATGGACAATATCTAGGTCCTACCCCCTCAATTAATCCATTATACATTGGAGATCTATCTATATTATCTCTGATTATATTATGAGTTTCTTCACTAGTATAAGTTAACCAGCAAGATACTTGATCTCTAGTAATATCACCACTCATAAAAGAAAATGGAACTATTTTTTCATCTCCAGGTTGCTCTACCATCTGTGAAAAATCCACTGATCTTCTATTGATTCTTGCTGGGGTTCCTGTCTTAAATCTTCTTAATTCTATGCCTAAGTCTATTAATGATTGTGATAATTCATTAGCTGCAGATAAACCATTGGGACCACTATTATATGTGACATCACCAATTATAATTCTAGATCTTAGGTAAGTTCCTGTTGTTAATATAACTGCCTTACAACTAAAGTATCCACCATTTTTAGTAACAACACCTTTTACTTCGCCATCAACAACATCTAATTCAACAACTTCTAATTGTCTTAGATTTAAGTTTTCTTGTTTCTCTAAAACACTCTTCATTCTATCTTGGTACTTCTTCTTATCAGCTTGTGCTCTAAGAGAATGTACCGCTGGTCCTTTAGAAGTATTAAGCATTCTAGATTGAATGAAAGTATTATCTATGTTAACTCCCATTTCTCCACCTAGTGCATCTACCTCTCTTACTAAGTGTCCTTTAGCAGTACCTCCTATATTAGGATTACATGGCATCATAGCAACAGAATCTAGGTTAGTAGTACATATTAATGTTTTTAATCCCATCCTTGCAGTAGCTAATGCTGCTTCACAACCAGCATGACCAGCACCAACTACTACTACATCGTATTCTCCCGCATTATATTTCATATTCATCTTCTCCTATTTTCCGCAGCAAAATTCCCTAAATATCTTATTAACTAAATCCTCTTCTAACTCTGATCCAGTAATTTCACCTAAGGCTTTTAATGCTGCTGTAACATATATTGAAATTAAATCTAAAAATTCATTCTTTTTAACTCTAACAAGAGCTTCATTACAATTTTCAAAAGCTCTTATTAAAGCTTGCTTGTGTCTAGAATTAGACACAATCAAACTTTCACTATCTATTGTACCATTAAAGAACATATTCTTAATCTCATTTTTTAAACCATCTATTCCAATATCTTCTTTAGCAGAAATTTTTATTATATTTCCAAAGCCTTCTAAAATTAAATCATCAATTTTATTATCTAAATCAATCTTATTAAGTAAAACTATAGATTTTTTATCTTTAATTGCTTCAATAATCTCTTTATCTTCTTTATCTATTTCTCTTGATGTATCTAATACTAATAATATTAAATCTGCTTCATTAATTTTTTCTCTAGATCTTTCAACACCTATTTTTTCTACAACATCTTCTGTTTCCCTAATTCCAGCAGTATCAATAATTTTTACTGGTATACCATCTAAATTAATGTATTCTTCTATAACATCTCTTGTTGTACCAGCAATATCCGTTACTATAGCTCTCTTCTCTTTTAATAAAACATTTAATAAAGATGACTTTCCTACATTAGGCTTACCAACTATCGCTAAGCTTAATCCATCCCTAATAATCTTACCTTCATCAGCACCTTTAAGCAGCTTATTAATATCTTCTACAGATTTCTCTAAGCTTTCTTTAACTCTTATTGGTATGCTAGGATCAACTTCTTCATCATCTTCAGTAAAATCTACTGCATATTCTATTAATGCTAATACATTTAATAAATACTCTCTTAACTTATTAATCCTCTGAGATAAAGATCCTCCACTTTGCATTAATGCTGATTTCATAGCAAGCTCAGTTTTAGCTGTAATTAAATCCATAACAGCTTCTGCTTGTGATAAATCTATTCTTCCATTTAAAAAAGCTCTTTTAGTGAATTCTCCCGGCTCAGCTAGCCTTGCTCCTGCCCTTATTGTTGCTTCTAATACTTTATTAGTAGAAGTAACCCCTCCATGACAATTAATCTCTACTACATCCTCTGCAGTAAAGCTCTTGGGTCCCTTCATATAACTAATAATTACTTCATCTATAATATCATCACTATCAATATCTACTATATGACCATATTTCATAGTGTAAGTTTTCATATCTTTTATATCTTTTCCGCTCTTTGCTCTAAAAATTTTGGATACAATACCTAATGCATTGTCACCAGATACTCTTATTATTGCAATTCCACCTTCTCCAATTGCTGTAGATATGGCACAGATTGTATCAAACTCTTTCATCTCTAAACCTCCTTATCTATTCATAAATAAATCTATATTTATAGTATATCCATTTTTAACTATTATTCATTTTACAAAACTATTT
>NZ_JAWGSV010000218.1:0-5294 GCF_032552055.1 Clostridium sp. | reverse complement strand
CAAGTAATACCATGGATTATCCATTTCTGCAATCAAAATTTTAGAATTATTTTTTTGAGTTGAGACAGTAATTTTCTTACTTTTAAAAAATATCTTAGTTCCTAACCCTTTTTCCCCTATATTCCTTTTATCTTTTCTTGAATCACCTAAATTAAAAAAACTTTCTAATTCACTTTTGTTCATTCCACAACCATCATCAGTAAAAGATATACAAAATACTCCCTCATTATTTCTATAAACTTCAATATTTATATTTTTTGATTCTGCATCAACAGAGTTGCTAATTGCTTCTCTAGTCACTTCTAATGGATTAATTAAATTTTTAACTATTTCTTTAAATAAAGATATATCTTTAACTAATGGCCTGAAAATTTCCATATATATCACCTCAAATAAATTTTTTCAGTCAATGTGTGATAACCACACATTTTATTTTGTTCATTTTATTACAATTAATACATAAAATTTAACTTAGGACTGATATTATGGAAAAAAGAAATATAATTGGTGATAATGTTAGAAGATTAAGAAAAGAACAGAAACTTACACAAGAACAACTTACTGCTAAACTACAAACAATAGGATTGGATATTGATAGACCAATGCTCACAAGAATTGAATTAAAGCAAAGAGAAGTATATGATTATGAAGCAATGGGAATTTCTACTGCATTAAATATTCCAATTGAGGACCTTTTTAAAAAAAATAAGCTATAACACAATTTAATATGTATTATAGCTTATTTTTTACTTTATATTAATCTTCTTTATTATCTACCTTTAAATCACCTAGAAGAGCTGCAAAAGGATTATTATTAAATTCTTCTGATTCTTTTTTCATCTTTTTCATTATATTATTAACTACTTTTTTATCTACTTTAGCATTTTTATCAAATCTCTTTTCAAAAACACTTGCCTTTTCCCTAAATATACAATTTGAATTAGGGCATACATATATTTTCCCATCTCCATTTCCTCTTAATTCTAGTCGCTTTTTACATTCTGGGCAACGAGCGTTAGTAATTCTAGCTAAGTTTTCTCTATATCCACATTCTCTATCTTGGCATACAAGCATTCTTCCATTCTTGCCATTAACCTCAAGTAAATACTTACCACAATTTGGACATTTCTTACCTGTTTGATTATCATGATGGAATTTTGTCGTTCCTCCCTTAACATCATTAACAAGTTTTGCAGCATATTTTTTCATATCGTCTATATATGCTTTAGGATTTACCTTTCCCTTAGATATATCATCTAATTGCTTCTCCCACCTTGCAGTTAATAATGGTGATTTTAGATCTCGTGGAACTAAATCTATTAATTGTTTTCCTTTTGAAGTAGGATAAATATCCTTGCCCTTCTTTTCTATAACAAAAGAATTAAATAATTTTTCTATAATATCAGCTCTAGTTGCAACTGTTCCAAGTCCACCAGTTTCACCTAATGTCTTCGCAGCTTCTTTTGATACACTTACATACTTTTGTGGGTTTTCCATTGCAGATAGAAGTGTTGCTTCATTAAATCTTGATGGTGGTGTAGTTTGTTTCTTAACTAATTTAACTTCAACAATTTTAACCTTATCACCTTTATTTAATATAGGTAATTCTTGACTATTTTCTTCTTCGCCTAGAGAATCTTTTTCATAAAGTTTCTTCCACCCTTTATTTCTGGTAATGTTTCCCTTAACAGTAAATATTTCATTATTTATAGAAACCTTCAAATTAGTTTGTTCATATTCATAAGGTGTTAACATAACGCTTAAAAATCTTCTAACTACTAAGTCATAAATATGTCTTTCTTCGTTATTTAAATTAGCTATATTTCCCCTTTCTTCTGTAGGGATAATGGCATGGTGATCAGTTACTTTACCATTATCAACAAAACTCTTATTTGCCTTTACACCATCCTTAAGTAATTTATCAGTATATAATCTATATTCACCTATACCAATAGCCTTTAATCTTTCAGGAATTGTTGATACTATATCAGATGTAATGTATCTAGAATCTGTTCTTGGATAAGTTAGCATTTTATGATTTTCGTAAAGCCTTTGCATAATATTAAGAGTTTGCTTTGCTGAATATCCCCAAATCTTATTTGCATCCCTTTGAAGTTCAGTTAGATCATAAAGAGCAGGAGAAAACTTCTTTTTATTTGACTTAGTTATTTCAACAACTTCTCCATCTAACCCATTAATCTTAGATACTATAGCTTTTGCAATTTCTTCATTAAAAATAGATGAATTTCCTTTATCATCTACCCAATTTAATTTAAATCCATTTGCTTTAGCATTTATATTATAATAATCTACCGGTTTAAAGTTTTTAATTTCTTCCTCTCTATCAACTATCATCGCAAGTGTAGGTGATTGAACTCTTCCAGCTGATAATTGAGCATTGTATTTGCAAGTTAAGGCTCTTGTTACATTTAATCCAATTAACCAGTCAGCCTCAGCACGACAAACTGCCGCCTTATATAAGTTTTCATATTCTTTAGCATCCTTTAGATTTTTGAATCCATCTAAAATTGCTTTTTGAGTTTGGGAAGATATCCATAATCTTTTTAATTTCTTATGTACTCCTGCATTTTCAATAATCCAACGTGCTACTAGTTCCCCCTCTCTACCTGCATCTGTCGCTATTATTATTTCCTCTATATCTTTTCTAAACATTTGCTTTTTTACTTCGTTGTATTGTTTATTAGTCTTTTTTAATACTGAAAGTTTCATTTCTTTTGGTAACATAGGTAATGTTTCCATGCTCCAAGTCTTATATGAGTCTCCATATCCTTCTGGATCCATTAGTCCAACTAAATGACCAAGCGCCCAAGTTACTACATATTTATTTCCTTCTATATAACTTCCTTTATTATTATTACATTTTAATATTTTAGCTAATTCTCTACCTACTGAAGGCTTCTCAGCTAATACTAGTGTTTTACTCATATTTCTATCTCACTCTCTACTTAACAGATTTTAATAAATATTTAATCCTCTTGATTATAAACAAATAATTTATAATTAAGAGGATTTTTTGTCTTTCTATTATATACTATTATAAACTATTTAAGGAATCTTTCAAATTCTTTCTTAAAATCTAAACTTAACTTACTTTTATCTCCCTTATTAATATGAACAACATTGTCTTTTATATTTTCTTCATTTCTTTTTATTCTATTAGAACTTTTTAAACATTGCTCCTCATAAATACACTTATAATAATCAACTTGTAACTCTAAATCTTTGATAGTATTTTTATACTTAAATATTTCATTTTCTTTATCATTTAACTTAACTCTAAATTCTTCTACAACATCATCATATGATGAGTAATATTCCCACATTTGATTTAAATATAAATTATATTCACTAAATATATTCATTAATTTCTCTCTATTTTTTCCATAATATAAATCAAATACTTCTTCAATACTTGGCAACGCAAAGTCAAATTTAAATTTTGTTACACCTATATTAATTCCCTGATTAATATTATCTATATATTCAGAAACCTTCTTCCAATTTCTCCTTGGAACACCAGTTAACTTCTCTAAGCCCAGATAAGTTAATTTTTCTCTTTTCCCTGATAATTGTAATTTCCTTAGTTCTTCTAAAAGCCTATCTTTACTATACTCACTTTTTTCTTTTCTGCCTCTTTTTCTATTCTCCATAATTTACATATTCATCCCCTAAAATATACTCTAATAACTTCCCATCAATAATAGCTTTTTGATTCATAATATTTATTAAATTTTTTCCTATGCAAGCTAAACTTGAGTTTTTTAATGGCTCTACTTGCTTTTGATCATAATCTATTTTTAAATTCTTTGAAATATCTTTTATTAGAGCTAATTGTTTGTTCAAAATCTCTTGATATTCATTAGACTTTTTTTTCAATAACTCTCTCATTTCAGGATATTTATCAAAATTTATTATATGATATTCACATTCATAACACTCTTCTCTACACTCATCAAATTTAATATCACTCTCTATATTTTTATACTTTATACAATACCCTTTTTCAATTTCTAAAAAACTATTTTTTTCTTCTTCAGAATATAACATTAATAAATTCCTACTTTTATATTCATAATTATTATAATCATTCAATGAATCAATGATCTTATGGTTTTTAACTCTATATCTAAATGCAAGTTCTTTTATATATGCATTAGTACAAGTTTCTATTTGTTGATAATAATGTAATTGGGAGTCAATTCTTGTATGCCCTCCTATTTGTGCTATTACTAATGGATTTAATCCTTGTAAAATCATATTACAAAAAGCATAATGTCTCGTATCTCCCATAGTTATATGTGAATATTGTCCATTTTCTATTTCTTTGGCTAAATACTTTTCTTCAAACTTTCTTATTAATAAATTAGCATCATTATTATTTTGCTTTTTCTTATCTATTCTACTTATTTTTGAATTTCCTTTACTTAGGTTAGAAAAAGTAATATACCTTAATTCAAATGGAAATAAATATTCAGCTATTTCAACATACTTAGAAATAAAACCCTTATAATCCTCAATCATTTTAAATACTGACTCAGTACATTCTAAAGTATAAACTAACTTAATATTTGCATTTTTATCATTTACTTTTGACCTAGGAACCTTTATCCAAAACTTACCACAACTATCTTTCCAGCAACAATCATATTTTAATTTTAAAAAATCATTTGGTCTTAGTGGTATTATCATAGTTATCTTCCACCATAAATAAAGAATATAATACTCCAATTTTTCTTCATCACTAAACATAAAAAAATTACTATTCAGTTTAGTATCAAATATCAAAACTGATTTATAATCTGGTAAATCTCTAGCTTTTCTTCCAATATAATCATCATAATATTGAGCTGTTATTTCTAAAAACTCACCAATTTTCTTATCTTCATCAACAAAAAAATATAGATCATATATTGCAGTTTGTACCCTTGCTATAGTTGACATTTTATTTTTATTATTCTCCATTATTTCTTTAAATTTCTCTAAACCATTTTCATCAAAGTTTACTATTTTTTTTAATACTTTTATTAAATACCTATATCGTGTAACTAATGTTTCTGGTGAAACTTTTTTATCTATATCGTTCATTTTCTCTAAAAGTAAACATTTTATTATAATTCTATATTCATTACCAATACCCGTAAAATCTATTCTATTTATATAACCTGAATTTTCATAAACATTATCTACCTCCCAAATAAAATCAGAAAAATTGGCCGATTTTATTAAATTTGATTTTTTAAAAGTATTAAAAATATTATTATATTCATTTATAT
>NZ_JAWGSV010000217.1:0-5328 GCF_032552055.1 Clostridium sp. | reverse complement strand
ACTCAATAGATTTATATTTGAAATATAAAAAAAAAAGCATCTAATAAATTAGATGCTTTTGGCGGAGAAACCGGGATTTGAACCCGGGCGCCAGTTGCCCGACCTACGCCCTTAGCAGGGGCGCCTCTTCAGCCACTTGAGTATTTCTCCATGTGCCTTCTATAAAGGTTATATGGCGGAGAGAGTGGGATTTGAACCCACGGTACCCGCAAAGGTACGCCGGTTTTCAAGACCGGTGCCTTAAGCCAGCTCGACCATCTCTCCTCATTCCGTCTTTCGACAAATATGATTATATCAACATAAAAATATTATGTCAACATTTTTATAAATTATTTTTATAAGAATAAGTAAAAGATTACACAGCAATCTTTTACTTAGAAAAATCTTTGCAAATCTTTATAAAGAAATCTCTATATAAATAAAAAAAGTTTTATTTAGCAAAAATCCTCTTAATTCTTTAATTGAGTAATTATTTAATTATTTAATTTAAATATATAACTACTAGCAAAAATAAATAGAACATGCTTATTTCACATATTCTATTTATTTTTGCCGTTATATTTACATTTTATTTAATTACTTTTAAATTTCCCATATATGGTTGAAGTGCAGTTGGAATATTAACTGAACCATCTTCATTTAAATTATTTTCTAAAAATGCTATTAACATTCTTGGTGGCGCAACAACTGTATTATTTAATGTATGAGCAAAGTATTTTGAGTCCTTAGAATTTACACGAATTTTTAAACGACGAGCTTGTGCATCTCCTAAGTTTGAACAACTTCCTACTTCAAAATACTTCTTTTGTCTTGGTGACCAAGCCTCAACATCTACTGACTTAACTTTAAGATCTGCTAGGTCTCCAGAACAACATTCTAAAGTTCTAACTGGTATGTCTAAAGAACGGAATAAATCTACAGTATTTACCCATAACTTTTCATACCATTCCATACTTTCTTCTGGTTTACATACAACTATCATCTCTTGTTTTTCAAATTGATGAATTCTATAAACTCCTCTTTCTTCTATTCCATGTGCTCCCTTTTCTTTTCTAAAACAAGGAGAATAACTTGTTAAAGTGTGTGGCAATGATTCTTCAGGTAATATAGTGTCAATATACTTACCTATCATAGAATGTTCACTTGTTCCAATTAAGTATAAATCTTCACCTTCAATTTTATACATCATAGCATCCATTTCTGCAAAACTCATTACACCTGTTACAACTTCACTACGAATCATGTATGGAGGAATACAGTAAGTAAATCCACGTTCTATCATAAAGTCCCTAGCATATGAGATTATTGCAGAATGAAGTCTTGCAACATTACCCATTAGATAATAAAATCCACTTCCTGCTACCTTTCTAGCACTATCTAGATCTAATCCGCTTAACTTTTCCATTATCTCTGTGTGATATGGAACTTCAAAGTCTGGAACTCTTGGCTCTCCAAAACGTTCTACTTCTACATTTTCACTATCATCTTTACCAATTGGAACACTTGGATCTATTATATTTGGTATAGTCATCATTATTTTATTAACTTTTTCAGATAAATCACTTTCGATAACCTCTAATTCAGATAAACGCTCTGAATTTGCAGTTACCCTCTTCTTCATTTCCTCTGCTTCGTCTCTCTTTCCTTGAGCCATTAAAGCTCCAATTTGCTTTGAGAACTTATTTCTATTAGCTCTTAAAGATTCTGCTTCTTGTTTAGCTTCTCTAAGTTTTTTATCTAATTCTATTACCTCATCTACTAATGGAAGTTTATTATCCTGGAACTTATTTTTTATATTTTCCTTAACCTTCTCTGGATTTTCTCTTACAAATTTTATATCTAACATTTTATATCTCCTCCCTGGATTTGTTTTTAAAAATAAAAAAAGAACCTATCTCCCCTATAAAGGGACGAAAGATTCCGCGTTGCCACCCTAATTAATAACAAAAAATTTGTTATTCACTCAAAAATTTTAACGGCTTATACCGTACTGCTCATCACAGTCCCTCTGAGGTGGATTCATATAATATTATTATCGATTTACACCAACCATCGACTCTCTAAAAATAATTATTAATATTACTAGCCTCTTCAACAGTTTTTATTATATTAATCTTAATATATTATAAAAAAATATTTATGTCAACATTATTTGTTAATCAGTTAAATCCCTTGTACAAATAATATCTATCCCTGTATTTAATATATTTTTACATATCATATTTCCTACCTTTATAGGAGTACTTACATATATTCTAGCAAGAACTTTTGATAACTCTATCCAAAGGCTTCTATCTACCTCTTCACTTGATTTAACTGGTACCACTTTATATTTAGGACTTCCTTTTACTCTTACTATAGATGTAAATATATCTTTATTGTTATTCTCGCAATCCAACCTACACATCATCAAACTCCTTTATTCTACTAGAAATTATTTTAGAATTCTTTGAGTCGTCTACTATTTCAGTTACCTTTTTATCTAACTCTCTAGCAAGTATATTCACTATCTTATCATAACAATAAGATCCATGACAATTTCCAAATCCAGATCCAGTTCTTCTTTTAATCCCTTCAACAGTTCTTGCTCCTAATGGCCTTCTTATACAGTCAACTATCTCTCCCTCTGAAATATTATTGCATACACATATTATTTTCCCATATCTTTTGTCTAATGCAATTATTTCATTGGCTTCTTTTTTACTTAATTCTCTAAATTTATATACTTCTCTTCTCTTATCTATAAAATTCTTCTTTAATGTACAGTTTAAATTGTTAGCAATAGTATCACAAAGCATTTTTGCTATTGCTGGAGCTATAGTTATTTTCCCATAATGAGTTCCAGTAACTCTTATATATCCCTTATCTATCTCACTCTCATCTATAAGCATTGAATCCTTATTATAACTTTCTCTAAATAAATTATTAATATTACTTTTTTCTAGATCTTCAAGTAATTGATTTGCATACTCTAAATTATCACTTAAGCTTGTTCTCTCAGTGCTTTTTATTCCAATTAAAGATCCAGTAGTAGTTGTTGGAGTACTTAAAACAAAGGTATCCTTATCAAAGGTCTCGATAACAATTTTATTGAATTTATTCTTATAATTATCATCAACTAATAGATAGCTCATATTTTTAAATTTGCTACCTTCACCCTTAAGCTCTTTATCCTCAACTTTTCCATTTTCTCTAATATAGATTTCATGGGGTATAGTATTTATTACAACCTTACAAGTAAACTTATTTCTATTTGTAGTAACTTTAAATCCCTTAGTTAAGCTTTGTATATTTAATACTTCTTCTTCTAATCTAAATATAGCTCCATTGTCTGCAGCAACTTCTGCATAGGCTATTGCTAAGTCATAAGGTGCAACAATTCCTATATTCTCAGAATAAAGCCCTTTCTTTATATTATGCTTTATATTTGGCTCTATATCATATACATCATTATCATCTATTAGATATACTCCATTAATGCCTCTTCTTTTTGCTCTTTCATACATCTCTTCAAGCTTTTTAACACCATTATCATCATTAACTACTCTTAGTGCTCCAATCTTTTTAAAAGGCACATTAAACTTTTCACAAGTCTCTTCCATTATATAATTTCCTATATACTCAAGACCAGCCATAATATCATCTGATGTTTCTGATCCATCATAAACAATAGAGGTGTTTACAAAAGAAATATCATCTGCTATATCATAATCTCTTTCAATTAGTGCAATATTAAAATTATATTTTGATAACTCATAAGCTACAGCACATCCTATTATGCCTCCACCTAGGATTAGAATATCATAATCCATAATTCAAAAACCCCCTATAGTAAAAATCCTCTTTCTTTTAGCTCCCTTTTTATTTCTTTAATGTCATCTGCACTATCTGCCGCAATGGTGTGAAGATGTATTCCATTAGTTAAGTTTGAAAGAGGCTTAGCATTATCCTTGTTATATTCTTTTTCAAATTTATATAAATCATTTAAGTTTTTAATCATTAAATTTCCTCTTAATTCTCCATAAAGAGGATGTTCTATAATAACATCTTCTATCATTCCACCATATTTAACTACTATCTCTAATTCTTCCATAGTCTCTTTGCTGTTATGGTTAACTGCTATTATTGTCTTAATTTTATTTATATCTTTATTAAGTATATATCCATCAGGAGTAGCAATAATATTTTTTCCTTCTGCTCTTAAAATTGCGATATCTTTAACTATTATCTGCCTAGTTACAGAAAATAATTCTGCAAGCTTTGTTCCCTTAATAGCAGAATTATTATTAATTAGCAACTTAATTATCTCTTCTCTTCTTTTTTTAGAAGTCATAACCTCACCTCTTTAAATTTAATTTTTATCATCACATATTTTTATTATTTTAAGAATTTCATTGTTCTCATCAATGACTTTATTATGATGATATCTTACTACTTGAAGTAATTCTTTATCATTCTCAAACCCATTACTCTTAAGTATATCAGTTCCTATCTCAGGATGATTATAGTATACATTTATCTGCTCTATATTATTATACTTCTTTATTTTCCCCTTAGTAGCTTTATCTAGCAAAACAACAGCTGATTTTTCTACTAATGATAAATGCCTATAACTTTTCCCTACATCATGTAATAGTGCAGCTCTTCCTAGCTTATACATATCTACATTTATATTTAAATCATTTCTCATCTTTATAGAATCTTTACAAACCCTAATACAATGATGCTTATCATTATGTTTTAATTTATTAAAAATATTTATTTCCTTTTCATTTAAAAATTTAGTTACATATGTATAATCTATTTCTTTAAATAAAGAAGAAAATCCCCAAATAAATTGTTTCACTCTATAAAAAGACATCTTTTCACCTTTTTTATTAATACTTACTATAATAAATAACCTAAAATATATTACTCAAACCTTATAAATATATTTTACTATACTTACTATAATAAAAATAATAACACTATATTTTTTTATTATCAATTATATATAACCTTTTATTTATTTCCTCATAAGCATATAAAATTTTATAAAAAAAAGAAGCTATGCTTCCATAACTTCTTGGTGGAGGTAAAGGGATTCGAACCCTTGACCCCTTGCGTGCAAGGCAAGTGCTCTCCCAACTGAGCTATACCCCCAAATATGGTGGACCTTCAGGGACTCGAACCCCGGACCTACCGGTTATGAGCCGGTTGCTCTAACCAACTGAGCTAAAGATCCTCAATAGACCTGGCAACGTTCTACTCTCCCACACAGTCGCCCGTGCAGTACCATCGACGCTGTAGAGCTTAACTTTCCTGTTCGGAATGGAAAGGAGTGTTTCC
>NZ_JAWGSV010000216.1:0-5329 GCF_032552055.1 Clostridium sp. | reverse complement strand
TATTATAATTAAGAATAATATATTGAATAAAGATATTACTTATAAGAAGCTTCTATGTGTAATTTGATTACATATAGAAGTTTTTATATTTTAGGGATGAGATTTCTTCTGGTATGTATTTTCCGGAAGAACACATCAAGAAAAATACAAATAAACTTTATAATGAGTGTAAGGGAAAATTTACAAATAGTTATAGCAGTAAAAAAAAGTGTTATTGATTAGAAACGAGACACATTTTGACAAAGATAACATAGTAGATGTAATTAATAAAATAGATAAACCAGATATTATAGATGAAATATGGGTAGAATTTAGTTAATATAAAGAAATATATAATAAAAAAATAGATGAGCTAGAAGAAGTAACTATAAGAAATAAATATATTAAAGTAAATTAACTAAAAATGGATAATTAAATATAAGGGAGAGATTATTTATGCGTCGCTTCCACCATGAAACCCTCGACGATATAGGAATGTATTGTCGAGGGTTATTATTTTAGAATTAAGAGGAATGGAGCTTATTATATGTAACAGTGAATAGTCAAAATGAAAATGATCATAACAACAATTAATACTGCTTTAAAAGAAGTAAAAAAAGAACTAGTAAAAAGTGGAATCATTGAGGGGAAGCAATTAATATATCTTGGGAATTTATATCTGAGAAATATTTAAAATTGAGTATGGTAGAAGAAAAGTAAAAGTTTACAAAAAGGGTTGTACAAAAAATAAAATAATGGTATACTTAAGTCGTAAGATGTGGTTTGTTATTATTTAGTTAAGCAAGACCTATTTGCAAATCCTTAGGGATTATCATGCAAATTGGTCTTTTTTTTATATAAATTCTTTTGAGGAGGCAGAAAAGTGAAAATTTATAGTCCATGTTTAGGAGTAGTAAAATATTTAGAAAATGTTAATGACGTTGCATTTGCACAAAAACTTATAGGAGATGGTATAGCAGTTGTGCCTAAAGAAGGTAATATAGTATCACCAGTAGATGGAGAAGTAGCTACGGTTTTTCCAACAGGTCATGCTATTGGGTTAAAAACTAATGAAGGAGTAGAAATACTTATTCATGTTGGAATAGATACAGTTGAACTTGATGGGAAAGGCTTTAAGGCTTTTGTAAAACAAGGAGATAAGGTAAAAGTAGGTGATAAGCTTTTAACAGTAAATTTAGAGGAAGTAATAAATGCAGGGTATGAAGTAGATACAATGGTTTTAGTAACTGATATTGCTAACTATAAAAAGGTAGTGCAAGTATATGAAAAAAATGTTCATGAAAGTGATTTGATTTTTAATCTTGAATAAAAGGAGTAATGAAATGATTATTCATAGAGTTCTTAATAATAATGCAGTAATGTGTTTTAATGAGAATAATGAGGAGGTTATTATAAAAGGAAAAGGTGTTGCCTATAGAAAAAAGGCGGGAGATGAGCTTGATAAAGAAAAAATTGAAAAGGTTTTTGTTTGTGATTCAAAGGAAACTACTACAAGATATCAAGAAATTTTGGCCTGTATTCCCATTGATTGTATTGAATTTAGTGAATATGCAATTGAGATAATTAAAAACAAAATAGATAAAAAACTATCTGATAAAATTTATGTAACGTTAACTGATCATATTTCAAATTTACTTGAGAGAATATCTCTTGGAATAGAGTTTAATAATACACTATTTTGGGACATTAAAAGAATGTATCCTGAGGAATATAAGATTGGTGAAAAAATAGTTGAATTATTAAAGGATAGATTTGATGTTAATGTAAGTAAGGATGAGGCTGGTTTTATTGCTCTTCATATTTTAAATGCTCAAATGAATAGTGAACTTAAGGAAGTGCTTGAAATTACTCAAATGATAGATGATATTTATAACATTGTATTAAATAAATTTTCCTTTGAAATTAACAAGAATAGCTTATCTTATAGTAGATTTGTAACACATTTAAGATTTTTATTCCAAAGGTTATTAGAGGGGAAGGATATTGAGATTGAGAAAAGTACAAATATTTTAAATATGATGAAGAGTCAATATTCAAAGCAATATGAATGTATTGAAGAAATTATGAGGTATATCTCTAAACATGATAGATTTAATATCTCTGAAAGACAAGATGATGAGGAGCTATATTTATTATTACATATTATAAAACTTACAGCTAAAAGTTGTTAATATATTTAACTGGATGGTGACAGGTAATGCTGGCTAGACCTTTATTTTTATTATAAAAATGGAGGGATCATATTATGGAATTAACAAATGTATCAAAAGAAATTATTGACAAGGTAGGTGGCAAGGAAAATATCCTATCAGTAACTCATTGTATGACTAGATTAAGATTTAAAATTAAAGACTTATCTAGGGTTAAAGAGGGTGAACTTAAGTCAATTAGCGAAATTGCAGGAGTTGTAAATAAGGCTGGTCAACTACAGCTTATTATTGGACCACAGGTAGTAAACTACTATGATGAGGTTGTAAAGTTAGTAGGAGATATTATTGAAAAGGAAAATGAGATTAAAGTTAAAGAAACTGATGGAGAAAAGAAGTCTATAAAAAATATTTTAAACAATATATTAGGGACTTTAGCAGGGTGTATGACACCACTAATTCCAATTTTACTTTGTGCTGGTCTTTCTAAAACTATTGCTTCCTGTATAGGACCACAACTTTTAAATTTAGTATCTGAAACAGATTCATTATATGTATTATTTACCTTTGTAGGAGATGCAGGATTTTATTTCTTACCAATATATTTAGGATATACAGCAGCTAAGCAATTTAATTGTAATCCAATTATGGGGTTGTTTTTAGCAGGAATATATATTCACCCAACTTTAATTAATATGGCTAATGAAGGTACATCATTTAGTGTGTATGGTATTCCAACAATTGTTCAAAACTACTCTGGTTCAGTTATTCCAATAATTTTATCTGTTTGGGTAATGGGATATGTTGAAAGATTCTTTAAAAAGCATTCACCAGAATTATTAAAGGTATTTGTAATTCCTTTTGGGACACTACTTGTAATGTTACCACTTGCTTTAAGTTTATTTGGACCAATTGGTTCTTTTCTTGGAAATTACATTTGTAATGGAATTTTAGGTTTATATGATATTGCTGGACCTTTAGCATTAGGTATTGTTGGAGCAACTTTTTCACTACTTGTTATGACAGGAATGCATTCATTGTTATTAAGTTTTCTATTTATGACTTTTCCTATGGTAGGGTATGATAACTTTATTTTACCAGCAATACTTGCTTGTTCATGGGCTGGTGCTGGTACTGCTTTAGCTTGTATAGTTAAGTTTAAGAGTAAAGAAAAGAAAGCTATGACTTTTGGATACTTTATTTCTTGGATATTTGGTGGGGTTGGAGAACCTTTATTATATGGATTGAATGTGCCTTATAAAACACCAATGTATGCAGGAATTATTTCTGGATTTATTACTGGAGTTGCAGCAGGTTTCTTAAATCTTACAGCATATGTGTTAAACCCATCTAATGGTATATACTTACTTCCAGCATTCTTTGGCGGAGATAAGAGCAATTATATCTCTTTAATATTAACTTTAGTAATTGGTTTAGTATCAGGATTCTTAGTAATGTGGTTTATGAAATTAGATGAAAATGTTAAATAAGAAAGGTGAAAATAAAATGGAATACTTTAAACATGAAAAACTAAAAGAACATTTATATAGGATAATAGATATAACAGGGGTATGTTGCTATTTAGTAGTTGGACAAGAAAAGGCTTGTTTACTTGATACTTGTGGAGGTATAGGAAATATTAGGGAATATATTGAAAAAATAACTAATAAGCCAATAGTAGTTGTTTTAACTCATGGTCATTTAGATCATATAGGAGGAGCATCACTATTTGAAGAGGTTTATATGCCACATGAGGACATGCCTGTACTAAAGATGCATAATGACTTTGAGTTTAGAGTAAAGGATACCTTAAAACATGACCCTACAGGAAAGGTAACAAGAGAAGATTTTACCCCTGATATAACTGGTGAAATTAAGAATATTAAGGATAATGATACTATTGATTTAGGTGGAGTTACTATTAAAATGATACAAGTAAAAGGTCATACCCCTGGAATAATTTGTCCTTTAATTAATGAAGATAGAGCAATTATTTTTGGTGATGCCTGTGGTGTTGGTGTACTATTATTTGATGAATATTCATCAAATGTATCAGAATATAGAGAAAGTCTTATACACTTAAAAACTTATGAAAGTTTATATGATACTATTTATAGAAACCATGGAACATTCTTCTCAGAAAAGGTATTGTTGGATAATGTCATAGAATGTTGTGAAAATATTTTAGCTGGAAATGATGCCCGTCAAGAGGTTGAAACTCATGGATATAAGTTATATTCAGCAAATAAAATCGAAAATCACAAAAGAGTAGATGGTAAGGAAGGTAATATTCTTTATTCTCCTGATAAAGTTAAGTAGGTATGAGTTTAAGGAGATTTATTAGATATTTTTTGGGAATGCTAATTTTAGCCTTAGGGTCTGTAGTTGCTATAAAATCAGGCCTTGGGGTTTCTCCCATTACAAGCTTACCTTTTGTAATAAATAATGTTACTAATATTTCAATTGGAACAGCTTCAGCGATTTTATATAGCTCTTATGTAGGAATGCAGTTTGTTATATTAAAGAGGGATTTCAAGAAGTTACAGCTTTTACAAATTGTATTTGCCATATTATTCGGGAATATAGTTAATTTGTTTAATAGAATAATAAGTATTAACTTTGATAATTTGGTATTAAATTTATTATTGCTATTATTAAGTTTTGTATTTACAGCATTAGGAGTTACATTAACAATAAATGCAAATTTAGTTCCAGTTGCACCAGATGGTTTAGTTCAAGCCTTATCTCAAAAATATAAGATTCCTTTTGGGAAAATTAAGATTTATTTTGATTTTATAGTAGTTATGATTTCTTGTATTTTAATGTTTTTTGTAAAAGGTGGGATTGAAGGAATAGGAATTGGAACAATTCTTTCCGTTTTTACTGTAGGAAAAATGATTTCCTATTTTTCTAGGGAAGAAATTAAAGTGGTAAGGGTAAGAGATGAAATATGTTAGGTGCGTATATATCTCGCTAAAGGCTATTTTCCTTGTTAAAAATCAGTTGTAAGAAAAATTATTTACAAAAAAGGTTGCTATTGAACAAAAAATATGTTATTATAAATGAGTAGCAAAGTTGCTAACAAAAAAGTTTCATTTAGGTAAATAGTTTCTCATCAATTAGAGATTATTATATCAATTTAGAATCTTTAATTTCAGGAGGAATATTTATGTCAGATAAAA
>NZ_JAWGSV010000215.1:0-5344 GCF_032552055.1 Clostridium sp. | reverse complement strand
ATATTATATAAATAATAAATACATTCGTATAAATACTGTATTATTTAGAAGAATATGCAGTATTTTAATTTTTTAACTACTTAATTTTCAAATTTTGGTATTTCAAATGGTTATCTACTAGCATATTCTATTTATCTTTGCAGTTATATTCGCGTTTTATGACTTACTATGTTTTAGATATTGTTAGGGGGAATGGGGATATAATATCTTTCATACAATTATATTTTGACCATCAAAACATTTGACAATGGAATGAGTTGAAGATATAATATGATTAAAAATTAAGAAACTTATAGGAGTTGAATAATATGAGTATAAAATTAATTACAGATTCAGCATGTGATTTATCTATAGATTTTATTAAAGAAAATGATATTGATATAGCTTCGTTAATGGTAAATTTAAATGGAGAATTTATACCAGATGACTTAGGACAAACATTAAAGCATGAGGACTTTTTTAAAGCTGTAAGGGAAGGGGCTATGCCTTCTACTACTCAAGTTAATGTAGGAACTTTTCATGAAATGTTTGAGAAGTATACTAAGGAAGGTAAAACAATCTTATACATAGGTTTATCATCAGTATTGAGTGGAACTATTAGTAGTGCTGTAACTGCTAGAAAGATGATATTAGAAGAATATCCAGAAGCTAAAATTAATATAGTTGATTCTCTAAGCGTATCAGTTGGAGAGGGCTTATTAATATATAAGGCTGTAGAAATGATAAAAAATAATAATACTATTGAAGAAATAGTTAATCATTTAGAATCAATAAAAAGAAAAGTAATTCATGGAATCACTGTAGATGATTTAAATCATTTAAAGAGGGGTGGACGTATTTCTGGAGCTGTTGCTGTAGTTGGTGGATTACTTGGAATAAAACCTACTTTAAAAATTGACAATGATGGTGGAGTGGTTCCTGCTGAAAAGCTAAAAGGAAGAAAGAAAGCTCTAAAGCACTTAGTTAATTTAATTAAAGAAAAAGGAGAAAATATAGAAGATCAAACTATATTTTTATGCCATGCTGACTGTTTAGAAGATGTATTAGCAGTTAAGGAAATGATATTAAATGAGTATAATGTTAAAGGTGTAATAATTAACTCGATTGGAGCGGTTATAGGTACTCATGGTGGTCCTGGAACAATAGGTGTTGTATTCTTAGGCAGTGAAAGATAAGCTAAGGTATTGTCGGACGATAAAAATGAAAAATGAAAGATAACTTAAGGTGTTGTCTTGTAATGAAAAATAAAAAAATTATTAAATGTTAATTAGGCTGTTTCTATAACAGCCTTTTTTTATGCAATTATATTTCTCACAAAGGATAAATTAACGCATAAACTAATTATGGGTTGTTATATTTGTAACATTAATAATTAAGCTAAAATATTTCATACACTTTACAAATTATATAAATAATCTACAAGAATAAATATAATGATAACGAGATTTTTAAGGCGATATTAATCTTTATATGTTGAAAAGTTTAATAATAAATATAAACCAATAACCTTTCTAAGGTAAATAGGATGAATGGGATTTCACAGCCAAAATAAAAGTTAAAAATAGGAATAATTCTATTGACAAAAATAAACAGTATATATAGAATATAGAATATTAACAACAAAACATATCGGAATAGTAGGGATAATAAAACGGAAATAATTAAAGGTTGAGGAAAAACAAAGAGAGAAGAAAATTGTATTTTAGTTTACGTACTGTGAACTTAAATGACTTTACAATGGGGGAATGTAAATGGACATAGATTTTAATTTTATTAGAGAAATTATACCTACATTTATGCAAGGTACAATTATGACTGTAAAGCTTGCGGTAGTTTCTATAATTTTATCTATTTTAATTGGGCTATTAATAGAAACAGCAAGATATTTTAATTTGAAGATTTTAACTATAACTTCTAAGGTGTATATAGAATTTTCAAGAAATACACCTTTACTTATTCAAGTTTTTTTTCTTTATTATGGACTAACTAAGTTTGGAATAAAGCTTAGTGGTTTTGCTTGTGGAGTAATAGGACTAGCTTTTTTAGGAGGAGCTTATATGGCTGAAACCTTTAGAGGAGGAGTTGATGCTGTTGCAAAATCACAAATTGAAAGTGGAGAAGCTTTAGGCCTTAGTAAGAAGCAAATACTGACTAGTATTATAATGCCAATTAGTTTTTCGATTTCAATACCATCAATAGTAGCTAATGCTATTTTTTTAGTTAAGGAGACATCAATTATTGCATCAATTGCAGTAGTAGAGCTTATGTTTGTAACTAAAGATGTTATTGGAATGTATTATAAGACAAGTGAAGCATTAATATTAGTAGTTATATTTTATCTTATTATCTTACTTCCAATCTCAATATTTAGTAGATTTTTAGAAAGGAGGTTAAGGTATGGGGAATTTGGCCAATAACACAATATTTAATATAGATAATTTAAAAAGGTTAATGGAGGGACTAGCTGTAACATTAAATATAGCTTTAGTTTCAGTAATACTATCAACTATTTTAGGAATTTTATTTGGAATTATTATGACTAGTAGAAACAAGGTTATTAAAAGCATTTCCTTTATATATCTTGAAAGTATAAGGATTGTACCTATAATGGTATGGCTTTTTATATTTTACTTTGGAATTCCTAAAGTTTTAAATATCCATATAGATTCAATACTAGTTGGATATATAGTTTTCACATTATGGGGAACTGCTGAGATAGGAGATTTAGTAAGAGGTGCAATAACCTCTATTCCTAAAATATATTATGAATCTGCTATGGCATTATCTTTAAATAAGATAAAAACCTATAGATTTATTATAATTCCAATAAGTATAAGGAGGGTTTTGCCTGGAATAATCAATTTAACTACAAGAATGATTAAGACCACTACTTTAATGACTTTAATTGGAACAGTAGATTTAGTTAAAGTTGGTCAGCAAATCATTGAACGGTCTATTTTAACAGAGCCTCTAACTCCGTTTTGGATTTATGGCTTTATGCTAATAATTTATTTTATTATTTGCTTCCCTATTTCATTAGGGGCAAAAGCTCTTGAAAGAAAGTTAAACTAAGGGGGAAGAATTATGAGTGATAATGTTTTATTAAGGGTGAAAGGCCTAGAAAAGAAATATGGAGAAGTTGAAGCATTAAAAGGAATAGATTTAGAAGTTAAAAAAGGCGAAGTTGTAGTAGTACTTGGACCTTCTGGCTGTGGGAAAAGTACGTTTTTAAGATGTATAAATGGCTTGGAGGAAATAAGTAAAGGAGAAATCCATCTTGAAGGCTATGGTTTATTAGGGAAAGAAATACCTTTTGAAAAGGTAAGGGGAATAGTAGGGATGGTTTTTCAAAGCTATGAATTATTCCCTCACTTAAATGTAATTAATAATATACTTCTTGGACCTACAAAGGCTCAAAATAGAAAAAAGGAAGAAGCAGAAAAACAAGCAGATGAATTATTAAATAGAGTTGGTTTATTTAATAGAAAATTTTCTTATCCAAGAGAATTATCAGGAGGTCAAAAGCAAAGAATTGCAATAGTAAGAGCCTTATGCATGAATCCTGAAATAATGCTTTTTGATGAAGTTACAGCAGCTTTAGATCCAGAAATGGTTAGAGAAGTTTTAATGGTACTATTAGAGCTTGCGAAGAATGGAATGACTATGATAGTTGTAACCCATGAATTAGAATTTGCAAAGCATGTAGCAGATAAGATAGTTTTTATGGAAGAAGGAAAATTAGTAGAAGTAACTACTCCTATGGAATTCTTTAATAATCCAAAAACTGAAAGAGCTAAAAGCTTTTTAGCATCTTTTGATTTATATAAGTAGGGAAAGTTATTAATGAAAGAATTAAAAAATTAA
Source organism: Clostridium sp. (assembly GCF_032552055.1). GTDB lineage: Bacteria > Bacillota > Clostridia > Clostridiales > Clostridiaceae > Clostridium. The sequence goes on along the minus strand of NZ_JAWGSV010000215.1, from coordinate 1,480 downwards.
AAAATGAAAGAATGTCTAAAAAAATCCTTACAGATTTTTCAAAGGAAATCTTTAAAACAAAAGATGTTTTGCATTTCAAAACTTCCTTCATTTTTTCATTTTAAAATAATAAGCAATAAGTAATAAAATATTAAAAATTTTAAAAGGGATGGTGTAAATAATATGAAGAAACTATTATCAGTAATTTTTACAGTTGTATTAGCAGTGGGGGTGCTAGTTGGATGTAGTCAAAAGCCACAAGAAAATCAGTCATCAATTGATAAAATAAAGAATGAAGGAAAAGTGAGAATTGGAGTATTTAGCGACAAACCTCCATTTGGCTTTGTTGATGAAAAAGGAGAAAATCAAGGTTATGATGTATATTTAGCAAAGAGAATAGCAAAGGATTTACTTGGAGATGAAAACAAGGTTGAATATGTATTAGTTGAGGCAGCTAACAGAGTAGAATACTTAGAATCAAATAAAGTAGATATAATCCTTGCAAACTTTACTGTAACTCCAGAAAGAAAAGAAAAAGTTGACTTTGCAAATCCTTATATGAAGGTTGCGTTAGGTGTAGTATCATCTGATGGATCACCTATTAAATCAGTTGAAGAATTAAAGGATAAAAAGCTTTTAGTTAATAAAGGAACTACAGCAGAAAGTTACTTTACTAAAAATTATCCAGATATAGAACTAATTAAATATGAACAAAATACAGAAACTTTTGCAGCTCTAACAGATGGTAGAGGAGATGCTTTAGCACATGATAATACTTTATTATTTGCTTGGGCAAAAGAAAATCCAGGATATACAACTTATATTACTTCATTAGGTGATGAGGATACAATTGCGCCAGCAGTTAAAAAAGGAGATACTGAACTTTTAGAGTGGTTAAATAAAGAGATAGATACTTTAATTAGTGAAGGATTCTTTAAAGAAGCATTTGAAAAGACTTTAGCTCCAGCTTATGGAGATACAGTAAAACCAGAATCAGTTATTTTTGAATAAAGATTTGTTATATTATTTCCTTGGAAATAATAGTATATAGTAATAATAATTTTTGGGGAGAGTTTTATGCCTAGAAGCTATTCTTATTCAGCTGATTTTGATTCTGAAACGGAGGAACTTTTTAAAAGTGCTGTATTTCTTGGAGAAGGTCATAATGGAATAGTTTATGAATTGCCAGAAAATAAGGCAATTAAGATCTTTAAGGAGTCAAAATGTTGCAAAGAAGAAGGAGAAATACTTAAAAAGGTTAGTAGATCAAAATACTTCCCTAGATTGTACAATATAGGCAGTTTTTATATGGTAAGGGACAAGGTTCATGGGAAGAGGTTAGATCATTATATTAAGAAAAAAGGATTTAACTATGAAATATCAGAAAGTTTATATTATTTAATTGAAGAGTTTAAAAAATTAAAGTTTGTTAAACTTGATGCAAGGTGCAGAGATATTTATATAACTAATGAGAATAAAGTTATGGTGATAGATCCAAAGC
>NZ_JAWGSV010000214.1:0-5371 GCF_032552055.1 Clostridium sp. | reverse complement strand
GGCTATTATAAAGATTAGCATAGAATCCATCTTTATTTAATAGCTCATTATGATTTCCTTGCTCTACTATATCTCCATCTTTCATTACTAAGATTAAATCTGCATCTTTAATAGTAGATAATCTATGAGCTATTATAAAGCTAGTTCTTCCCTTCATCAAGTTATCCATAGCTTTTTGAATTAACACTTCAGTTCTAGTATCAACTGAGCTTGTAGCTTCATCTAGTATTAGAATCTTAGGATCTGCTAGTATTGCTCTAGCTATAGTTAATAATTGTTTTTGACCTTGTGATACATTACTTGCATCTTCATTAAGTTCCATATTATATCCATCAGGTAATGTCTTAACAAAGTGATGTACGTGAGCTGCTTTTGCTGCATTAATTACTTCTTCATCACTAGCATTTAAATTACCATATCGGATATTTTCCATTATTGATCCATTAAATAACCATGTATCTTGAAGAACCATTCCAAATGCTTTTCTTAAATCACTTCTCTTAAATTCGTTTATATTGTAGTTATCTAATAGTATTTCTCCAGAGTTTAACTCGTAAAATCTCATTAATAATTTTACTATAGTAGTTTTACCAGCTCCAGTAGGTCCAACAATAGCAATTCTTTGGCCTGGCTTAATCTTACTAGAGAAATCATTAATTATAATCTTATCTTCATTATATCCAAAGTGTACATTCTTAAATGTTACTTCACCTTTTAACTCTTCTACATCTATAGGATTTGTATCTAAATCAGATTCTTCTTCCTCTTCTAGGAATTCAAATACCCTCTCAGCTGCAGCTGCAGTTGATTGTAATACGTTAGCTATTTGTGCTGCTTGAGCTATAGGTTGATTAAATGACCTTATATATTGAATAAATGATTGAATATCTCCAACCTTTATTGAGTTCTTAACAACTAAATATCCACCTAATATGGTAACAATAACATAACCTATATTACCTATAAAAGTCATTATTGGCATCATCATACCTGATAAAAACTGAGATTTCCAAGCTGAACTATATAATGTATCGTTCAATTCATTAAATTCTTCTACAGATTTTTCTTCACCATTAAAAGCTTTTACTATAGTATGACCACTATATATTTCTTCAACGTGTCCATTTACATGACCTAAATAAGATTGTTGTTCTTTGAAATATTTTTGTGACTTCTTAACTACAAATGATATAAGAACCCCAGATAAAGGTACAACAATTATAGCTGCTAAGGTCATAGTTCCACTTATAGATAACATCATAATAAGTACACCAATTAAAGTTGTTATAGATGTAAATATTTGAGATAAACTTTGATTTAGCGTATTACTTACAGTATCAACATCATTTGTTACTCTAGATAAAACCTCACCATGTGACATCTTATCGAAATATTTTAATGGCATTTTATTTATTTTTAGAGAAATTTCTTTTCTAAGGTTATAAGAAACTTTTTGTGCAACTCCTGACATTACGAAGTTTTGTATAAATGAAAATGCTGCACTAATTACATATAATACTATAAGTATTACAATTAATTTACCTATATAAGAAAAGTCTATTCCGGCGCCACTTCCTGAAATCTTACTTACTAACCCCTCAAAAATAGAAGTAGTTACATGTCCTAAAACTTTTGGACCAATAATTGAAAAGGCTGCACTACCAACAGCAAATATTAAAACAATAATTATTGACAATCTAAATGGCTTTAAATAATCTAATAGTTTCTTTGTAGTTCCTTTGAAATCCTTAGCCTTAGCACCACCTAAATGCATTCCACCCATAGGGCCACCGAAACCACCATGTCTTTTATTATCTACTTTCTTACTCATGACATTAGTTCCTCCTTTGAAAGTTGTGATGAGGCTATTTGATTATAAACTTCACAGTTTTCTAATAACTCTTTATGTGTTCCAATTCCAACAACATTTCCTTCATCTAAAACTATGATTTGATTAGCATCTTTTATAGTACTTATTCTTTGTGCTACTATTATCATAGTTGCATCTTTAATGTTATCTTTAATTGCCTTTCTTAAAGCTGAATCTGTTTTAAAGTCTAAAGCTGAGAAGCTATCATCAAAGATATAAACTTCCGGCTTTTTAACTAAAGCTCTAGCAATAGATAATCTTTGTTTTTGACCTCCAGATACATTAGTACCACCTTGAGATATTTCTGTTGCATATTTATCAGGCTTAGTTTCAATAAACTCTAATGCTTGTGCTATCTTTGAAGCTTCCTCTATATCCTCTAATGTAGCATTAGCTTCTCCATATTTTAAGTTACTTTCAATGGTTCCTGAGAATAAAACTCCTTTTTGAGGAATATATCCAATTTTATCTCTTAGTTCTTTTTGATCTACATCCCTTATATCTACTCCATCCACTAAAATACTTCCATTAGTTACATCATAAAATCTTGGAATTAAATTTATAAGTGTAGATTTACCACTACCTGTACTACCTATAATAGCTGTAGTTTCACCAGGTCTTGCAGTAAAACTAATATTATTAAGTATATTATCTTCAGCCCCTGGATATTTGAAACTTACATTTCTATACTCAACAATACCTTTTTCTTCTTTTCTAAACTTCTTCTTTTCTTTCTTATCTTTAATAGATAATTCTGTATCTAAAACTTCGCTAATACGTTGAGCTGATACTGAAGCACGTGGTAACATTATCGAAACCATTGATATCATAAGGAATGACATTATAATTTGCATAGCATATTGCATAAATGCCATCATATCACCAACTTGCATATTACCCATATCAACTTGATGAGATCCTACCCATACTATAAGTAAAGTTAATCCATTCATTATTAACATCATTGCAGGCATCATTGAAGCCATTAATCTATTTACAAATAAATTAGTTTTAGTTAAATCATTATTTGCTTTATTAAATCTTTCTTCTTCATGCTTTTCAGTACTAAAAGCTCTGATAACAAGCATTCCTGTTAAACTTTCCCTTGTAACTAAGTTTAATTTATCAATAAGTTTTTGTACTGATTTAAATTTAGGCATTGCAAAAGTAAATAATACTGCAACTAATATTGAAATTAATATTACACCAAGAGCAATAATCCAAGTCATATTAGTATTAGTTTTTAGAACCTTAAGAATACCACCAACTCCCAATATCGGAGCATAAAATACTATTCTAAATAACATAACCATAAGCATTTGAATTTGTTGTATATCATTAGTACTACGAGTAATTAATGATGCAGTCGAGAATTTATCAAATTCAGTATTTGAAAAACTTGTAACCTTCTTAAATACATCTTTTCTTAAAGACCTACTTACTCCAGCAGCTATTTTAGCTGATAGTAAACCAACTATTATAGCAGCTATCATACTAATTAGTGCTATACCTAGCATCTTAATTCCTGCTAATATTATATACCTAGTTTGAAGTGAATCTACATTAACTCCAACAGATTTATATTCACTCTTTACATATGAAACAGCCCCTTGTTCAATCATGCTGCTTTCCATGCCTTCAAACTTTTCATTAATATCTTCTACCATTTCATTTAAATATTCTTTAGGTAAGGTTTTAAATAACATAAAGGGATCTTTAACATCTTGCATCCCAGGAATTTGCGGCATGCTTCCATTCATAATATTACCTTCTAATTCTTTATCGAAGGTTCCAGAATTAATTCCATAAACTATAACTTCAGGCTTAGCAAAGATATCTTTCATTTTTTCTATATTATCTTTATTCTTTGTATTAAGCTTATATAATTCCTCATTTTCTAATATAGGATATTTTGATAAATAATCATTTTTTTCTTTAGTATCTAGATTATTTATATTTAATAAAGTATAGTTCTCTTTAATAAAATTCGAATCTTCTTCCTTCATAAATAAAAATAGATTTTCCATTTCTGATTTTCTAATTATTTCAGGAACTGAATTTTCAATTCCACCTTGCTGAATACCAACATTAACTATGTTAGACATGTAATCTGGTAAGGATAGTTCACTAATTGCCTGAACAAAAAGCAAAGCAATTACAGCAAAGATAGAGACTAAAAATGGTTTTAAATATCTTGTTAACTTTATCATATAATCTTCGTCTCCTCTCATTTATGCATTTAAATTACTATGACTATATTAATTATATTTTTATAACTATTATATGTCAATAATAATTATGGTTGTATAACTAAAAATAATGGTTTATAATAAGACTATACTTATTAAGGAGGATAAAATGGATAAAACTAAGATGGATAACGTAACTAACAACTTACTTAATTTAATATTCCACGTTAATAATAAATTATTTAATCATAGTGAAATAGTTAAGAATAATGCTATCCCCCCCTCTCATATGAAAGTGCTTTTTCATTTGCTGAATATAAAATCAACTTCTGTTTCAAATGTTGCTAAATGCTTAGATATATCAAAACCAAATATGACACCTATTATAGATAAGTTAATTAGTGAGGGTTTTGTTCATAGATACACAGATCCAAAAGACAGAAGAAAATTGAAAATAGAACTTACTGAAAAAGCTCATAAATTTCTAGAAGAAAAGAAAATAGAGATGAAAAATAATCTATCAGAAAGAATCTCATCATTAGAAGAGGATGATTTAATAAATCTTAACCATCATATTACTGAAATGAGTAAGATAATTAAAAAAATTAAATAGATTATTAAATAGATTAATGAGTAATTATTTATTCAATTTATTCATTTAACTAATTTATTTCTCCAAAATACAAAGGGTTATCTATAGATAACCCTTCTTAGTTCCATGGCTTTATTCTTCAATCAGATATATATAAATATATCATTTTATAAATTAAAGCCATTTCATAATTAACTTTATATAAGACTACTATTTTATTGATGTAACTTCATATCCAGCTTCATCGATAGTAGAAATTATTTCATTATCAGAAATATCTGTATCTACAACAGCATGTTTATTTTCTAAACTTACTTCAATAACTTTAGTATCCTTTAATTCACTTAGAGCTTCCTTAACGTGAGCCACACAGTGACCACAACTCATACCTTCTATATTAATTGTCTTTTCCATAATAATACCTCCTAATTTATCTGCTTATAACTTTATCTAGTATCTTCATTATCTCTGTTATTTTTTCATCCCCATCACCGTTTATACAAGCATCTTTAACACAGTGAGATAAATGATTTTCTAAAATAATTAAATTTGATTTTTTTAATAAAGATTGAGCTGCAAATATTTGATTAGATATATCAATACAATATCTATCATCTTCAATCATCTTTATTATCCCCTCAATTTGCCCCCTAGCTGTTTTCAAAGATTGTAATGCTTTTTTTCTTTCATCGTTCATTTTTACCTCCCCCACCCACTAGG
>NZ_JAWGSV010000213.1:0-5376 GCF_032552055.1 Clostridium sp. | reverse complement strand
CACTTATCTAATGATAAATTTTTATTAAGATTATAATATTTATACATTATATAAATATTATAATCTTAACATTTATATTTGTCACTATATCGCGACATATTTTCTTTTTTATTCACTACTTGTATCTAATTACTTCATTTAACAACACATAATCGAAACAAATGTAAATATAATCACTATTCGAAATAGATTTCACTTTAAAATATTACTTACTTTTACAAAGGTAACTTTCCCATTATAATACTCCTCTTCCTTCCCCCTACTCATTTGCCCACTAATTAACTTTGCTTGTCCCATCCACTTGCCCTTATAATGTACTTATACAAATTTTTTATTTTAAGGGGATGCTTAATATGCTAAATGAACAAGTATTAAAAAACGAATTAATAATCAAGATTGACTCATCATCTACAACTAATATTGATAAACTTATCAATCTACTAAATTCTAATAATATAGATGTTAATGCAATTGGAAAGGATGAATATCTAATTAAGCTTTAATATAAATGAAGGTGCTGTGACACAATGTAAAATGAATAATTAAAATTTAATAAAAAAGCTAATGAAATTTCATAAATTTTTTTAATAATTCTAGAAAATTTACATAAACTATTATTCATTTTTAAAGGGGCTGTTTAAAAAGCAGCCCCTTTATTTTATATATCCAATCTATTTATTTTCATTGTATTATCTATGGAGTTAATTACCTATAAGAAATGATGCTTTTTAAAGAGTCTAACTTTTTTATCTATTAATTGATTGAGCCATTTTAAAGTAAGTATGTCTCTTTCCTCTTACAGTTATTGATAAAGCCATTATATTTTCTGGATCTGCCATTCTTCCATAACCACCATCTCCAATATGATGTATATCAGCTCCAATTCTCTTATTACTCATACCTATTAATCTTATAGTATCTACATCTGCACTTTCTTGACTTGTTCCAATTGCACTCATTACTAGTGCACCTTTTGATTTTATTTTTCTAACTATATCTGATAATAAATTTTCATTTATACCTGGAACTGTACCAACTGCAGGTAGTAAAATACCATCAGCACCATTTTCCACAAAAGAAAATATCATCTTTTCATCTACTAAGTTTTCTACCATTCCAGCTCCATGCATCTTACCAGCTAAAATTAATCCTGAAAAATATTTTTTAGCATTTACTATAGAATTATTTATTGCTTCATTTGATACACCTGTAGATGGATTACCTGTTAAGCATATAAAATCAACTCCTAATTTTTCTGCTTCTTTAAATGTATCTATAGTTGCTAATCTTCCACTAGATAATTTAACTTTTTCATCTATTAAATTAGCGCTTTCATCTACTGGTTCTAAGTTAATTCCTACTGGTCTTCCTACAAGATTCTTAATTTTACTTATTGGATTTTCTTCATCCTTCATACCATTAATCTTCTTTAAGAATACATCAAACTCATTTAAAAGTATTAAATCCGCTCCAAAAGCACTCATAACTTCAGCATTTGTAACCCCCTCTAAAAGTGGTGCAGCAGTTACTACTGTTTCTCCTAAAATAGTTCTTCCTTCACTTGCTAAAATTGCATTTTTTAATTCATCCGCTTTCATATCCTTAAAATCACTTGCATAACAACTTAATAATCTCTTCATTTTATTCTCTCCTCTTAACTTTTAATATCTATAGTTTAACTATAAACTGTTCAATCGGTTGCACGTCAAGATTAATTTTTGATATAATTTTTTTAAAAGGAGTGAGCTAAGTTGAGTACTATATATGATATTTCAAAGAAATCTGGATTTTCGCCTTCTACTGTTTCTAGAGCATTAAATAATAGTAGTAGAATATCAGAGGAAACTAAAGAAATTATATTTAAAATAGCTAATGAATTAAATTATGTACCTAATAACAAAGCTGTTAGCTTAAGTACTGGAAAAAGTTATACTCTTGGAATAATAATTCCTTATGTAACTTATAATTCTTATTATAGCTCACTAATTAATTCTATTATTTATGAAAGCTTTAAAAGAAAATATAGGGTTACTTTCTTGCCAACTAATTATGATAAAGATGCTGAAGTAAATTATTTAAAATTACTATCTACAAAAGAATTTGATGGAATAATAATTACATCAGCAGCTAACTCTTATGATATCATTGAGAAATACTTAGAATATGGCCATATAGTAAGCTGTGAAGATACAGGTAATTCAGCCATTCCTTCTGTAACTTTAGATAAAAGTTACACTTATAGATCTATTTTAGAAACATTGAAAAATAATGGAATATATAACATAGGATTAACCTTTAGTAGATTACCTAATAGTAGTCTAAACTCTCAAAATACATATTCAGCCTTTTCTGAAAGCTTAAATACATTCAAAGAAGAAAACACGTTTTCTAATTGTAGAAATTTTGAAGATGGTATAAAGGCAGGAGCTTACTTTAATAGCATTATCCCTAAGCCACAATGTATTTTTGCTAATAGTGATGAAATAGCTTCAGGTATCTACTGGTACTTTAAGAATAATAATTTAGACCCACCTATTATTATAGGTCAGGATAATTACTCAAATAGTAAGGTCCTTAACTTATCTACAATAGACTTTCATCTTGAAGATTTAGGAATTGAAGCAGTAAGACTTTGTATTTCTGGTAATAGAGAAAATAAGGTTATTAAAGGAACCTTTATTGATAGAAATAATTTAAATTTAAAAACCTTATAAGTTTTGATTATATAAAGAGTTAAATAAAAAAGCTGTTACATTAAGGTATTTAAAAACACCTACTGAACAGCTTCTTTTTATTTAATATGATTTAATTAAGAAGGTCTTATCCCTGCTTTATATTTATCTAACTGGACAAATTCCAGTTTCGCAACCATCATTTCCAATATCAAGCTCAGTTTCTTCTTTTTCAAACTTAGATATTAGAGAAGGTATAAAAGGTTTCATTTCATTAACTCTCTTTTCATACTCTTCTTTCTCTATAGCTTCATAAGGTAATAGCTCATAGAAACTATCATCTAGTGGTAAAAATGATACTGCAACAACTGAATCCCAATTATCCCAAACCCAGTTTTCAACTTCTTCCCACTCATGGTCTCTAACATGAACTGTTATTGAACAATTATGCTCAACGTAATTTTCCATAAACATCTTATAATTTTCTAATTGCTCTAAAGCACTTACATCATACTTAGTTTTTCCTTCAGGAGCCTTAACTGGGAATTCCACTACCTTAGTAGTACAGTTTTCAATACTTTGACCTACTTCTGGTAATACTGGATATCCTAATTCTTCACATACCTTAACTAATGGATCATCACTTGATATTCTAACACGTCTTATAAAGTATGGTGAATGTGAATAGTGAACTCCACTTGATACTGAAGGTAATTGAGATAATGTACCTTCAGGTTTAATTGTAGTTACTAATAAAGGTTCATTTTGTCCAAGTTCCTTTGCATAATCAGATACAGCATCCTTTGCTGCCTTTTTTAATTTCTTAAGTAAGTCTGCTTCTTCTTCCTTAGTTAATTTAATAGCATTAACCATGTCCTGCCAGCCAGTTAAGGAACATCCAACTAACTTATCTCTTTGTTGAACTCTATCCCAATCTGGAAGTTCAAGTTCTACACAAGTCATTCTATAACCTGCTCTTGCAGATAATTTTTGTGCATCTAATAATGATTTCTCATCTAAGGTTCCATCTTCTTTAACAAAAGCATATACATTTACAGTAGTTAAATTACATAAACCTTGTGAGTCTAATAATATTTCACCACAAGGATTAACACCATTCATATTTGGTCTTCTCTTACCAGCCGCTTCTGCATTTATCCATCCTGGTTCCCCTGAATATCTCATTTTTTCTATATTCCATTTTAATCTTTCTCTAGTTGGCTTTTCAGTATAATAAATCGAATTATTACTCATTTGTCTATGAATTAATTCATTATTAACACTCCACTTACCATCTTCTTGCTTATAAAGATTAGATTTTGCTTCTATACATTCTGTATCACTTTCATCTATAATAACCATTTCAGCAGTTCTTCTAACACCACCAACTACAACATTCTCTCCAATAATATTAGCAATATCTAAACAATCTATAGGGGCAAGCTTAACATTATCCTTTTCTAATAAAAGTGACTTTCTCTTTATTACCTTATCAATTTTATAGAACATATTTTTTAAACTTTCATGACCAGAAGCTGTTCCCCCAAAGGTATTTAATCTTTCTCCCTTTGGTCTAACATGAGAGTAATCTATAATTATTGTATTTATATTTCTATATTGACTTCTTCCAACAATATTTAAGAAATGCTCTAAAGCTTGAACCCAGCCTTCCTTAGAATCTCCTATTACAATTTCAGCTGAAGTATTATTGTAAAAAGTTAATGATGTACTATCTTCTCTTATAATCTTAGGAACTTCTTTATAGTCCTTATGAATTAATTTATAATTAGTCCTAAGTTTTGGTATCTTATTTACATCTTCCTTAAGAACTCTAACTCCTACTCCAGATCCTATCATTAATAAATAAAATAAGTCCGTAAAAGCTTGGAATGAATCTATTATTTGAAATGCACAGTTAAAATTACTCATAGGATATTGCTTTGAAACCTTTGTATTTCCTACCCAAAAAGTTCTTCCAGATAAGAATTGTCTAAGATTAAAAATATTATCATATAATTTTTCTGCTTCTTCCTTTGAAGTTGGTATTATTGAAGTATTATACTCTACAGCTCTTCTAACTGTTTCCCACCAATATTCCCTTCTTCCTTGTTCTGATAAAAATCTTGAATATGTTCTATAATAAACAAAGTTTCCTAATTGCCCCATAGGAGATTTACTATGTTTATACTTACTTACAAAATCATCCTTTATCATCTTATAAGTTTCCTTGCTAGAATTCTTTCTTCTTTCCTTTTCTTTTTCGCTTCTATATATAATATATCTTTTAGCTACATCCTTTCTTTCACTATCCATCAATTTAAACTCAACCACATCTTGAATATCTTCCACTTCATAATATTTTTCAGTTCCATTTGATAGACTTACAAAGATTTCATTAGATATTTGAGAGCTTAAATTATGATCTACTCCAATCTTAGTTTCTTCCATAGCCTTTTCAATTGCTTTAGTTATTTTATCTTTAGTAAAATCCACTAAGCTCCCATCTCTTTTTCTTACCTTCACACTAACACCCCTCTAGAATATAGTTAATTTTAATAATATTAAATAAATATGACAATCTATCCATAATTATAATTATACTACATATTGTATTTAAATCTAGATGATTTTTTAAATAATACAATATGTAGTTATTTTAGCAATTAACTTTACTTAACTTTGAAAATTCTACATAATATAATTA
>NZ_JAWGSV010000212.1:0-5385 GCF_032552055.1 Clostridium sp. | reverse complement strand
GAAATTATAAAATGTTAATGAGGTGGTCTTATGAGTTTAAATTTATCATATCAGTTAGATGAATTAGATTTGCAAATATTAGATTTGTTAATTAAAGATTGCAGAACTCCATACCTAGAAATAGCTAGAATTTGTCATGTAAGTGGTGGAACTATTCACGTTAGAATGAAGAAGATGGAAGAACTTGGTATAATAAAAGGTACAAGAATACTTCTAAATTTACCTAAGCTTGGATATGATGTTTGTTGCTTCGTTGGTATATATGTGGATAAAACTTCTTCTTTTGATTCAGTATTTGAAGAATTATCTACAATAAAAGAAGTTGTTGAACTACATCTAACAACAGGAAATTATTCAATTTTTGCTAAAGTAGTATGCAAAAATATATCTGACCTTCAAGATATACTATTAAACAAAATTAATTCTATTAATGGAATTCAAAGAACAGATACAATTATTTCTTTAAATCAACCTATAGATAGAAACATAAGCTTTTAACTGAATAATATCATTCCTTTTGGTTATAATAATATTTGTAAATCAAATAAAGGGAGTGATATTGTTGAAAGTACTTGACGCAATCATGCTTATATTAGTTATCATAGGCGCAGTTAACTGGGGACTCATAGGTTTCTTCCAATTTAACCTAGTTGATAATTTATTTGGTGTTGCTTCTATTTTTAGTAGAGTAATTTACGCTTTAGTAGGTGTTGCTGGACTATATAGCATTTCATTTTTCGCAAAAAGTAAGTATATGAGTTCTAATGATTAATTATATTTTAAAAAGATAGGGAGTATTTTATACTCCCTATCTTTTTATAGTTTCATGAATTCTACTATTTAAAAACAAAAGATTTTTCTATATTAATTTTACATTCCATTAATATCATTAAATCTGTAACCTAATTCATTCGATAAACTTACTATCTTCTTAAGTATTGAGTTATCGTCATACTTATAAATAATCTCTCCATTATTATCAATATAAACCTCTATGCTCTTTATCTCTATACTTAAATGATAAAATAAGCTAAACTCTTGATTTTTATTTTCTCTTATTCTACTTAACATCCCTTCTCCAGTATCATCCTCTACATAACTTAATGGAGTTGGAATATATTTTGTAATATTATTATTCTTACTTGTAATTATCTTTTTGTTATAAATTCCTATTGCTGGCTCATATATAATTTTGAAATATTCTTCAAATATTTTCTGTTGACTCTCTGTAGTTTGATAGTGTGGAGTTTCCCAATAACTAATGGGAATATTTGTATTGTTAGCTATATTTAATGCACTTTCCACTCTTCCTCTTATTTCTTCAGGATCTTTGCAATTATCATCACCAAATTCTCCTCCTATTATACTATCAGTATCATTATATTGATGAGTATATCCATGCAATCCAATATTACCACCTCTATTTACCAAGTAGTCTAAGGTGAAAATAAAGTTAGAATTTTCCATTGATTCTTCTTTAGAAATATCATTATCTATTTTATAACTATTGTTTATATACCTCGGTATCCATGAAACACTAAAAGATTCCTCATTTTCATTCATATAGTCTGCTACTCTCCTTACCTTTTCTAAGGCAGATTGTGAAAGATACACATCTCCTGCAGTAAAGTCTTCAAATCTTATATACCCTTTTTTCTTTTTATCTTCATGGATCTTTTCCTGTGTTTTACTAGATGCCTTATTTGATATATAAATTCTATTGTTTTCATAATCCCAATATGTATTAAGATCTAAGATTTCACATAAATCAAAAATAGAAATATAATATTCTCCATTTTCTTCAAATATATCTCCTCTTAATAAAATCTTATTATTATTCTTATAAAAAGCTTTTTCTTCTAAATTTATATTTGCTACTTTTCCTATTTCTATATTATTATCATCTACTTTTTCAGCTACTCCAAAATATTTTATAAAATCTGATATAGAAATATAAAGCCTATTATCTCTATATAATACATTATTTTTAAAGTTCATCTTAGAATTTTTAAAGAACAATGATACGACATATGGCACCTTTTTAATATGATTTACTTTTTTATCATCATCATTTATTTTTCTTAAAAACTCTTGGCCTCTAGTTGTATCATAATTATGACTTACACCATAAATTCTATAAGCAGGAAGATTAAAAAAAGAAACTACTATCGTTACTGTAATTATAATTGAATAAAACTTTATATTTTTTTTCACCTATAATCCTCTCCTACATAAGAGTATGCTGATAAGTATATTTTACATCAAAAAAAGCCTACTTTAAATGTAGGCTTTATTACAAATTTATTTTATATTTCTAATTATATCAAATAATTCTATAGCTGCTTTTCTTGGGCCTTCTTTTTCTTGACCTTCTAATGCTAAACAAGTTTTAATTTGTCCAACTTTTACAGTTCCCTTAAACATTGCATTAAAGTATCTTTCAATTAATACATCTGTTTCATTTTGCTTTTGAGCTGGTCCAAATGGATTTGCAAAGTAACTTTCAACAAGTCCTTTCTCAGAAGTAGTTCCCTTAGCCATTCTAGCTCCCGATTTAAATACTTTTATAGCATCTTCTGGATTTTTAAAGTATTCTATAGAATTTTCACCTTCTGCAACATCTGTATAATTATTTGCATATAAGAATAAGTCAACTTCATATCCTCTTACTATTTCCTTATATGGAGCAACAGGCATTACTAATCTTGCATTTATCTTATCTGGGTTCATAAATATACTTCTATCAATTTCTTTAAATGCATATCCTTGATCTAAGTCATCTAATCTTACAAAGGCACCAATTTCTGTACCATATCCAATTATCTTACCATCTTTTTCTTTAAATGTACCCATATCATCGAAGATAACAGTCATATCACTGATATAATCTTCACTTAAAGTTCTAAATGCTTCTAAGCTTTCAGACTTACCAGCACCACTATCTCCCATAATAACTACATTTGCATTTTTACCATCTTTAAGCACTATATTTACCATAGCACCATGTATTGGTAGATATCCTCTATTAATCATAACTAAATTATGAAGTGTAAGAGTCATTTTCTTCATATATCCGAAATAATCTATTTCTTCAGAATGATTTATATAACCAACCATTATATCATTATCTTTATCATCATAGAATACAGTCTTCTTGTCGCCTTCACCATCTTTAGCACCAAATACATAAACTAAATCTGGCTTCTTCCCTCTGTATTCTTCTAATCTTGCAAGTTCAAAAAGGTTACATAAAGTTATTCCATGTTGCATAAAATCTCTATGGAAATAAATAAATGCAAGTAATTCTCCTACCTTAGCTGGGTAACAGAACCAGTGATCCTTATTTAAATTAGTATAATTTAATGGATTTTTTGATATTTCACTAAACATACCACTTCTAGTATTCTTCTTAGGATAAGTAATAAATGGAGTTTCTAATAAAATACTATCGATAAATTCAATATCTTCTAGGGCTTCATATCCTTTTGGTAATGGCCATAATACTTTATTTAAGATAATTGATGCATTACCTCCAACTGGAATTTGTCTAAAGACGCTTGGCTTATATCCTAAAACATTCTTTTCAATTTTTCTATATAGTTTTAAAATTAAATTTGATAAAGCTGAGTTTGCTTGAGTAAAACTTACAGCTGATAATCCATCTTGTAACTTATTGCTATGAACTAATGTATATCTTTCTAGTCTTCTCCAGAATAAATATAAGTCCTCAATAAAAGCAATAAACTTGTCCTTATCATTAAATAATCCTTCAAATGTTGTATTTGCTTCAACAATTTCTTGAACATTCATAACTGTACAATATTTAAATACTCTTATAAGTGCATTAGATATCTCATGTACATCATCAGTTTTTAATGAATCTCTTAAATATCTAAAACTTAATGTAAGTTTCTTTTGAGACTTTAATAAATAGTTCTCAATTACTCTTCTAAAACCATCACTTTCAACTAATTCCTCAAATGTAGAACAATACTTCGCAGTAAAATTTATTAATACTTTATCATTGCTTAAAGAAAACTCTTTACGCATATTTCTGCCCCCTTTTTGAAATGTATATCATTTAAAAATTTCATTTTTACTCAATTTTTATCTATTATATCATATATTATGCAAGTTTTTAAAGATTATTTTTTCATTTTTTTAAATTTTTATCTCTTTCTAATATCAACCCTCCTTGTAATCGTAAACATCAATTTTGCAACTCCTATTTTTATGGATCTAATAAAAATGAAAAATAAGAACCTCATACTGATTATTCGTATTTGAAAGTTTCAGATAGTGATTTTATTTAAATAGCCTTCAATTTTACTGTATTCAAAATTAATATATAGGTGTTCTTATAAATTATACGAAATAAAAAAAGAGTTATTACTTAAAACATTCCGTTTGTAAGTACAACTCTTAACAATTAATAATTAATATTTAACAATTAATAATTTATGACGTAATTCCTCGAGAATTACTAAATTTATTTTCAAAAAATGCATTAAAATTTTCGTCTTCAATTATCTAATATAAATTTCATTTATGCTAAGCTTCTTGATTTAAATTTTTAGCAATTATAGATCTTACCTTATCCATTAACTGCTTTTCTTCTTCTCTTGTAAGGTCAGCAGTATATATAGGTTCTCCAAAAGTTACTGTAATATCAATAGGCTTAAACTTCCTATCTATTTCAAAGGCTCTATATGCTCCATCTATAGCAACTGGCACTACTGGTGCTTTAGCCATTGTAGCAAGCTTTAGGCTTCCCTTTTTAAACTCTCTAAGAACCCCATCCTTACTTCTAGTTCCTTCCGGGAAAATAGCCATACTATAGCCATTTTTAATATTTTCACTACCTTCTCTAATTACTTTAATTGCTTCTCTTGGATTTTCTCTATCTAGAGGCACACAATTATATTTACCCATCCAATAACCTATAATAGGTGTTTTAACCATTTCCTTTTTAGCCACAAACCCCATACATTTTCCAACTGAATCAACTAATAAAGGTATATCTAATATACTTGTATGATTACCTATGTAACAGCATGGCACATCTGGAATGTTTTCTTTACCTATAACAGTAACATTCATTTTAATAGCTCTATGAACAGTATATTTTGCCCAATCTAAACCTACTTTCCCTGCATAATCTATCGCTGCCCTTTCCCCCTTAGTTTTAAGAATATATATTCTTTTAAATGCTTTTAGCTGCATAGCTAGCATATATAAACCATAATGTATAACTTTAAAAATCTTCACATCTATTCACCACCATTACTTATTCTTATCTTATTATATAAGCTCATTCCTTTTTCTTCAATTATATTTTAATATATATTTGTCAATAATATTTATATTAAAGTAATATTATCATAC
>NZ_JAWGSV010000211.1:0-5424 GCF_032552055.1 Clostridium sp. | reverse complement strand
ATTATAAATTAAAAATAATTCTTTAGTAAATTATCTAAATTGAAAGAATCGATCTTTTAATTTAAATATAAGTTGTTTAGATAACTTCATATATTAATTATTTTCAACACTAAATAAAACTTTATAAAATGTAAAAACTTAATTACAACTTATATATTAATTATACTTTATAGTTATGCAAATTCACAATATTAGCCTTATCAGCAAATCCTACATTAAACCATGGAAATTCTTTATTTACATTTTCTATTGATTTCGATAGCCATCTAACATACGGGTCATATATATAATTTATTAAATTCTCGTCCTCTATGTGATAATAAGGACATAAGTCAAATTCTCTTGCTCCCAACAACACTACACCAGAGAAATGGTAAAATAATAGAGGTGAATCATCTAAATACACTACATTATTCTTTTTTGAAACTTTATAATTTTTTATATTCCACAATGCAGCATTTGCTCCAATAGATTTTACTATATGAACATTTTTAAATATATTAGGCCAGTCTTCTACATACCTTTGGTCTCCAAAGGTTTTATTAACTATATCATATTCAATAGTGCACTTTTTTAAACACCTATCCCCCCAAAGTTTTATTGCTGCTTTTGCTTCATTATTATTTTTAAATCCTACAAATCCTGTATTATATAATCCGCTTAATTCATAATAGTGCTTAAACTCTTCTGAATTTCTATGATCTATGAGAAAAATTGATGCATCAGAATTCTCATTAAAAATATAATCTAAGTCAGAAAAAAAGAATAAATCTGCATCTACATGTGCATAATATTCTGCATTGTCATATTTATTAACAATATAATATAAAAAAATAGGCTTTAGTGTCCAACAATATTCATGAAATATTCTATTAGACTTAGCTATTTCTAAATCATGATTATTTTCCTCTACATCCTTTAGTTGTACTAAAATGATATTTTTAAAACCTATTTTATTTAGTATATTGTAAACAGAATCATTCATACATAGAATAAATAACTTAAAATCACTACAACAATTCTCTAAAGAAACATACATTGGTATTAATTTAAATAAATTTGATTCCGATAATATCATTGATAAATGATATTTATTCATAGGCACCCTCCTCTTCAGTACATTTTCAGAATTTAATAATAAACATTATAAATATCTCTTATTAACGCTAACATCGCTTCTGTAAAGTATTTAATTCCAAATATATCTCTTAAAATTTTAACTTCCATAATTAATTTGTTTACATCAATATCTATAGTTGGCATAACTTTATTTATATCCATAGCACCTTCTATAACGTAGCGTCGTCTACATGTTTGAAGTAATTCT
Organism: Clostridium sp.; assembly: GCF_032552055.1. Taxonomy (GTDB): domain Bacteria; phylum Bacillota; class Clostridia; order Clostridiales; family Clostridiaceae; genus Clostridium. The sequence goes on along the minus strand of NZ_JAWGSV010000211.1, from coordinate 4,097 downwards.
AAAAATATACCTAAAAGAGGCCTAAAATAGCTTACAGCTATCATATTATTTATATCTTTAGTTAATTCATTAAAATCATAATCATTAATTGATGTTATTCCAGCCGTACAAACTAATATTACATCTATAAAATAATTATTATTGTATTTTTTACATATATAATTTATATTTTCACGGGTTTCAAATATATTATTATTGGTAGGATGTTCTTGGTGAACACTTAATATATTTTTATCAAATATAAATTTGCTACCAGATTTATATAGCCTTATTCCTAAGTCATAGTCTTCAAATCCATATCCAACTATATTTTCATCAAACATTCCTACTTCTATAACTCTGTTTCTTTCTACAGAAGCATTATTAGTTAAAAAAAATCTCCAAGGCAGAAGATAGTCTTTTAATTCATCATTGTGATTTTTCAATATCTCTTTTAACCCTCGTATAAATTCTGCATCTAAGTCAAAAGATTTGTTTAAATAGCTTCCATCAATTATTGATTCAACATCTATTAATGGGTATTTATCTATCAGATTAAAATTTCCATCCGGCTTACTCACTGTTTTATCTAAATAATTCTCAATGCTTAATTTTAATTCTTTGTAATAGAAAGTAAAAATCCTTTTCCAGAGGATTCCACATACAACTATATTTTTTTCTTCATGATTTTTTAAATGCCTAGTTATAAAATCTCTACTTGCTATCATGTCACTATCATGAAATATTAGAATATCACCAACTGCTCTTCTTATTCCTTCATTTCTTCCACGAGCTATTCCTCTATTTTCTTCAAGTCTAACAAATTTAAAGTTAAATTTAGCTTTAAAATTTTCTAACATTTCTATGGTATTATCATTAGATCCATTATCGACTACAATAACTTCAAAAATATTGAAGCCACAATCTTGATTATTTAAGGATATAAGATTGTAGTATAATCGCTCTTTAGAATTATATGCTGGTATTATAACACTTGCTTTCATTTCGTCTCTTCCCCTTTTAATCTTTTCTAATTATCATCAATAGCAGCTACAGTAATATATTCCTTAAATTCTGGATCTATCTTTTCAACATCATCAATAATTTTTCCCAAAACTCTTCTATATATTTGATAAATAAATGGTATATTTGCCCTGTCTTGTTCATGAACCTGCCTAATATCATTTTTACTAACTATTCTAAAACCGCTAAAGTGATAAAATACCAATTTATTATTATTTACCAATATATTATCATTTAAAACTGTAAACTTATACTTCAAACTATTCCAATGCCCAATATTTACTCCTTGAGATGTTATTTCGTAAACATTATTAAATAGGAATGGCATATCATCAAGATATTTTTGATCCCCAAATTTATTATCTTCAGGATTTGAAGTACAACTTTCTACACACATTTTATCCCACCAATTAACACATGCTAGTCCGTCGATATCTTTTTTAAAGCTAATAAACCCCGAGTTAAAATTCCCAGTGAGAGATTGTATAGTATTATTAACATCTTTCGAATACATAGGCAAAAACACTTCTCCACTAGATAGTAATACAGAAGCATATGGTTGATTTTGAAATATTACATTAGGATTTTGATAAAAAAATAAATCTGAATCTATATAAGTTACCCTTTTAATTGATTCCTCTAAAGTAAGGATATACTTTATAAAACCAGGTTTTAATGTCCAACAATATTGATTTAATTTTCTTGAAGCTTTGATTGCTAACAAATCTTCTCTATTTAATTCAGAAATTGTTACTAACACTATTTTATCAAAATTTATTTTCTTAAGAAATTCATAGCATTTTTCATCTACACAAAGGATATATACTTTAAAATCATTCATAGTTTTATGCAAAGATAAAAAACATGCAATTGCCTGAATTAATCTAGTCCTTGATACAACCATACAAAAAACACTTTCTTGCATTATTTATCTCTCCTTTTTAAGGAAATCTTCATACCATTCTATAGTTTTACTTAGTCCCTCATCTATCGTATAATTTGGATTCCATCCTAATACAGTTCTTGCTTTCTTTGCTGATAAATATTGGTGTATTATTTCATTACTTCCTTGATTTAATATTATAGGTTTTATATCACTACTCATAATCTTCAATATTTTATTAACTAGTTCTAAAACTGTTATTTGTATTTCATTACTAAAATTAAAAGCTTGTCCTCCTAAGTTAAGCTCTACAACTTTTTCAGCTAAATTAATATATGCGTCTACTGCATCCTCTATATAAAAATAATCACGAATAAAGCTTCCGTCACTTCTTATTACGGGAGCTTCCTTATTTAATATAGATTGAATACTTTGAGGAATAATTCTATTGAAATTTAAATCCCCACCACCATAAAGATTTCCACATCTTGTAATACATACTGGTAGCTTGTAAGTCTCATAATAAGTTTGAGCAATTAAATCTGTACAACTTTTTGAAACATCATAGGGATGCTTTCCTTGCAGTGGCATATTTTCATCATATGGAAGTTTTTCTTGGTCCCCATAAGCTTTATCACTAGATGCTACTATTACTTGTTTAATTAATGGACTTTTTCTTGCTGCCTCAAGTATATTCCAAGTTCCTTCTATATTAGATTTAAAAGTTCCGAGTGGATTTCTATTTGCAACTCCAACAATAGCCTGGGCTGCTAAATGAAATACTGTATCTATCTCATATTCTCCAAGTGCTCTTTCTATTAATAAATAATCTTCTAACATACCGTGTACAACATTAACCTTTTTATATTCTTCTCCAATATATATATTAGATTGTGGTATATAATCTCTTACTAAGATAGTTACATTAGCCCCATAGTTTACTAATTTTTTAACTAAATAACTTCCTAAAAATCCAGTACCACCAGTTACAAAAACATTTTTATTATTCCAAAACTTATTTACCATATTTTCCAATCTCCTCTTCCTTCGTTCCAAATTTTATTTACATTATTTATATCATTTAAAGTGTCCATAGCAGTCCAAAAACCATTATGAATATATACTGCTAATTCATTATCTTTAACTAATTTTTTTAATGGATTTTGTTCTAAAACGCATGTTGTATCATTTTCCAAATAATCAAATATTTCTGGCTCAAAAATAAAAAATCCACCATTTATTATTCCATCAGTACTCTTCTTCTCATCAAAAGATTTAGCTAATCCATCTTCTATAGTTAAAATTCCATATTGACTTTTCTTATATATTCCTGTAACTGTAGCTATTTTGCCTTGCTCTTTATGAAATTTTAATAATTTATCTATATTTATGTCTGCTAGTCCATCTCCATAAGTTAACATAAATGTTTCATTTCCAATATACTTTTGAGCCCTTTTTAATCTTCCCCCTGTCATGGTTTCAATACCTGTATCAATGAAGTTTATCCTCCATGGCTCTGGTTCAGAATCTATATTAATATTCCCACTTTTCATATCTAAAAGAAAATTTCTAGTTTTCCATGAATAATCTATAAAATATTCTTTTATTTTTTCACCCTTATAGCCTAATAAAAACATAAAATCATTAAATCCATAATGACTATATATTTTCATTATGTGCCATACTATGGGCATCCCCCCAACCTCACATAAAGGCTTAGGTACATTCATTGTTAACTGACTCATTCTAATTCCTTTTCCTCCAGCAAGTATAACAATTTTCATCTTTTGCCCTCCATTTTCTCTTCTAATTAGTTTTGTTATTTTTTAAATCTACTATTGAATCCAGGTCTAAATATCCACCATGATTGTATTCATCGTATAAAATTATAAATACCAAAATATTTATGGATCTATCATACAGCTGAGAAGTTACTATCTCATGACTAATTTTTATAATAGATTTATCTTTAATAAACTCATTAACATCACATTCTAATTTTTCTATATTTGTACCTTTTATTATCTTCACCTTCATATTAATTACCTATCCCCTAGCACTTTTCATAATATATATTATTCATAAACTTTTATTGTGCTACTAATTTTCATGTATTACATTTAGATGTAGTTACTTCTCTAAGGATTCATCTGTTTCACTAGTATTATGAAATATGTTATTAATTTTTTATAATATCGTATACTTAAATCTT
>NZ_JAWGSV010000210.1:0-5445 GCF_032552055.1 Clostridium sp. | reverse complement strand
GACAGAATATAAGGAGGTAAATTAAATGAGTGATAATAATTCTTCTAATAAAACTGTTATAAATAAAACAATTAATAAAGGAATTACCTTTGGATCATGCTTAGCAATAGTTATTTCTTATACAGCTTGGAAGTCAATCCCTTGGGCTATTTTTCATGGCCTATTAAGTTGGATATATGTTATTTACTATTGGATTGTTTATTAGAATAGCATATTAATATATCCATTATTCATTCAAAAACCCTTAATCATCCTTTAAATATTTACTTTTTAAGAATTTTGTGGTATTTATTGTAAGAGGTGATTTTTTTGAAATTATTAAAATTAATTTCGGTAGCCACTTTAAGTATATTTTTTATTGGCTGCAGTAAATACATTATTAAAGATAAACCTATAGAAAACGATACTTCAATAAATAAAATAACAAATGATAATAATGAAAATAAAGATACTCTTAAAAATATCATCGAAGATAAGGATAAATTTGAAATAAAAGATAACAGTTTAGATGTGTCTAATTTAGACTTAAGAAACAGCACAATGTTAAGTAAGTATATAGATGGAGTCTCCTTAATTAAAACTTTTTCTGATAACAACTCCCTACTCTTAAAATACATAGAACCACTTAAGGATAAAATAGGAAGATATGAGCACAGTCAAGATATTGTACTATTGGAGGCTTTAAAGGCATCAGGGGCTGAAACTACTCAATACTATACAGAAGAAAATGGACTAAATGTCGATTTAAGCATAAATACTCCTGGAAAAGAAGTTATAACTTATTCTGACATATTATACAAGGCTTCAATTGAAAATATAGATAGTACTTTTGATTTTAAGAGTTCTAAACTTAACGAATTTAGAACTACTTTTGTAGATGTTAATGATTTAGACTATGAAAAAGTAAATAGATATATCAAAGATATGTTGTCAAAAAATATAGAAGACAACATGGTTTTCTTTAATAAAATTGATGATAATAGCTATGAAGTTATAACTGTAAAAGATGGTAACTGCTATTATAAACTTGTATACGATCCTAAATTTTAATTATTAAAATTAAAAAAGCTTCCAAGTTAACTTATTACGTTTTTTCTTACATAATATATTTAACTGGAAGCTTATTATTTATAAAACTATAATTATTTTAGTTCCTACCCCTACTTTACTTTCAATATTAATACTACCATTATGGTATATAATAATCTCTTTAGCTATTGCCATACCCAGCCCTGATCCTTTGTAAGAAGAGTTAGAGTTTACACCCTTATAATATCTATCAAATATATAAATTTTATCCTCTTCCTTTATACCTTCACCATTATCTTCTATTATGATTTCTATATTACTGCTTTTTTCTATTAAAGTTATATTTACTATAGTCTCCTTAGAATTATGTTCTAAAGAATTTATTATTATATTATTGATTGCTCTTTTTAAATACTTTTTATCACATGGAGCTATTACTTTTTCATTTTCATAATTGAAATTTATTTCTCTATCTGTATATTTACTATTATTTAATAAGTCTATTATATTTTCTTGTAATAATATAATAATGTTTTCATCCTTTAAATTAATAGGTATAACTTTATTCTTTAATTTATAAACTAAGGATAAGTCATTTACTAATTCCTGAATATAATTGCTATTATCTAAAATACGACTACTATATTTTTTAGCTTCCTCAATGTCTACTACGTAATCATTTCCTTGAATAAGCTCAGCATAACCTTTAATAGAACTTAAAGGGGTCTTTAAATCATGTGTGATATTAGCTATCCATTCTTCTTTTACTTTATCTACTTCATTACGTTTTATTTCATTTTCCTTCAATACATTAGATAAGTCATTTATATTTTTACTTACTTCTTCAAAAACGCCATTTTTAATTGGCTTATTTTTATATAGCCCATTTTTTAAATCATTAATATCATCCACTACTGAAACCATTGGCTTAACTAGATATTTACTTAAAATATAAGCTACAATAGTCATTAATATTAAAGCAAAAACTATAATACTTAAATGATATAACATACTTTCATCAGTAAATGTCATCTTATATCTATAAACTTTATCTATAGGAAAACCTACTAAAAGCATATATTCTTCACCTTCATTAACTACTTTATTAGTAGTAATAGTTGTAGGAGCACTACTGCCCCAGGGATCTGTTATAAAATCTACTAATTCATAAGTACTATAACTTATAGGTATTTTATCAGGTTTATTAGCCTGATAGACTTCTTTATTTTCTTTATTTAAAACCTGTATCCAAATATTATTATCTATTAATTTATCAATATTTTCATCACTTAATCTTAAATCATTATCTTCTTCTAAATCTTTTACATATTCTAGTGCAAAATCCCTAGTACTAAAAGATAAGTTAAATACATCCTCACCAAAGGAGAAATTCCCCTTATATATCACTATGTTTAAAATAGTATAAACAATCATAGTAATATAAAAAACCATAATCATTGATAAAACATACCTTAATGTCAATTTTAATTTCATATTAATCAACTAGCTTATAGCCAATCCCCTTTAAAGTTTTTATATGCTTTGGTTCACTTGGATTATCCTCTAGCTTTTCTCTTAAATGTCTTATATGAACCATTATTGTATTGTCATAACCATCATACTCATATCCCCATATATTTTCACAAAGTGATGTTTTACTAAATACCTTATTCTTATTTTTCACTAAAAATAAAACTAATGAATATTCCTTTGCTGTTAGTGATAAATTCACCCCATTTTTAATGACTTCACCTGTATCTTCATTTATATAAATATTCCCAACACTATATATATTTCTTTTAGGATTAGTATTTATCATCCCTCTTTTAAGCTGGGATTTAACCCTAAGAACAACTTCCTTAATATTGAAAGGTTTAGTAACATAGTCATCTCCACCAGATTCTAATCCCTTAATCTTCTCTTCATCCTCAGATTTTGCTGTTAAAAAAATTATTGGGCATAAAGAAAACTTTCTAATTCTATCACATACCTTATATCCATCTATATCTGGCATGTTAACATCTAAGATTATAATATCCGGATTATTTTCTTTAGCACTTAAAATACCATCTATTCCATTATCAGCTTCATAAATATTATTAAAGCCCTCTTTTTCAAAAACTTCTTTTAATAAAACTAAAAGTTCTCTTTCGTCATCTATAAGTAATATTTTTTTATCTAATATTTCATTATTAGCCATTGTTATAATCCCTCCAAACTCTTAGTTATATTTTAACATAATCATATTTTATATAATATCTGATTTAGTAAAATCAATGAAATCAATAGCAAACATTATTAATGATAAAATGATAGAAACTACTAAAACAATATATCTTTCTTTATAAGTTATAGCTCCTCCAGAAATCATCATAGAATATGTCCATGGTGCATAAATCCAAAATTTACTTTGAGCTATAAAAATATTAGTTATAAGCATTATAACTCCTGTAGTTATTACTGGTATTATACTTATAAACCTTCTTCCTATTATAAAAAGTAAAGTTATTATTGGTAGTGTTGTTGTAATAATCTGCAGCAGATATTTCATTGAGTCTAACATAAAATTAAAATTATTTCCTAAAATAAATAATGAAATATTTAATGAAACTATATAAGATAAAGTAGAAATAATTAATAATGATAACATAACCTTATATTTAGATAGATAAATACTAGTTTTCTTAATAGGAAATAACATTAATCCTCTCCAACCATTATTATCATTCTCTACTTTAGTTACCATGCAAGCAACATATATGATATAAAGCGGTAAAAATAAAGTTATAAAGGCTATTGAAGAAAACATATATAATCCTTCACTAAGGCCTAACTCAGCAATCTTCTCCATTCCTGATACCTTGCTAAATGTAAAAATAACTATTATTATCGGGAAGATTAAGCCTAAACTTAATAAGGAACTTCTTTTTAATTTTAATAATTCTACTTTAAACAACTCCATATATATCACTCCTTAATAAATTTCTTTATTATTAAAATATCTTGTTATTGATTTAGGTACTATAAATAAGATTAACACTGAAATAATAAATAGTGTTAAAAGCTCATTTTTTCCTTGAGTTATTGAAAATAATGAGAATCCATATGGATTAAAATATTTAATAAAATAATCATTATGATAAATATTGGTAGATACAATACTTAATACTGCAGCAATTCCAATCGATACTAATAAATTTTTATTTTTTATATTCAAAAATAAATGTATTAACATTATCACTAAGGAGGATATTAATTGAACAAAAAACATAATAGTAAAAAACTTATATGGGATAGGTTCCTTAAACTTAAATATCACTCCAACTACTATCAATGAAATAACATTTAATATTAGCATCACTACTGAATAAAAGCTTGCAACAATATATTTTGAAAGTAAAACATCCCTTCTTTTTATAGGCTTAGTTAATAAGAATGTCCATGAATTATTTCTATATTCACTTTCAAATAAAGTACTTAATATTAATGCTGAAAACATAGGCATATAATCATTAAAATATAGAATTCGTTGTTCTTTAATTAATACTTGCCAAGAAGTTAATCCCTTTTCAATAGATTGAGGTAATAGCCAACTTTCATACCTTATAAGGAAATCTACACATAAAAGAATAGCTACTCCAATAGGTACTGCTAAAACAAATAAAATAACTAAGTTTCTTTTTCCTTTAGTAAACTCATTTTTTATTAAATTCATTAACATAACTCTTCCTCCTTAGTTAATCCTAAGAATATCTCCTCTAAAGAACTTTTTTCTTGAGATAAGTAATTTAAATCATAACCAGCCATAACTAGTTCCTTGCAAATTTTTGAGGCAGTCAAATTACTCCCTTTAACTTTTAGCTTTTCTCCTTCTTCTAATGCTTTATATCCTCTTGCAGACAGTAATTTAATTACTTCTTCTTTAACTTTATAATTTTCTAAACCTATGATTACTTCATTACTTGAATTTTTCTTTAGATTTTCTAAAGACCCTTGATATAATAATTTGCCTTTATTTATAACTGCCACTTCAGTAGCTATTAATTCTATTTCACTTAATATATGACTTGATATTATAATTGTTATATTCTTTTCTTTAACTAACTTTTTAATTAAATATCTGATTTCTATTATTCCTGCTGGATCTAATCCATTAGTAGGCTCATCTAATATCAAAAGTTTTGGATCTCCCATAAGGGCCTCTGCAATTCCTAATCTTTGCTTCATTCCTAATGAAAATTCTTTAACCTTTTTATCTCTTACATTCCAAAGACCTACTAATCTTAATTTATCTTCTATTTCTTCTCTATTCAAATTAAGAACTCGTCTTAATATCTCTAGATTTTCATAAGCAGTTAAATGCCCATAGTATGATGGACTCTCAACTAAAGCTCCTATATCACTTAATATTTCTTC
>NZ_JAWGSV010000209.1:0-5546 GCF_032552055.1 Clostridium sp. | reverse complement strand
ATATATGATAGTGGTAAGTTACCTGATTTAGTAATAATAGAAATTAACATGCTTATATTTATTAATATTTTTCTAAATATAAGTTTTTATAAAAGTCTACATAAAACTATATTAAAAAATAAGAATATTGAGGTTAAGAGTGCCTATAATCCATTACTTGATGAGATAATTCAGAATATAAAAGCTAATGAGCATGAGTATAAAAATCATATTAATATGCTATACTCCATGATACAAGTTTCACAGAGTATTCCAGAAATGAAAAAGAGAGCTGGAAAGTATGTAGTGAATATTCAAGATGGAAGTTATTTAAGTTCAATATTAGAAATTGAGAGTACTGTAGTAAAGGCTGTTCTATATAGTAAGATTGTAGAATGTGAACAGATTGGAGTAAGTTTAAAATATAATATTAAATCTAATATAGATAAGTCTGAGTTAGACGATTCAGAAATAACTATTATGTTAAGTAATTTATTGAATAATGCTATTGAAGCAAGTAAGAACTCCATTGAAAAGAATATAGTTATTAATATTAGTAAGCTTGAAAAGTATAGAGTTGAGGTTAAGAATTCAGTTTTAGGACTTAAGATATCTAATGAAGATATAGAAGGATTCTTTAAAAAAGGATTCTCTAGTAAGGGTACTGGAAGAGGATATGGACTATATAATGTGAAAAAAATTGTTAAAAAGCATAAGGGGAATATTTATGCAAGGCTAGTAGATAATTATCTAGTAATTGAAATTTTTATATAAATCCTAGGTAATAAATTCTTATAAAAATTTTTGCTATTTGTGTTATAATTATTTGATAGATTAGATTATAAGGAGAATAGGCAATATGTCATTTTCATCAAAAGTAAAAGGAGAAATATGCAGATACTCTGAATTAAGTAAGGAAGAAGCATTAGCTGAAATTTCGGCAATAATGAAAGTAAGTGGAACTATAGCTTTTAGCGGACTTGGGTTATCCTTTAGAATAACAACTGAGAATCCAGCTACAGCAAGACACATATTTAGCTTACTTAAGGAGCATTTTAATATTCACTCTAAGTTAATGGTTAAGAAAAGTAATTCTTTAAAAAAGAATAATATTTATATGGTTCTTATTGAGGAAGATATGGGGGTCAGGGATCTTTTAAGAGATACTGGTATATTTGCTGAAGTTGATGGGGTATTAACTTTAGATTATAGAATAGATGAAAATATGGTTATGGGAGAAGAGTTAAAAAGGGCTTATATAAGAGGAGCCTTTATTGGAGGGGGAAGCATAAGTAACCCAGAAAAAACTTATCACCTAGAATTTGTGACTCATAGTGAAGAGTATGCTAGAGATTTATCTAAGCTAATTAATACCTTTGGATTAAATTCTAAAGTTATTCAAAGAAAAAATAGTTTTATTATTTATATAAAAGAAGGTGAACAAATATCGAACCTTCTAGGTATTATTGGAGCTCATACATCATTATTAGAGCTTGAAAATATAAGAATAATGAAGGAAATGAGAAACAATGTTAATAGACTAGTGAACTGTGAAACAGCAAATTTAAGTAAAACTGTTAACGCTGCTGTAAGGCAAGTTGAAAGCATAAAGTTAATACAAAGAGAGATTGGATTACAAAGACTACCTAAGAATTTAAGAGAAATAGCAGAACTTAGACTTAGCTATCCAGATGAGTCCTTAAAGGAACTTGGAGAAATGCTAGAACCGCCAGTAGGAAAGTCAGGAGTAAATCATAGACTAAGGAAAATAGAAAAAATAGCTGAAGAAATAAGATCAGGAACATATTAGGAATGAAAAATGAAAAAATGAAAGAATGAAAGAATGTAGAATTGAGGATGAAATTCAGCAAGCTGAGTTTCTGAAATTTATTTTTAGTAATTCCTTTGGAATTACTTCATTAATTTTTTCGTTTTTTCCATTCTTTAATTATTAATTTGGATTGCGTAGCAATCCACAAGGGGGTGTTTATTTGGAGAAAAAATTTACTCATTTACATCTTCATACAGAGTATAGCTTACTTGACGGCTCTGGAAAAATTAAAAAGCTTATAAGTAGAGCTAAAGAGCTTGGAATGGATAGTATAGCTATTACAGACCATGGAGTTATGTACGGATGCGTTGCTTTTTATAAAGAAGCTAAGGAGAATGGTATAAAGCCTATTCTTGGTTGTGAAGTATATATAGCAGCAAAGTCTATGGATATTAAGGTTAATGATAAAGAAAATAGTACCCATCACTTAGTTTTATTAGTTAAGAATGAACAAGGTTACAAGAATCTTATGGAAATAGTATCTGAGGCTTCTATTAGAGGGTTCTATTATAAGCCAAGGGTCGATCATGATTTCTTAAGAGAACATAGTGAGGGTCTTATTGCTCTTAGTGCTTGTTTAGGTGGAGAGGTGCAACAATGGCATCTTAAAGATAACTATGATAAGGCAAAAGAGGTAGCGTTACTATATAAAGATATTTTTAAAGGTGATTTTTATCTTGAAATACAAAATCATGGAATGGATGAACAAAGGAAGGTTACAGAAGCTAATATTAAGTTATCTAAGGAAACTGGAATTCCTTTAGTTGCAACTAATGATGTTCATTACATAAATAAAAAAGATTCAGCCTCTCATGATATATTAATGTGTATTCAAACTGCTAAAACTGTGGATGATCCTAATAGAAGAAGATATCCTTCTAATGAGTTTTATCTAAAATCTCAAGAGGAAATGTGGGATATGTTTTCATATGTTCCAGAAGCATTAGAGAATACAACTAAAATAGCTGAGGAGTGTAACTTTGATTACGAGTTTCACGTATCAAAGCTTCCTAAATTCCCAGTGCCAGAGGGGATAGGACCTTATGATTATTTAAGGCAACAATGCTACTTAGGACTAATTGATAGGTATGAAGTCTTCACAGAATTTAGAAATAAACCACTAAATGTTGATGAAGTTGTGGATTATTTTAAAGAAAATGAAGAAGCCTGTGGATATATTGAGAGATTAGAGTACGAACTTTCTGTTATTAAACAAATGGGATATGTAGACTACTTCTTAATAACTTGGGACTTTATAAGATTTTCTAATGAAAATGGAATTCCAACAGGACCAGGCCGTGGATCTGCAGCTGGATCAATAGTTGCCTTTACCTTAGGTATAACTAAAATAGATCCAATTAAATATAGCTTACTTTTTGAAAGATTCTTAAATCCTGAAAGAGTAAGTATGCCAGATATAGATAGTGACTTCTGTTATGAAAGAAGGCAAGAAGTTATAGATTATGTAGTTGAGAAATATGGAGTAAATAATGTTTCTCAAATTGTAACCTTTGGAACAATGGCTCCAAGGATTTGTATTAGGGATGTTGGTAGAGCTATGAATTATAGTTATGCTGAAGTTGATAGAATAGCTAAGATGATTCCTAATATGCTTGGAATAACTATAGATAAGGCCTTAGAAATTAATCCAGAACTTAAAAATGCTTATAATAATGAAGATAGAGTTAAGGAATTAATTGATGTAAGTAAGGATTTAGAAGGTTTGCCAAGACACTGTTCAACTCATGCAGCAGGTGTAGTTATTGCATCTAAGCCATTAGTTGAATATGTACCGCTTCAAAAAAATGATGAATCTGTAGTAGCTCAATTTGATATGACTACATTGGAGGAACTTGGACTTCTAAAGATGGATTTCCTTGGACTTAGAACTCTGACAGTTATGAATGACGCTGTTAAAATGATTAAGGAAAACCAAGGAATAGATATCAATTTAGATAAAATAGATTTTGAAGATAAAGAAGTATATAAGATGATTGGTGAAGGAAAAACAGCTGGTGTATTCCAATTAGAATCTCCAGGAATGACTTCCTTTATGAAAGAGTTAAAGCCAGATAGCCTTGAGGATATTATAGCGGGTATTTCCCTTTATAGACCAGGACCAATGGCCGAGATACCAAGATACGTAGAGTGTAAGCAAAATCCAGATAAGGTTGAATACGTAGCACCAGAACTAGAGGATATACTTAACGTAACTTATGGAGTTATGGTATATCAAGAACAGGTTATGGAGATCGTTAGAAAACTTGCTGGGTACTCTATGGGAAGAAGTGACCTTGTAAGAAGAGCAATGTCTAAGAAAAAGCACAAGGTTATGGAAGAAGAAAGAAAGAACTTCATCTATGGAGTTGTGGATGAAGAAGGTAACATTGAAGTTCCAGGCTGTAAGCGTAATGGAATTTCAGAAGAAGCTGCAAATAAGATCTTTGATCAAATGATGGACTTTGCTTCGTATGCGTTTAACAAGTCCCACGCAGCTGCTTATGCAGTTATAGGTTATCAAACTGCATATTTAATGAAATATTACCCTGTAGAAACTATTGCAGCTATGCTTAACTCTGTAATGGGAATTAGTGAAAAAGTTGCTCACTATATAGCTTTTGCAGAGGGGTTAGGCATACAGGTACTACCTCCAGATATAAATGAAAGCTATTCTAAATTTACTGTTAAAGGTGATAAAATTAGATTTGGATTAGCAGCTATAAAGAATGTAGGTTACAATGTTGTAGAAACAATAGTTAATTCAAGGGCTAAAAAAGGTAACTTTGAATCACTAATAGATTTTATAAATAAGTTAGATTTATCTACAGTTAATAAAAGGGCAATTGAAAGCTTAATTAAGGCTGGAGCCCTAGATAAATTCAAGGTATTTAGATCTAAAATGCTTGCAGTTTATGAAAAGTTAATGGATGGAATAGCTAATGAGAAAAGAAGAAATATAGATGGTCAAATTAGCCTTTTTGGGTTGGAAGAAGAACTTGAACTTCCAGAAGTAAATTATCCTAATATAAAGGAGTTTCCAAAGAAAAATTTATTAGCTATGGAAAAAGAAATGACAGGTCTATATTTATCAGGTCATCCATTAGATGAATATGCAGAAAGCTTAAAAATTCAAACATCAACAAGTATAGAAAAAATTAATAAATCATATGAAATAATTAAAGAAAGTTTTAATCAGGAAGATTTACCAGAAGAAATTATCCATGATGATGAAAGAGTTATACTTGGAGGAATAATTGCTGAATATAATCAAAAAATAACTAGGAATAATACTATAATGGCATTCCTAAAACTTGAGGATTTAACAGGGGTAATAGAAGTAATAGTATTCCCAAAAACTTTAGATAAAATTAGAGATTCTTTAAAAGAAGATGCTCTAGTAGTAATTAAGGGTAGGGTGAATATTAAGGAAGATGAATTACCTAAGTTAATATGTGAAAGTGTAGAACCTTTAGAAAAGATAAATACTTCAAAGGTATATATAAGAAGTAAGAATCTAGATGAAGGTAAGAAGTTAATGAAAGAGTTAAGAGTAATGCCAGATTACTTTAAAGGTGATACTACTGTATATTTATTCACTGAAGAGGATAGGAAGCAATATAGAATGACAAGGGATACTTGGGTTAACTTGGAGTCAGATGTATTAGATTATTTAAGAGAATTAGCTGGTGATGAGAATATAAAAGTAATATAGGGCTGCTTTAGTGCAGCCTTATAT
>NZ_JAWGSV010000208.1:0-5552 GCF_032552055.1 Clostridium sp. | reverse complement strand
GTGAATATTATATTAGTTATTCACAAACCTTCTTTTCTTTATCCTAATACTTTTCTTTCAAAAAAGAAATAAAAATTTAATAAAAGTTACCACTCATATATATTTATATGAATAATTACTAGTGCTATAATTAATTATATTTATTAAGGAGGATTACTTATGAAAATAGCTGCCATATCAGATATACATGGGAATATTTACGCACTAATGAAGGTTTTAGAGGATATAGATGATGAAAGAGTTGATTTAGTAGTTTGTCTTGGAGACTTAGTTGGATATGGTCCTCATCCAAATGAGGTAGTAGCACTAATTAAAAGAAGAGAAATACCTTGCATAAAAGGTAATTACGATGCTTCTGTAGTCGATGGAGCTTTCACCTTTATAAGAGATACTTCCATTAACTCCTTTGCATTGCCTTGGGCATCTGAAGAAGTTCGTGCTTCAAATAAATATTACTTATCAGAATTACCAGCAGAACTAAACTATGATATTAACGGAGTAAAGATTAAGTTTACTCATGGAAGTCCTAATAGGATAAATGAATATCTTTTTGAAGATAGTAATGAGACTAAAAAAGTTATGGAAAACTTAGAAGAAGACATTCTAGTATGTGCTCATACCCATATTCCATCATATAAAAAATTTAATAATAAAACATTTGTAAATGTAGGAAGTGTAGGTAAACCAAAAATAGGCAGACCTAATGCTACTTACTGTATAATAAATATAAATGAAGATAAAAATATAGATGTAAAGTTTAAAGAAATTGAGTATGAATATAAGAGAATTGTTAAAGATGCACAGATGTTAAACTTTCCATCTCAATTAGTTGCATCTTATGAAAGTGGAACTGAATAAATAAATAAAAGTTGCAAAGCTTAGTAAATTGATGTAGAATCTTAATAAACTGTATATATTATTACTGTGAAGAGAAGAGTAGCTATTTGAAGGTAGTCTTAGCGAATAAGGGATGGTGTAAGCCTTATACGAAATCTTTAGTGAAGAACATCTCTGAGTTTCTAACCGAAAGAGTGATTAATTTTTATTATTACTTAAGTAGACTTAGACGGATTCAAGCCGTTATTTACTTGAATGACATTATATGTGTCTAATGAGTGGCTATTTATAGCAATTTGGGTGGTACCGCGAATATCCTTTCGTCCCTTATTTTTGGGGATGAAAGGTTTTTTTATACACTTTTTTAATTAGCAAGAAAAAATCTGAGGCCATATTACCTTTAGAATTTTTTATAAATAATTTTAACTAGGAGGAAAAAAAATGAGTAAAGTAATCTATGTAAAATCTCTTTATAGAAATCAAGAAGAATACTTATCTAAAGAAGTTAAAATTTCTGGATGGATAAGAACATTAAGAGCATCTAACGCTTTTGGATTTATTGAAGTAAATGATGGTACTTTCTTTAAGAATATTCAAGTTGTTTTTGATAACAAAATTGAAAACTTTAAGGAAGTTTCTAAATTACCTATTAGCTCATCAATAACTGTTGTAGGAACTTTAGTTGCTACTCCTGAAGCTAAGCAACCTTTTGAAATTCAAGCTAAAGAAGTAATAATAGAAGGATTATCTAACTCAGACTATCCTCTTCAAAAGAAGAGACATAGTTTTGAGTATTTAAGAACTATAGCTCACTTAAGACCAAGAAGCAATGCTTTTTCAGCTGTATTCAGAGTTCGTTCAGTAGCAGCTTATGCTATCCACAAGTTCTTCCAAGAAAGAGGATTTGTATATACTCACACACCAATTTTAACTGGAAGTGATGCTGAAGGTGCTGGTGAAATGTTTAGAGTAACTACTTTAGATATGAACAATGTACCAAAGACTGAAGATGGAGCTATTGACTTTAAGGAAGATTTCTTCGGTAAAGAAACTAACCTTACTGTATCAGGACAATTAAATGGTGAATGTTACGCATTAGCATTTAGAAACATCTATACATTTGGACCTACTTTTAGGGCAGAAAACTCAAACACAGCTAGACATGCTGCTGAGTTCTGGATGATAGAGCCTGAAATAGCTTTTGCTGACTTACAAGATGATATGGAATTAGCTGAAGATATGCTTAAATATGTTTTAGAATATGTTTTAGCTGAATGTCCAGAAGAAATGGCATTCTTTAACCAATTTATTGATAAAGGTATCTTAGATAGATTAAACCATGTTGTTTCATCTGACTTTGGTAAAGTAACTTATACTGAAGCTGTTGAAATCTTAAAGAAGGCTGATAAGAAGTTTGAATACCCAGTAGAATGGGGAATTGACTTACAAACAGAACATGAAAGATATCTTACTGAAGAACACTTTAAGAAACCTGTTTTTGTAACTGATTATCCAAAGGATATAAAAGCTTTCTATATGAGATTAAATGATGATGGAAAAACAGTTGCTGCAACTGACCTATTAGTTCCAGGAATCGGAGAACTTATCGGAGGAAGCCAAAGAGAAGAAAGAATAGATGTATTAACTAAGAGAATGTCTGAACTTGGTCTTAAAGAAGAAGACTATTGGTGGTATTTAGAACTTAGAAAATACGGAGAAACTAAACATGCTGGATTTGGATTAGGCTTTGAAAGACTTATCATGTATATTACAGGTATGTCAAATATCAGAGACGTAATTCCATTCCCAAGAACTACAGGACAATCTGATTTCTAATAAATTAACCCCTAGTAACTACTTTACTAGGGGTATTATTATACTTATTTTAAAACTCATAATCAATGCATTGCCTATTAGTTAAATTAGCCGTATAAACTTTCCTACTTTTACATGCTCATCATGAACTTGATAACAATCTAATTCTTTCATAGTTTCAAATTCACTTATTAAAATAACATCAGCAGTACAAGATTTTATAGGATCTATAATTACTTTTATAAATTTTATTCCTTCTATTTTATCTTTTAATGCTTCTAAGTCTTCCTTTACTTTTTTAGCATTATTATAATTCTCTTCCTTCGATAGATCTTCTCTATAATTCCAAGATACAATATGTCTAATCATATTATCTCCTCCTATATGTATTTCTAATTTTATTATACAGTAATTTGAAATATTTTCTATATACATAGATTAAGGAGCTCATTTATGTATTATATATATGCAATCAATTAATGTTTTATAATTATATTTTTGGTCTTATAACCTCTAATAGCTTAAACTTTTTATCTTGATATTCAAACTTAAAAATACTACAATTGGGAAATCCCTTTTTAAGCTCCTCTGCAGGATCTTGCCATGCTTTTAAAAAGTTAAAGCATGCACCGCCATGAGATACTGCTAAAACGACTTTATGATCTTCTTTTTCCATTATTTCTGTACAAGTCTCTACCATCCTATCTCTTACAGCATTTGAAGACTCACCACCATAGGAAACAAAAAATGTTTCATACTCTTTTGGTCCTTTAGGGTTTAAGTCTTCACTCTCCCCCTCAAACTTTCCAAAATTCATTTCCTTCAATCCTTTTAATCTTACATATGGAACCTTATTATCAGTTATAATCTCTAAAGTATCGCAAGCTCTTTCTTGAGTTGAAGAATAATAATGATCAATTTCGATATCTTTGAAGTATTCTCCTGCAACCTTAGCTTGTCTTATCCCTTCTTCTGTAAGAGGTGAATCACAAAATCCTTGTATCTTTCTTCTTGCATTAAATAATGTTTGTCCATGTCTCATTAAATATAAAATTTTCCCCATATCTTTCTCTCCTTACTTCCTAATATTTATATTATAATTCTACTAGTTAGAGTTAACTCTAAGTCAATACATTAATTATTTTTATATCTATTTTATTTATAAACATAAATTTTCTTAAACTTAATTTTATCTTGGCTTTATACATCTATATAGTGTTTAACTATAAACTATACCCATTAACTTACTTTACTCTATTAAGTTCTTTAAATCATTATTCTTATGTCTAATTATGGTATAATATATATATATTTCTTGTAATGTGTCAATTACAATACTAAAGTTATTAACTTTATAATTTCAACTTAAATAAAGGAGGATACAAATGAACTTTTATGAAAAAATCGAAGAAAATCTAAATGATATTTGCCTTGAATGTAAATTTTATAACACCCCTGAATGCGTACCATTAAAATGTAATATAGGTTTTGCTAAAAATGCTGCAGAAACTGCTAAGGTAAAAGGAAATCAACATATAGAAGATGGCTTAAAGTTAATTCCCAAAAACGATACTAAATTATATAATAAAACTCTTATTGCAAAAAGCATAGCAAGTATCTGCCGAGTATGTAAAGAATGTAATTTAGAACATAACGACAATTGTATAATATCCCTTGCTAGAAAATCTTTAGAAATTACATATTTGCAAGAAGACGTTATCTTCCCTGGAAGTATTCTAATGTACATAGTTAATATTGCTAAGCAAGATCAAAGCTTAGCTGATGCGATAAAGAAAGAATATGATAAACTTCTTAAAGAACCTACTGAAGAAGTTATTATGGACAAGTCTTTAATTGCAAAGAAAACTCCAATATTAGTAGATCTTAAAGAAAATGAAACTTATTTATGGTGCGCATGTGGAAAAAGTTCTAATGTTCCATTTTGCAATGGTGCTCATATAGGAACTGACTTCACCCCATTATCTTTTGTAGCTAAAAAGACTGGAAAAGCAAAATTATGTGCTTGTAATCACACTAAAACCCCACCATATTGTGATGGATCTCATTTAAAACTTTAAAAATAAAGCTGCTACATTTCTGTAACAGCTTTATTTAAAACACAATTTTTTGGGGAATCTATATTAATTTACTTATTAGCTATTTTACCTTTGTTTTCTCTTAAGATTTTTATAAAAAGAATATCCTAATGCTGATATTATACCTATAACTGATCCAGCTGAAAAAGTTAATATAATATTATCAATAAAAAACCCTAATAATATTCCTATTCCAGCTCCTAGAGCTATTCCTTTTGCCAAGTAATCATAATCCTGATCTGATAAAATTAACTTTTCCAAAACTGTAACACCCCTTTTATACTTTATACACTATATTATAATAGGTACTTCTTAAATAATTCTTAACGAAAACTTAAGGTATGATTAAATATATTTATATTATATAGCATATACCATAACTTGTAAAGGGTTATCTAATACTTTATTGTTTGTTTATAAAACTTTTTATAAGTTTTTTATAACCTTTTGTATAAAATTCATTAACTTGCAAAATACAAATCACTAAAAAAAGCAAAATAAAAAAACCCTTGAAAAGAGTTTTAACCATACTTATTCTTAATAATTTTTAATGAATTCTATACTAAACAATTCCATTCTTAGTTAATTAATTAAGGGTTGTCTTAGACAACCCTTACCTGGTGGCTCGACCAGGAATCGAACCAGGGACACGAGGATTTTCAGTCCTCTGCTCTACCGACTGAGCTATCGAGCCTCAACGATATATATTTCAATAAATTTTTCACAAATTGTCAATCTTTAATAATACTATTTTAAAAAATAGTTATTTTTATATTCATTAATAAATATAATACACTATAGTAC
>NZ_JAWGSV010000207.1:0-5557 GCF_032552055.1 Clostridium sp. | reverse complement strand
AATAATACTATTGGATCAGATATACTTTTTATTATATTTATTGACTTGTCCTTCTCAGCTTGTAAACTTCCCTTAGATTCTATCTCAAATTGATAAAGTCTATTTACCATATTATTAAATTCTAATGCTAGCTCACCTATTTCATCATTATAAACTATAGGAGCCTTCTTATTTAAATTGCCTTCTTTAACTGACTTAATTGCATCTAATAACAAAGTAATAGGATTAAAGTACCTATTAGTTAGAAACATGGCAATAGATCCACCTAACACTGAAACTATTAACGCCATAAAACCTATTATATAAATAGATGTTTGTGCCATACTTCTTAAGCTTTCCTTTTTACTAAATAGAATTTCTTCATTTAAATCTGATAAATTCTCTAAGGAAGTATTAATGGTATCGATTTGAGGTACTATCTTTTCATAATAATACTCTACTATTTCTTCATGGTTACTACCATTACTTATATCCTGAAGGGATGAAAATAACTTTCCAAATTCAATATATTGATTGTTTATTTCATCTACAACATCAAGTTCCCCTTCTTCTGTAACATTTCCTTTCTCAATATAAAACCATTTATAAAATTCATCATCATTTTTATGAAACAAATTTAATGCTTCTTCCTTATTTCCTTGAAGATAAATTAAGATAGCTTTATCTTGATTATTAATAGCGTTTATCATATTATTTACAGAATCAATGCTCATATAGTTATTACTTATAAATCCATTTATATAATTTCTTATTGAATTTGTACTTACAGTAGATGCTGCTCCTACTAATATAATAAGTAATACTAAAGCAAGATATATCCCTGTGAACTTTTTTTTCAAAGACTTAAACATAATAATACCCCTTTATGTATTTCTAGTATTATATTAATTATATCTCTTAAATAACTTATTAATCTATATGTATTTGTCATTATATAAATATAAAAATTAAAAGAACCTGAAAGTAACACTTTCAGGTTCTTAGAACTATTAATATGCTTCAGTACATACTTCAAAGTAAGCTTTTGGATGTAAGCATGCTGGACATAATTCTGGAGCTTCTTTTCCTTCGAAAATAAATCCACAATTTCCACATTTCCAAAGAACTACTTCTTCTCTCTTAAACACTGTTCCATTTTCTACATTCTTTAATAATGCATTATATCTTCTTTCATGCATGTTTTCTACTTCACTAATCTTATCATAAGCTGCTGCTATAGCTGGGAATCCTTCTTCTCTTGCTATTCTAGCAAACTCAGGATAATCGTGAGACCATTCTTCATGTTCTCCAGCTGCTGCTGCTCTTAAATTGTCTGCAGTACTTTCATATAACCCTACTGGATATGCTGCATTGATTTCAATAGCTTCTCCTGCAAATTCATCCTTTAAGAATTTGTAAAATCTCTTAGCATGTTCTTTTTCTTGTTCAGCTGTTTCCATAAATATGTTTGAAATTTGAACAAAACCTTCTTTCTTAGCTACGCTTGAATAATAAGTATATCTAGTTCTAGCTTGGCATTCACCTGCGAATGATTTCATAAGATTTTCTGCTGTCTTTGTACCTTTTAAGCTTTTCATCATAATCACACTCCTATAATTTAATTAGTATTGTTATACTAAACTTCCTACATTTATATTATATTACAATCTTGTCCTTTTTACAAAGGACTAATTTACAAATAACAGTAATTATTCAAATCTTATATTAAATGATTTAATTTTAATACTAATATTTACTTTTCTTTAGAAGTGCTAAAACTATCATACCTAATAATGAACCAACAACTAATGCAACAAAGTATCCTAAAGGATTGCTTATAACTGGTAATACAAATATACCACCATGAGGAGCTCTAAGCGCACAACCAAAGAACATTGATAACGCACCTGCAGTTGCTGATCCTACCACACAAGCTGGAATAACTCTTAATGGATCTGCTGCTGCAAAAGGTATTGCTCCTTCTGTTATAAATGATAATCCCATGATATAGTTAGTTAATGCTGATTGTCTTTCTTTCTTAGTGAACTTATTTTTGAAGAAAGTTGTACATAGCGCAATTGCTAAAGGAGGAACCATTCCACCAATCATAACTGCTGCCATAAATTCAAATTGTCCATTTGCTAAAGAAGCTGTTCCGAAAACATATGCTGCTTTATTTAAAGGCCCTCCCATATCAAATGCCATCATTCCACCTAAAACTGCTCCAAGTAATATTCTACTACTCTCACCCATGTTATTTAAAACATTTGTAATTCCATTATTTAAGGCTGCTACTGGAGGATTTATTATAAACATAATTATTGCACCAATCATTAATATTCCAAAGAATGGATATAGTAGTACTGGCTTTAGACCTTCAAAACTATTCGGAAGTTTTTCAAATAACTTCTTTAATCCAACTATTAAATATCCCGCAATGAAACCTGCAAGTAATGCTCCTAAGAATCCTGAACCTCCCTTATTAGCAAGCATCCCACCTACAAAACCTACTGCAAGTGCTGGTCTATCACCTATACTCATTGCAATATACCCAGCTAATATAGGTAACATAAAGTCAAAGGCAGTTCCTCCAACAGTTTTCAAGAATGCTGCAAATGGTGTATTCATACCAAAGTTTGCAGGATCTATGCTATAATCATCAAATAAAAATGCTAGAGCTATTAATATACCTCCACCAATAACAAATGGTAGCATATGTGAAACTCCATTCATAAGGTGCTTATATATTTGATGTCCTATACCTTCTTTTTCTCCAGTAGATTCTTCTTCTGAACTTTTTGACCCATTATGATGATAAATAGGTGCATCTCCTGATGTAGCTCTACTTATTAATTCTTCAGACTTATGAATTCCATTAGAAACCTTAGTTTGAATTACTTTTTTTCCATCAAATCTTGCCATTTCAACTTTTTTATCAGCTGCTATAATAATGCATTCAGCTTCTTCTATTTCCTTAGAAGTTAATACATTTTTAGCTCCACCTGAACCATCAGTTTCTACTTTTATTGAAACTCCCATTTCCTTCGCCTTTTCTTCTAAGCTTTCAGCTGCCATATAAGTATGGGCAATTCCGGTAGGACATGCTGTTACTGCTAATACTCTATATCCATCTTTATTTTCTTCTTTTACTTTATTAACCTTTTTGTTTTCAAATTCATCAATTAATTTTATAAATTCTTCTGGTGTTTTTGAATTTTCTAGAGCTTTTCTAAACTTTTCATCCATTAACATAGTTGAAAGTCTTGCTAAAACTTCTAAATGTAAATTGTTCTCTCCATCTGGGGCAGCTATTAAAAAGAATATTTTGGCTGGATTGCCATCTAAGGAATCATAATCGACTCCATCATTAACTATCATAGCTGCTAAACCTGCATCCTTAACAGCCTTCGTTTTAGCATGTGGTATTGCTACCCCATCTCCAATTCCAGTAGTACTAAGTTCTTCTCTAGCTAAAACAGCTTTTTTATACTCATTCTTATCTCTTATATTTCCTGAGGCATCCATTAAATTAACTAACATATTTATAGCATCTTTTTTAGAATCAACCTTAGGATTTATTGATATAGATTTTCTATTTAATAAATCTGTAATTTTCATAATTAATCCTCCATCCTATAATATTTCTTTTAACAATTCATACACCTTATCTTTAGTTGCTAATCCTTCTGAAAAAGCACTAGCACTTCCTGTTGCAACTCCCATCTTAAAAGCTTCTTCAAAATTCTTATTCTTTAAATATCCTGCTATAAAGCCACCAACCATAGAATCTCCTGCTCCTACAGAATTAACTAGCTTTCCTTTTGGAGCTGATGATTTTATAACTCTATTATCTTCTGTTATGAATATGGCCCCATCTCCAGCCATAGAAATTAGCACATTCCTAGCTCCCATTTCTTTAAGTTTTTTTGCATAAATAATAATTTCTTCTTCATTTTTAATTTCAATATTAAATAAGTCCCCTAATTCATGGTGATTTGGTTTAATTAAAAATGGTCTATATCTTAAAACATTTAATAATAAATCTCTTGTTGCATCTACTATAATCTTTACTGCTTTATCTTTTAACCTTTCCATGATTATTTCATATATATTTTCTGGAAGGGTATTTGGAATGCTTCCTGCTAAAACTAATACATCACCTTCTTTCAATAAATCTAATTTTTTATATAATTTATCTAAATCGTTATCAGTAATATCTGGCCCTTGACCATTTATCTCTGATTCTTCATTAGATTTTAACTTAACATTTATTCTAGACAAACCATTATTAAGCTTTATAAAATCTGTTTTACATCCCATACGCTTTACTTTATTTTCTATTTCTTCTCCAGTAAAACCAGCAATATATCCAAGTGCTATATTTTCTACATTTAAATTATTTAAAACTATAGAAACATTGATTCCTTTTCCTCCTGCATATATTTCTTCATAAGATGTTCTATTAACTTGCCCTAATTTGAAATCATCAACTCTAACTATATAATCTAAAGCTGGATTAAATGTTATCGTATATATCATAATTTTAAGACCTCCACTATTTCAGTTTTATCATAATACCTAGTATCTTCTATTTCTGTAGTAATTATTATTGCTTCGTCTACTTCTGCAAATGTAATGCAACTTATTTCATTAAATTTTGTTTTATCTGCAAGTATATATGCGTTTCTTGTCCTTTTAATAGCTTCTTCTTTAACTAAAGCTTCTTTCATATCTGGAGTAGTAAAGCCTCTATTTTCAGAAATACCATTAGTTCCAAAAAAGCCTTTAGTAAAGTTATATCTCCTTAAACTATTTATAGCCTCA
Organism: Clostridium sp.; assembly: GCF_032552055.1. Lineage (GTDB taxonomy): Bacteria > Bacillota > Clostridia > Clostridiales > Clostridiaceae > Clostridium. Next base: position 754 of record NZ_JAWGSV010000207.1, on the reverse strand, counting down.
ACACCTACTATTGCTTCAGTAGAAGTTTTTAACTCACCCGCAATAATATAAGTTGTAAATCCTTTACCTATTAATCTCTTAGCCTGATTTATACCGTTAGTTACATATACTGCACTTGTTTCTTCTAAATAATCTATTATTAAATTTGTTGTTGTTCCTGAGTCTATATATACAAAATCATCCTTAGTTACTAAACTAGCTGCATACTTTGCAATGATAGCCTTATCTTGCATATTTAAATTTTCTCTTATGGATAAGTTATCATCCTTTGTATTAAACTCATTTTCAACTAGAGTAGCACCTCCATGAACTTTCTTAAGCTTACCTTCTGCATTTAATGAATTTAAGTCTCTTCTAATTGTTGACTCTGAAGTATCTAACATTTTTACGAGTTCACTTACATATACCACCGAATTTTTATTAAGCTCCTCTAATATTAGCTTATGTCTTTCTTCTGTTAACATAAAAATCACTCCTTGATTAAATAATACTACGTTCCAAAATCGTTTTCAAGAATTTTCGTTCAAATTAATGCAAAAACATTCAAATATTTTTTTCATATAATCATAAACGTTCACTTTTTGATAAAAATAAAAAAATAGACCTATTATATATCTAATAAATCTTTTTTCTAATATAAATATATAATAAGTCTATCTTTTTACTTCAATTACATTTTGTATTAATGGTCTACATCTCCCACAAGTAGTTCCTGCCTTAGTAATTTCTCCTACTTTTTCAACAGTATCTGCGC
>NZ_JAWGSV010000206.1:0-5561 GCF_032552055.1 Clostridium sp. | reverse complement strand
ATATGAAGTTATCTAAATAACTTATATTTAAATTTAAAACTATATTCTTTCAATTTAGATAATTTACTAAAGAATTATTTTTAATTTATAGTTATATAAAACTATTGATGTAGATTATTTATTGAAAACTATATCAACTTTAATTAATTAATCATTTTTAATTACTTTAAGCGCCAATAAAATTGCTAAAAATCCTGATATAAGTTTCACTAATATATAAATCAATGCTATATCTTTTGCCTCAGCCACTACATAGGCAAGTTGTCCACCAAGTACATAAGCTCCAGATACTGAAAAAGCTGAACATAAAACCTTTCCTCGATTATCCAGCTTATCAAAATCGGTAAATATAATTACTGCTGATGCTAAACTACCTATTAATGCAGCTACAGAATCTGAATTAATATGTAACTTTTTCTCTAAAGTAATAATTTGCTTACTAAAAAATCTTTTTATAACTTCAAGCATCACATTTGAACCTGCTAAGAAAATAGCAATTTTACCTACAACTGTTATTGCCTCTTCTAATGGAAGTAAATTATTAACTAATGAAATTCCAATGATAGAGTTTAATCCTTGAAGTCCAAGTCCTATTAATCCTATTATAAAAATACCTTTTGCTAATCTCTTAAAATAAATTACCATCTTAGAAGGAATTTTATATAATCCTATAATTAATAAAACAGAAATTATTATTATAGGTAAAAGACTTACAAATATCTCTAGTAAACTTATTTTTAATAATATACCTCCAATAAATAATCCTATAGGTATGGTAATTATTCCACAAAGTATTCCCTTACAAAAAATATCCATATGCTTTTCATCTATTATTCCCAGTGCTAAAGGAATAGTAAAGCTAACAGTACATCCTAGTATTGATGAAATTAATATTCCTGAAAAATATATTATATCAGTACTTCCTCCAATTGCTTCTGCAATTTTAAATCCGCCCATATCAACAGCAATAAATGATGATGATATTATACTTGGATCTAATACCCCTTTACTAAATACTGATAATACATACTTAGATAAGAAATCTGAAATTATTGGAGTTATAGATAATATTCCTATCATGGATAACGCTAAGGATCCCATACTCTTTATTCCATTTTCTATTCCATATCCTAATTTAAACCTATTTCCTAAAATATAATCTATTATTCCTACTACAAAAAACAAACCAACTATGTAAAGCATTATTTTTTCCATACATTATCTCCTTTATAAGACTCTAACTTATTTTATCAAAATTATCTATAATAAAAAAGAGCTGTATCAAACTTTGATACAGCTCCTTTTTATTCAGTTAAATTAACAATCGCAACCGTCTGATTGTCCGCCAGAATGTTTTTCTGGTTTTGCTATACACTTACCATTATATGATGAAGTTTCTAATTCTGTATATTTGATTACTATATTATCTTTGTATATCTTTAACATATACTTAGTATTTGGGCATAATGGTCCTAATAAAAATTGTCCATGACAATCAGTAAAAGTATGAGTTAATGGATAAGGATATCTACAACCATCAACAACTTGTAATAATTTTACTACTGCATCTGCTACTGGCATTCTATTACAGTCTAAAATTGTTCCAAATATAACTGATCTCTTTTCCTCTGGTAATCTAATTACTGCTTCGATTTGTTCATTACATCCAGTCTTTAACTCACATGATGTTATTCTTCCGCTCATAATTTTGCCTCCTAAGTTTTAAAAATAGATTTTATAATATAATCTATTCATTATGTCAAAAAATGTGATATCAAAACTACTTGCAGATTATAACTTTGTCAAATTTTTTATTTTATTAATTTTTTGCCTCTAATTGTACGTCAAAGGTCTTATCTTCTCCATTTCTTACAACCTCAACTTTTACTACATCCCCTTCTTCCTTTGAGTCTTTAATTTTTTTTAACTCATCAAAAGTTTTTATTCTCTTTCCATCAAATTTAACTATTAAATCTCCACCTTGTAATCCCGCTTTTTCTGCTGGTGAGAATTCAACTACACTTACAATATAAAGACCTTCATCCATCTTATATTGTTTTGCTAATTCAGAATTTATCTCTCTTATTGATATACCTAAGTTTAATATAGGCTTAGATAAGGAATCTATTCTATCTTTTACTTCATTTATTGGAATTGAGAACCCAATTCCTTCAGCTCCTCCAGATATCTTCATAGTATTAATTCCAATTACTTCTCCTTTTGTATTAACTAAAGGTCCACCACTATTACCTGGATTTATAGCTGCATCTGTTTGTATTAAGTTTAATTTAGCTCCTGAACTTGTTTCTACATTTCTATTTACTGCACTTACCATACCACCAGTTACAGTTTGATTAAAGTCTTTAGATAATGGAGTTCCTATTGCAAGAACTTCTTCTCCTGGTCTTAACGCATCTGAATCTCCAAGTTCAACTACTGCTGGTACTTTTACAGTATCATCACTTATTTTAAGCATAGCTACATCTTGATTTTCATCATAATTTATAACTTTAGCTTTAACTTCTCTACCATCCGATAATGTTACTGTTACTTCCTTTGCTCCTTCAATAACATGGTAGTTAGTTAAAATATAGCCTTCTTCATTTATAATAAATCCTGATCCAATACCTTCTGTTTCTTTAGGTATAATTCCACTATAATCTACAACCCCACTGACTGAAACTATAACAACAGCTGGTGCAACTTTATCAAAAGCTTGGCTTGCAGTTAATGCTTCTACTTCTGTATCAAAGGTTGCTGGATTGGGTGTTCCTGTATATCCATTAGATGTAGAAGATTTATTGCCTTTCATTATATAATAAACGCTTCCACTACCTATAGCTCCTCCTAATAGTCCAGTGATTAACGATATTGCAATTACTTTAAATATTCCATTCTTCTTTTTCTTCTTTGTCTTTTTAGAAAGATCATTTATTGGATGAACATAAGAGTCTTTCTCATAAATCCTATCTTCTTCTATATAATCTTCTACTACCTCTTCCTTTTTTTCCTCTGTAATATCTTCATATTTTTCAACATCATATATGTTATTATCTTCATTCATACTAAAAGCCTCCTAAAAAATTAATAATTACTATTACATTTATTAATATAACCTTTCTTTGTGACAATTATATGGCACATAAAAAAAAAGTTAACATATATAAGTTGCTTATCCACATTATTCTGGTTAATAACAAACTTACATATGCTAACTTTAATAATACACTATTCTTAGCTATTCTTAGCTATTCTTATTCTTTTTTTCTAATCTTTCTATTTCATTTGCTTGCTTAACAACTTGTCTTATCCCTGTAACTACTGTCTCTGGTTCATACATAGAAACTAAATTTTCTTCATAATCAACATTATAAACCTTAGTTAAAGATTCATCTCCTAGTTTTCCTAATACTTCTTGTCCATCTTTAGCGATTAAGTAATATGGCTTTCCAGTAAAAGCCCCTTCTTTTTGGATATCTACATTCCCAGATGTAATAGTCTTATACTCATTTTTTACTGCTTTATTATATCCTTTTTTTGTTCTATGTACTTTAAATTCCTCTAACTCTTCTCCCGATAATTTTTCTTCAAATTCATCTGTATCACAAGTTAAGTTTACTTTGTCCATAAGAGTAGTAAGCCCTAAGCTTGACCCAAAGCTTTCTATATTTCTTCTAATATTATTAATTATTAAACTCTTTTTAAAATCATTAGAATTTATTGTATCTTCGACTAAAGGATTAACTAATACAATACCTGAAACTAAGTCTGGATATTCTTTAGCAAATTCTGTAAGTACTAAACTTCCATACTCTTCTCCAACTAAGATATATGGAGCAGGGGCTGCTGATTTTCTAAGCAATATTCTTAGATCTTCTGCTTGCTCCTTTGGAGTCTTTTGTTTACTTTCATCACTGAAACCATAACCACTTCTGTTATATACAAAGGTAATTAAATCCCCATACTCATCATCTAATATATCAATTACTTCATTCCATTGATTTAAAGTACTTCCTATATTACCATCAAAAACTACAGTATATTTTCCTTCACCTTTAAGTTTGTAATCTAATCTTTTATCATCTACCCTTGCATAATCAACTCTTTCTTTTAAAGTTTCTTTTGCAATAAAATTGCTTATTCTTTGATATATAAAACCTATTGCTAAGGCTATTAATATCCCTACAATAATATTCTTAGCAATGTCTTGTGGTTTTAATTTTTTTTTCATATTAACCTTGCGTACACCATTTGAATATGGTAAAAGTTTCACTTCTCACTTCCCCCTATAACTTTAAGTTTGGTTTTGCATTAATGTCTAGCTTTGCTTCACTTCCATTTATAAAGTTAAAATAAGCTGCACTACCTATCATAGCTGCATTATCTGTACATAATATTTGTGATGGGAATAATACTTCTATACCTTCTTTTTCAGCTGCCTTTATTAATGATTCTCTTAATGCTGAATTAGAAGCAACCCCTCCTGCTATAGCTATTTTCTTAATTTCTTTCTTTCTACAAGTCTTTAATACATTTTGCTTTAATACCTCTATAACAGCCTTTTGGAAAGATGCTGCTACATCAGCTTTATTAACTTCAATATTTTGCATTTTACACTTATTTAAATAATTTAATACAGCAGATTTTACACCACTAAAGGAAAAGTCTAATGTATCATCATGAAAATTCGCCTTTGGAAATTCAATAGCATTTTCATTTCCTTCCTTAGCAAGCTTATCTATTTTAGGACCTCCTGGATATCCAAGTCCAAGTGCCCTTGCCACCTTATCATAAGCTTCTCCTGCAGCATCATCTCTAGTTTGACCTATAACATCATATTCTCCATAGTCCTTAACATGAACTATGAAAGTATGGCCTCCTGATACTACTAAAGATACAAATGGTGGTTTTAAATCTTTATGCTCAATATAATTAGCACATATATGACCTTCTATATGGTTAACTCCTACTAATGGCTTCTTTAGTGAATATGAAAGGCCCTTTGCATATTGTAATCCTACTAGTAAAGCCCCTACTAATCCTGGGCCATAAGTAACTCCAATAGCATCTATATCATTAAGGGTAACTCCAGCTTCTTCTAAAGCTTCTAAAACAACGCCATTTATAACTTCAATGTGCATTCTAGAAGCTACCTCAGGTACTACCCCTCCATATTTTTTATGAGTCTCTATTTGAGATGCTATTATATTAGATAAAACTTTTCTACCATCTTTTACTACAGCAGCTGAAGTTTCATCACAACTTGATTCTATTGATAAAATTAATTTACTATCCATTTTATTTACCTCTTACTTTTATTTCTAATCTTCATCATTATTGTTAAATCTATACATTTATTGTATATAAATCGTGATAAGGATTCTACTTTTCATTAAGTCCTATTTCCTATTAAAAATATTTAAGATATTTAACTATCTAAATAACCTATATAAAAATTTTTAAAATACATCCTTTAAATTTAGATAATCTACTTTAAAAATAATTTTAACCTATAATTTAATAAGACTATAGATGTAGATTATTAATTGAAAGATATATAT
>NZ_JAWGSV010000205.1:0-5565 GCF_032552055.1 Clostridium sp. | reverse complement strand
GAAACTATAAAAAGCCTGGAGCTAGATGCAAGTTATGTTGAATTTGAGATAACTGAAAGTATTATAATGAAGTATCCAGAAAAAAATATCAACACATTAGAAAAGTTAAAAAATCTTGGCGTAACTTTGGCTTTAGATGATTTTGGAACAGGATATTCATCTCTTAGTTACTTAAGAACACTACCTATAGATGTATTAAAGATAGACAAGAGTTTTATAGATGGTATTCTTATCGAAGAAAAATGTGAGTATATTATAAATAGTATAATAGAGTTATCCCATTATTTAAATTTAACTGTAGTTGCTGAAGGTGTAGAGACTAAAGAGCAACTAGAGTACTTAAGTAATATTAGTTGTGATGTAATTCAAGGGTATTATTTCAGTAGACCAATTGAATTTGAAGATGCAGCTAAGATGATATTTGCTAGCTAATAAAATATTTAAATTTATATTATATTTTAATCACAAAGTAAATGTAGAAATCGTATTATGTAACTATATTGGACTTTGGAGGTTAAAATGAAAATAGTAATTGATGATCAATATCAAAGCGATGAAAATGGAAATAGCCAATATACTATAGATGAAAATGGTAATGTTAATTTATTTATTAAAGTAGATGAGGATATCAATGGTGGAAGCGGTATTAATACTGGAGGTACCATTAATGCAAGTAAAATAATTAATGATAATAACATAATTAACATAGCAGAAGATGATAATATTGTTCAAAGCGATTTTAAGAAAGAAGATATTAGCGGAGAAGAAGAAGAATACTATGAAGATTTAAATGAGGGAGTAGAAGAAACATCTAAAACTTATGGTGAAGAAAGGTTTTTAGAAGAACGATATAAAGGATATAATAGTGTTTATTCTGAAATAGAGAGTTCTTTAGAAGAGAAGTATGGTAAGAAGGAAGCTCCTGAAGCTAAAGGAGAAATTATAGTATTATCAAAGTTAGGCTCTAAGGACGGAGTAGAACTAAAGGGAGCTAGAATAAATCTTTATATTTTAAATGGAGTTTCTCCAAGATTATTTGATTCAAAATTTACAGATACTAGAGGAATAGCAGAGTTTAAACACCTTCCTAATGGAGCCTTTAGGGTTATTTCGATTGTAGATAGAAGATTTTTCGAAAAACCAGTATATTATAATTGGAATGAAGTAACTATTGATAAGAATAATAAACTAAGCAATATTTGTGTAGTTAATAAAATTAAACAAGGATATTATAGAAGATAGTTTTTTGGAGATTTTATAAAGTGAGAATTACTTATAAAATCTCCTTTTATGTTAAAATAGAATAGAAGACTAGTTAATAAGGAGAGATACATATGATAATTAGAATTAAATATTTTGAGAATGCAACTAGATTAAATAAGATATCTAAAGGTGATTGGATAGATGTATATGCTAATAAGGATATGTTTATAAAAGAAGGGGAAAGGGCAATGATACCTTTAGGATTTGCACTTGAACTTCCAGAGGGGTGGGAAGGGCATCTTGCACCAAGAAGCTCTACATTTAAAACTTGGGGTATAATACAAACTAATAGCCTAGGAGTAGTAGATTCAAGTTATATAGGTGATAATGATCAATGGCATATGCCTGTATTCTGTTTACAAGGAAAAAGTGAAGAAAATGGAGTAAAGGGAACTTTCATTGAAAGAGGAGATAAAATTGCTCAATTTAGAATTATGGAAGTAATGCCTTCTATAGAATTTGAAGAAGTAGATACATTTGGTAATGCAGATAGAGGTGGGTTTGGTTCTACAGGAAAGAAATAATTTATATTGACTTTGAGCAAAAAATTAATAGTTTTATATTAAATAATTAAAAAAATAAGAAGGAGCTGTCTCACAATGAAAAACTAAGAATTAATAATGAAAAATTAATTCTTAATTTAGGCTGTTTGTGCGACAGCTCCTTCTTTAGTATTAGAATTTTAGAGAAATAGTAAATTATTCATTTGCACTGTCTTCAATAGCACAATTTTCCCATTCTTCATATAAAGAAGAGATTTTGTCTTCTAAGTTTTTAATTTCCTTGCTTATTTTTTCACTTTCCACAGGATTTGAATAAACTTCTTCTAAACAAAGTTTTTCTTGAAGGGCTAGTAAATTATTTTCTTCTTTAGCTATTTCATCTTCAAGCTTTTTAAATCTTATTTTCATAGCTTTTTCTTCTTTTTCTAGTTCTTTTTTCTTTCTCTTCTCTTCTTTTAGCTGAGTCTTAGTTTTCCCTTTAGCTATTTCCTCCATAACTTCAAACCTATTTGGATTAACTTTTTTCTCTTGATAGTAACTGTAATTACCTAGGTATTCATTAATTCCATTTTTATTAAGCTCAAGGATTCTATTAACTACTTTATTTAAAAAGTATCTATCATGAGAAATAACCATTAAAGTTCCATCATAAGTTAAAAGTGCATCCTCCAAAGCTTCTCTAGACATAATATCTAAGTGGTTTGTAGGCTCATCTAGTAATAAAAAGTTTGATTTAGAAATCATAAGCTTTAGCAAGTTTATTCTACATTTCTCTCCACCACTTAAGGTGTTTATTACTTTGAAAACATCATCACCAGTAAATAAGAATGAAGCAAGATATCCTCTTAGCTTACTAGTAGTTAAATTAGGAAACTCATCCCATACTTCATCAATTATTGTTTTATCTAAGTTTAAGTTGGATTGCTCTTGATCATAATATCCAAGGTTAACGTTGGTACCCAAAACAACATTACCAGCATCAGAATTAATATTACCTAAAACAATATTAAATAAAGTAGTTTTACCACCACCATTCTCACCTATTAATGCAACTTTTTCTCCTCTTTTTAAATCTAAGGAAAGACCATTAAAAAGTGTTTTATCGTCATAGCTTTTTGATAAACCTTCTATATGAAGAACATCATGGCCACTTTTCACTGAAGTCTCGAAGTTGATTTTAGAAGCATCCTTTTCCCTGTCGGGTGCATCTAGTTTTTCCATTTTATCTAAAGCTTTTTCTCTACTTTCAGCTGCTCGAATACTTTTTTCTCTATTAAAACTTCTAAATCTTTCTATAATAGCTTCTTGTCTTTTAATTTCTGCTTGTTGAAGATTATATGCTTTTAATTGGGTTTCATATTTTTTCTTTCTTTGTTCAATATATTTTGTATATGGTACGTTATAACAATTTACATGTCCATTAATTACTTCAAAGGTATTATTAGTTACAGCATCTAAGAAAAATCTATCATGGGAAATTATAAGTACTGTTCCCTTATAATTTTTAAGGTAATCTTCAAGCCATTCGATAGCCTCTAAGTCTAAGTGGTTTGTAGGTTCGTCTAAAAGAATAATATCAGGTTTTTTAAGCAATAGCTTACATAGGGCTACTCTTGTTTTTTGACCTCCACTTAAAGTGCTTATAATATTATTAAAGTCATCTTCCATAAATCCAAGACCTTTTAATACCCTAGATATTTCTCCTTTATATGTATAGCCACCTTTATGAGAATAAAGATCTTGAAGAGTAGTATAGTCCTTAATTGCTTTTTCATGTGAAGCAGCATTTTCCTCAGTATAAGGCTCAGCCATTTTCCTTTCAAGGATATGTAGTTTTTCTTCTATATCTAATAAATCTTTAAAAACTAAGTTCATTTCATCATAAATAGTGTTTTCCATATCCAAATCTACATGTTGAGTTAAATAGCCAATAGTTCTATTTTTATCTATAAAAATTTCACCACTATCTTGTGATAATTCCTTAGTTATTATTTTAAATAGAGTAGATTTCCCCTCTCCATTACTACCAATAATTCCAACTTTATCACCTTCATTTATTGAAAAAGTAATATCTTTTAATACTTCCTGAATTCCATAGCTTTTCGATATATCTCTGCAACTTAAAACTATCATAATGGTCCTCCAATTTATTTTAACTATATTTAAATTACGTAAATCACAAAATTAACAATATTATTATACTCTAAGGTACTTGCCTAAGCAAATAGGAGAAAATAAAAAAGTGAAAGAATGAAAGAATGAAACAATTAAGGAATCAGGAATGGGGGAATTAGTGAAGAGTTAAGAGGGAAAAGTGAAGAAGCATGGAAAATTGAGAATTAAAAGTGAAGAGATAGAGTGAGAAGTGAAGAACTAAGGAAAAAAACTCAGTCGAAGCTGAGTTTTAAAAACTATATTTTAAATATAATTCTGTAAGAATTATTACTGTAATTTTACATTCTACATTATAAATTTTACATTCTTTATTATGCATTATTAAAGGTTTTGAATTTTGGAAGGTGATTATCAATAACTAAAGAAGGAGTTCCAGATATTAATGGTGCAAAATATTCATAAGCTTCTTCTTTAATATTGTTTCCTCTTTCATTTATTAATTCTTTAGGGAAATACTTAACGTTGTTTGCTATTTTGTTTGCTTCAATTAAAACGTGAGATGTTTTATATGGAGAGTTTGATTCTCTTTTAATAGCAACCATATATCCACTATTACCTTCTAAAGCAAATTTTAATGCTGAATAACCAACTTCAAAGGCTTCTTTTAGATCTATATCAGAAGCACAGTGAATAGCACATCTTTGTAGTACTCCAAGTTCTAAAGCCTTAACTCTATTAGTAATACCTGATGATATAATTAGATTTTTTAAATAATTACCTACACCACCTAATTGAGCATGTCCAAATTTATCGTGTGCTTGTTTCTTTGTTTCTGAGATAAACTTACCTTCAGAATTTCTTATTCCTTCAGAAACGACTATAAATACTTTATTATTTTCTATAAATTTATTTTTAACATCTTCTAAAAAGTTATCTTCATCAAAAACAGTTTCAGGCAAGTAAATAAAGTCTGCTACTTGTTTATTATCAATTCTAGCAAGACAAGCTGATGCAGCTAGCCAACCAGTATCTCTTCCCATAGTTTCTAATATAAAAATCCCATTATTTATGTAAACTGATGAATCTAAGTATGTTTCCAGAGTAGTTGTTGCAATAAACTTAGCAGCACTACCAAAGCCAGGAGTATGATCTGTATGCATTAAATCATTATCTATAGTTTTTGGGATTCCTATAAATTTTATATCTATTCCAGTTTTTTTAGCATAATCACCTAGTTTAGAAATAGTATCCATTGAGTCATTTCCACCAACATAAAAGAAAGCTTTTATATCATTAGCTTTTAATATGTCTAATAGCATATCATATTCACTTGATGACTCTTCTAATTTCTTCATTTTATATCTACATGAACCTAAACCAGAAGATGGGGTATATCTAAAGGTGTTAAGTTCGGCCTCAGAAAAAGCACTTAATTCTATAATATTTCCATTTAAAATTCCTTCTATTCCATTTAAACCAGCATATACTTTATCGAAGGCTTTAATATCCTTATTAGCTTGTACTAAACCTACTACGCTAGAATTTATTACAGAAGTTGGACCACCAGATTGAGCAATAATACAATTTGACATTAATTTACTCTCCTTTTATCTTAAAAATAATGATTAAAACATTATATGTGATATACTTTTTAAAATATCATATACTCTATTTAATAATATAC
>NZ_JAWGSV010000204.1:0-5618 GCF_032552055.1 Clostridium sp. | reverse complement strand
GTTTAATGGATTTACATATCTTTTTATTAGTGATAAATTATAATTTAGATAGTTAAGGAGGATAATAAAATGAAGATTTTTAGAGAGGCAATATTAATCCTCGGTATATATTTAATTGGAGAGGTTATTTCCAAAGGATTCTCACTTCCTTTACCAGGAAATATATTAGGAATGATAATTTTGTTATTATTATTAATGACTAAAGTTATTAAGGTAGAAAAAATAGAAAGTGTATCAAATTTCTTTCTAGATCATTTAGCTTTCTTCTTTATACCAGCAGGTGTTGGATTAATTTCATCATTTGATTTAATTAAAGCTAACCTTATATCAATTTTAGTATTATGTATTGTGACCACAGCAATAGTGATAGTGGTAACGGGGACTATAGTACAGTTAGTTATTAAGGCTAAAAAGGGAAAGTAAGAAAGGAAGTAGGATAGAAATGAGTTTATTAACAGAAAATATTTTATTTGGATTAGTTATTTCTTTAGTAGCCTTTGAAATTGGATTGTTTATTTATAAGAAAACAAAAATCCCTGTATTTAATCCGCTTTTAATTGCAATTATTTTAGTAATTGGATTTTTAATAATTTTCAATGTAAGTGTGGAAGATTATAATCGTGGAGGAGAATTTATAAATATGTTTTTAGGACCAGCCACGGTTGTTTTGGCAGTTCCTTTATATAAACAATTGCAACTTTTGAAAAAGTATTTACTTCCTATAATAATGGGGATTTTAATAGGAAGTGCGGTAAGTATTTCTTCAGTGGTATGGATTTCAAATATTTTAGGTATGGAAGAGATACTAACAATTTCTTTAGTTTCAAAGTCTGTTACAACTCCAATAGGAATAGAAATAACTAATCAGTTAGGTGGATTAGCACCAGTTACTGTATTAGCTATAGTTGTTTCAGGAATAATAGGTGCTGTTATAGGGCCATTAATATGTAAAGTATTTAGAATAAATGATAGAGTTGCTGTGGGTATTGCAATAGGAACAGCATCTCATGCTGTTGGAACTACAAAAGCTTTTGAATTAGGAGAAACAGAAGGAGCAATGAGTTCTTTATCAATAGGAATAGCAGGGATTATGACTGTATTTTTAGCACCGGCTATATATTCTATTTTGACTAAATTTATTTGAGGAAATCTAGATAACTTAGTAATCTACATTAAATTACTTAATAAATTATAATATTTAAATAGTGATTAAAAATTGGGGTGATTTAAACTCCAATTTTTAAATTTATATTTACAAATTTAAATATTTAATTGTAAATACTTAAAAACTTTGATAAAATTTATAATATCGTTAAACACTAAGATAATCTTAATTTGTGGAGGTAGAAATGAAGGAGACTGAATCACTTTTTTCTGCTATATTGAAGCCGGTGAAACCGTTTATTAGAAAGGTGTCACGAGGTTTTTCGTCGTTTTTTAGATTTATAAAAAGGGCATGTGAAAAAGTAGCTACAAAGTATAAAAAAGCAAATGAAAAGAATAAATATACGGAACCTATAGTAATAATTGGTACATCATGTTTGTTAATATTATTTATGGTACTAGTTATTAGAGGGACAACTGCTATAGAACAAGTTGAAATTACTAAAAATACTGCCGAAGTTTTGGCTTATGATAATAAGTATGATGAGGCTGTTGAAGAGTATAAATCTCTTCAAAGTAAAGAAGATTGGCCTATGTGGAGTGCTAAAATTGCTGATATTTATTCATTGAAAGGTGAAACAAAGAAATCAAACTCTCTTTTAAAGGAAATAATAGTTATTAGAGATAAAATAATAAAAGAAGAGGGTTATGCTAAATATAAGGAAAAAGACATTGAATTAACTAACTCCATGTTATTTACATTTGCATCAAATGGTGAATATGATGAAGTTATTACCTTTGGAGAAAAATATATTAGTGATTATTGTAGTAATAAAGATACATTAAATATATTATTTCAAGCATATTTAGTTAAAGGATATACATATAAAGCAGAAGAATTAATAGAAAAATATCCATTAGACGATAAATCGGCTTATGACGCAGCAGTAGTTGCTAATATGAATGTAATGTTAGACAGATGGGATAAAGGACTAGAACTTTTAAAATCTGCTATGGAAATAGATAAAAACGAGCTTAAGATTTATGATGTTATAAATAATATTTATGTTTATGATAATAAAAAATTAATCGAAGGTCTAGAAAAAAAGGTTAATGTTACGGGAGATAATGCATATAAGACATTATTAGCTAAGACATATGCTATATCAAAAAATACATCTGAAAAAGCTGTTGAATTAACTAAGGAATTAGAAGCAGATGGTATAGTTAACATAGGTGTAGATTTAGTTAATTTTGAAGCTTACAATAACCTTGGGGAAAAAGCTGAAGCAGAAGACTATATAAATGAAGCTGCAAAGAAAGCAAAAGCATGGAATAAAGAGTCATACACAACATATTATTTATTATCGCTAAAGAGTGAATATAATAATAAATTAGAAGAAGCACTAAGCTATGCAAAAAAGGCAGTACTTGCTGATTCTAAATATTCAAATACTTATGGAAGTTTACTTCCTAGACTTCAAATTGCAATGGGCAAATTTGAACCAATAGAAGTTTATTATAGAACAGCTCTTCAAAAGGATCCATTTAATTATAAGTTGATAATGAGTGTTGCAGATTATTATACTAATTATCAATCAAATAATGATAAAGGTATGAAATACTATGAATTATTGTTAGAAATAAAAAAAGAAGATAGTAGTTTATATAAGAAAATTTTTGACTTTAAGATTAAAAATGAAAAATATGATGAAGCAATTCCATATTTAGAAGAAGCAATAAAACTAGATGAAAATAATTCAGATTATTATAGAATATTAGGTACAATATATCTTAATAACTCGAATTTTGATGAGGGAATAGAACTAATTAGAAAAGCTTACTCAATGAATGAGAAAGATTCGATAGCTTTAAATAATGCAGGATGGTATTATATGACTGTTGAAAATGATATTGCAAGAGGTTTTGATAATATTAAGTCTGCTTATGAAGATATGCCTGTTTCATTAGATGAAGCTATTAAGGAAAAGTTAGTAAGCAACTATAATAAAGCGAAGAAGCTTTATGATGAATTTTTAGAAGATGAAACAAAAGAATTTGATACAGCTGGTATTGATCTAATCTTTTAAAATAGCATAAAGATAAATTTGCAAATAATTAATATTGTTAATTATGAGGCTGTTGCAAAAATAGTCTAAATTAAAAATGAAGAATTATTAAAATTAATTTCTTTTAAAAACTCCTTCGGGAGTTTTTTCATTAATTTTTTCATTATTCATTCTTAATTTTTCATTGTGCGACAGCACTATTTTAATACTATGTATATAGGGGGAGTTTATATGAAGATATTTAAGAGAATTCTTATTGCTGGAATCGTAATTATGATTTGTGCATTAGCATTTATCTATACTTTTAATGGTAAGTTTACTAATGATTTATCAATAAAAAAATGGGACAATATATATAATGAAAATAATATAGAGTTTTTTTATAGTAAGTCTGATGATGAAAAGATAAAGGTTTTAAAAGATAATTATGATTTAGAAGCAAAGGTTAAAGGTGTAGATGGACAACTTAACAAGGCGATTAAGGTTGCTGAGGTTTTAGGAAATATTATTACATTTGATGATGTGCCAAGCACAAGTAGGATAAATGGATTTGATATTCTTAAGGAAAAAACAGGTGAAAAGAAGGTGTCGGCAAAGGACCTTGGGATTATATATAGAGATTTCCTTGAAAGTCTAGGATACACAGCAAGAGTTGGTGAATTTAAAAGAACTAATGTAGGATCTAATAAAGAAAAATCATATTATATTGTTGAATATTGGAGTAAAGAATATAACAAGTGGGTTATGATCGACTTCATAGATAAGGGATACTTTGATAATGAGGGGTTCCCTTGTAGTGCTATGGAAGTTCTAGAAAATGATATTAGAAATTATAATTATACAGGAAGTAGTAAGAGAAGTGATTATATTCCAATGCTAAAGAAAACATTATATACATATACAATTAACATTGATAATACTACTGATATGAAAAGAAGTAATAGTTATATAACTTATATTAAGGATACGGACTCTATAGCTTTAAAATTTAAGGGGAATTATGTAGGTCCTACTATATTTACAGAGAATAAAGATATAATTAATAAGAATCCTATAGATAAAACAGAAACTAAGGATGAAAAAGCTTATTTAATATTAATGAAAAAACAAGAAAAGGCTGAAGATAAGGATAATAAAAAACAAAGCTTTATTGTTGGGGCTTTTAAGGATGGAAAAATACTAGATGAATACTATTTAAAAGAAAATGATAATGAATATAGAAAAGTGAATAAGTATACAGATATATTATTTAATGAAGGTGATAATGTTATTTCTCTTTCTTTAGATGGAGAAAATACAGTAAGTTCAATTGAAGTAAGTAATTAATAAGAAAATCTTAATATTTTAGGTAATAGACAGTAAATAATAATACAGTTATAATAAAAATTGTTGTAATATAGGAAGTTTTAAGGAGGGAAAATAATGGGTTTAGATTTTATCTATATATTTAAGGCTATAATAATAGCAATAGTAGAAGGTCTAACAGAATTTGTACCTGTATCATCTACTGGGCATATGATTTTAGTTGGTAGTTTAATTGGATTTAGATCAGGAGCAGCAGGAGCAGAAGAATTTGCAGCTATGTTTGAAGTTGTAATTCAGCTAGGAGCGATACTTGCGGTAGTAGTATTATATTGGAATAAATTATGGGGAGCTGTTGTAGATTTCTTTACTTTTATATTTTCAGGTGGAAAAAAAGGAAAGAAAGGCTTTCAATTTGGTATAAACGTAATTATAGCATCAATACCAGCACTAATAATAGGATTAACTTTATATGACAAAATTAAAGGTTTATTTAAACCTTCAGCAGTTATAGTTGGTTTTATAGTTGGTGGTATATTATTAATTATTATGGAAAACTTATTTAGAAATAAGACATCTAAGAGAGGTAAAACTCCAACTGTAGATGTTTTTGACTTAACTCCAATGCAATCATTAAAGGTTGGATTATTCCAAGTTTTATCTATGTGGCCAGGAATGTCAAGAAGTGCATCTACTATAATGGGAGGTTGGGTTGCTGGACTTTCAACTCCAGTAGCAGCAGAGTTTTCTTTCTTTTTAGCAGTTCCAGCTATGGTTGGTTCTTCAGCTATGGATTTATTTAACTTTGATTATTCTATAATGAATTCTACATATATAGTAGCTTTAATAGTTGGGTTTATAGTAGCATTTATTGTATCAATAATAGTTATGGATATGTTTGTAAGTTACTTAAAGAAGAAACCAATGAGAATCTTTGCTATATATAGAGTAATTGCTGGTATAGTATTACTTGCTTTATCTTTAGCAGGAATAGTAACTTTAGCAATGTAGAAAATAAAAATTAAAAATTAGGGATTTAGTAAGCAAAATTATTAAATAACTATATAAATACTGTATATAAGGGGATGTTGAAAAAACAGCCCCTTATAATAATTCAGAATTAAAATTGAAAATGAATAATTA
>NZ_JAWGSV010000203.1:0-5665 GCF_032552055.1 Clostridium sp. | reverse complement strand
TCTTTATTTATTACATACTTTTCTATTGTGAAATAAGTACTTTTACAAAGAATAGCTTTTTTATATTCATCGTATTCTTTAAATTCAATTCCACTTAAATTTAATACTTCTAAATCAAATTTAATTACATCTAAAGACTTTTCTACATGAATTTCTCTCGCTCTTCCATAATCGTAAATTCTATATGTAATATCACTGTTCTGCTGTATCTCAGCTATAATAACACCTTCACATATAGCATGTACAAGACCACTATTTATAAGAAAACAATCACCTTTTTTTACTTCTATTTTATTTAAATAATCTTCTATTCTACCTTCTTTTATAGCCTTCTCAAAAGTTTCCTTATCACAATCTTTTGTTCCAACTATTAATGAAGCTACTGGATTAGCATCGACAACATACCATGCTTCTGTTTTTCCTAAAGAGCTTTCCACTTTTTTTGCATATTCGTCATCAGGATGTACTTGAACTGATAGTTTTTCCTTTGAATTTATCAATTTAACTAATAAAGGAAATTCTTCCACGTCAACTTTCTCACCTAATAAATCCTTACCATACATCTCAATTATCTTTTTAAAAGTCTTGCCTTTTAATTCTCCATTAGAAACTATACTCATGCCATTAGGATGACATGCTATATCCCAGCTTTCACCTATATTTCCTGACGGAAGATTTTCTCTAAATTCTTCTAAGTCTCTTCCTCCCCAGACCTTTTCGTAATATAAATTTTCGAATTTTATTGGATACATTCTTTAAGCTCCTTAATTTTTCATATTTAATATTAACTTATATTTAGTAGTAAGTATTTAACTCATTAAATATCTCTGTTACAGTAGAATAAAATTCTTTGAATTTATTATTCTCTACTAAAATCATAGATGGAGTTGTTGCTATTTTTACATTTCCATTTGAAAATTCATCAATATTTATATATGGAGTATTATTCTTAGCAATTATCTTGCTATCCTCATTTATGATTTCCCAATTTACTTCAGTATCATTTGTATACTTTTCTTCTGTATCTCCATCAAAGAATTCTTTTTTACCATTTTCACTTATAATACCAATTTCTTTATCAAATTGCTCATGATGTTTTTCCCATTCATACCAACCTTCTTCATTACTTGGTAATCCCATATTTAATGCATAAATTGGTACTTCACCTTTTTTTGAATATTTTATTATTTCATCTTTAATTTCTTTACATACTATACATTCATCTTGATAAAAATAAACAAAATACTTATCATCATTTTTATTAAAGAGTTCTTCATAAGAAATTTGATTCATATCATCCATAGTTCTATGTATTCTTTTATTAGTTGCAGTTACAATAATTGATACTAAAAAGGCAATTACCACTAAAAATCCCATAACTATAAATAATAGTCGTATTTTGCTTTTAGTTAACCATTCCTTATTAAAAATCATAATTTATACTCCTCTTCTACAAATCTTACTACTTATCACTAAAAAGATGAATTAGATCTTTTTATAATCTAATTCATCCTCCAATTTATTTTATTAATATATTGATAGCTTGGAATCTATTTACCACACACTTATCTAAATTTTCAATATTGTTTCCTAGAAAATCTGATTTATATGCTTTTCCATATAGAGGTATTTTAGAAATATCAATATTTATCTCATTATCAGATGGATTAAATAATCTTAATAGTTTATCTCCACTCTTAGTTTCTGTAATAGAACTAAATATTAATTTAGATTCCATTAAGTATTCAGAATTTAAATATCCATATGATGTATTAACTTTATTCTCTTTTACAGATATATCAAAGAAACCTAGTCTTTGTACATCTTTCTTTAAATCCTGATTTTGATAACTAAAGCATGGATTTAAGTATTCATCTAAACTTGATAATGTTTTATAAAACGGTACATTTTCTTCATTATTATATAGTTCAAAGGCAAAATCAAAAGTTAATTCTTTTCTTAATTGTCCATCTGGAGCTGCATATTCTCTACCCGAAGCTCTACCTGGACGATATACTAAGTCATTCTTACCTAATTGTCCTACTCCCTTAAATAGAGATATACCAATTTTATTATTATCAATAATTTGATATTCTTTAATTGATTTAACTAACAATGACATGTAGTCATTTTGATCAAATGGTACTATTAAAGTATTCTGTAACGGTTCTATATTTACATTATATTCAGCAGAAATCTTTAAATCTATATCTGTGTTACTATCTCTTTTTATATATCCAAATGGTAAATCAGCATATACTTCATTAATAGATTTTCCTAGATCAAATATTGCTCTTAATCTATGATCATCAACTTCATTATTATAAGTTGCTGTTAACTCTATTCTTCTGCTATCTTTCCAAAGCTTACAAGATAATTTTATACATTGCGATACAACATCACTAGTTCTTCCTTGTCTATTTTCTAATAGTGATTTTGGTAGTTCAAACTCATATTTTAATTCTAACTCACTATACATACTCTTAATTTGACTATTAGCAACTTCTACATTTTTTATAATTATTGGAGTATCTCCATCTATAGGGGAGAAATCATATAAATCACCATCATCTGCTACGTCTTCAAAATAAACAAAATCTATATATTTATTTTTAGTTTCTTTATCAAATAGAGATAACTTACCATTTTCTACTTCAATTATATAGAAATCATTTTCTACTTTATTAGTTTTACTATTTTCGTCTTCACTATTATCATTATTTTCTTCTTTTATAAATAATGTAGTGTATCCTAAAGTAGGAATAAATGTATCTCCTAAATAAATATTACTTACATAGTAGTATTCATCAACATTTTCTTCTACCTCACCATTTACTGTTAATAATACTTTTCTTGGCTTTTTAATTTTAATTTGCTTTACTATATCAAATTTAACTTCATTATTTTTATCGTCAAATAGCTTAAAGTTAGAAGAATCCGTAACTAATATATGTTTACTACGTTTAGCATTATTTGTTAATCCTCCATTGAAAATAGTGAAATAAGAATTATATTCATTATTTTCAATATTTAGAACTATATTTTTAGCTAAAATATTATATATTGCAATGGCAATTTGATCTGCCTTAATACATCTTTCAACTATTTCCTTATTTGTTTCATCAGAATTACACCCTCCCATACTATCATGGGCATGAGCTTGTAAAATCAACTTCCAGGCTCTTTCTAATGATGTTTGATCATACCAAAAATTTAAATCCTTTGCTATTGCAGTAATTGGTTCTGAAACTCTAATTAAATGTTGTTCTGCTACATGATTAGCATCTTTTATATCATATCTTGATGAACCTATTGTTTTATGCACTCTTGAATATACTGGAGTTCTAAATTCGCCTTCAAACACTTTGAAATTATCGATTTCTTTTCTTATTTCATCCATATATATTGGCAACGAACTTTGTATATACTCATCATCAGTAGTCTTATGTTCATTTAACTTGTCAACAAATAAGTTGAAATCTTTATCAACACTTACTTGGTCGCCTCCAATTGGACACATAACATGCTGAGATGCTGATAATTTTTTTACACTTTCCATTAATGGATATGTCTCAATTTTTAAATGTTCCTTATCAAAGTTTCTATTTCTTGCACCTCTTACAGGATGACCTACAGAATATCCATAAGCTTGTACCGCTGTAAGCACTTCAGTTCCATCTAAAGATTTCCATACTAATTCAGTATCTCCATGTACCTCAGGGCTATATCCACGTCTTACTATTATTCCTGTTAAACCACAACCATTAGCTATCTGTGGCAATTGAGCATTTGAACCAAATGTATCTGGTAAATATGCAATATCCATACTTTTGCCTAAATCTTCTGCATATTCAATTCCATATTTAAAATTTCTTACAATAGATTCTGCATTTATATTAAAAATATCTGGCTGAGTATACCATGGACCAACTAATAATCTTCCTTCACTTACTAATTTTTCTATTCTTTCTCTCTCATTTGGCTTTTGCTCTAAATAAGACTCAATTAATGAACTTTGTCCATCTAAATGATAGTATAAAAAATCCGGATTGTTTTCTAAAGCCTCAATTATTTCATCTAATGCTTTTGATAATAAAACTCTAGATTCACTATCAGTAAAATACCATTCTCTATCCCAGTGTGTATGCGAAATTGCATGTATCTTCTTATCCATATATTTCTCCTTCTTATAAGCCAGTATTATTCTTCATCTAATAGATCTCTTACATCTCCTGCAACCATTGGAACTCTTGTCCCATATATAATTTGAATCGAATTTCCTTTTCTAACTACTCCATGAGCTTCTAATTTATTTATCCATTCGCTTTCATCTACTACTAAACTATCATCTTTCACAGTTACACGTAGTCTAGTCATGCAGTTACCTACATTTTGAATATTTTCTTTTCCACCTAAGGCTTCTACTATTTTATTTGCTAAAATACTTCCTTCTACTTTAGGTTCATCTTCTCTCTTCTTGTTAGATTCTACTTTTTCTTTATATTCTTTCTTAGTAAATAATTTAACATCATCTTCTTCCTTAGTATCTCTACCTGGAGTTTTAATATCAAACTTTAATATTAGATATTTAAATAAGAAATAATATATTGCAAAGAATATCGGTATTAAAAATAAAAATGGTGTTAAATATAGTTTTTCTGGTTGTAAAAATGTAGGTAACATATCCTTTATAGATCCACCATATACAGATATATTAAACATTTCACCTACAACAAAGGCTAATCCTGTTAGAGGAACGTGTACTAAGTAGAATAACCATGGAGCAACAAACAAGAATGTAAATTCAATTGGTTCAGTAACACCGAATAGAATCATTGTTGCAACTACCGGTATTAGTAGTCCTGCAACTGCTTTCCTCTTACTCTTATGTGCACATTGATACATTGCTAATGCAGCACCTACTAATCCACCAAAATGTAGTAATATACGTCCTGAAGTAAATCCTCTTACTAATAACTTACCTGAGTCAGGACAAGCTAATTGTGCCATATAAATATTAGTTGTACCTTCATATATTTGACCACAAACCTCCATTGTTCCTCCAAGTTGAGTTAATCTTAGTGGAGTTGTAATTAAGTGATGTAAACCTAATGGTAATAGTCCCTTATCAGCTATTGCCCATACAAAAGTTCCAAATAATCCAGTATTTCTTATGAAATCACTAAAACTTGCTAACATTAATCCAATTGATGGCCATACGAAATATAAAATAATTGCCCAAGCTGTTCCAGCTAATAAAGTTAATATTGGTACTGTTCTAGTACCGCCAAAGAATTCCAATACTAATGGAAGTTTTATATTATAAAATTTATTATGTAAAATAGCTGTTGTAAATCCAATTATTAGACCTCCGAATATACCCATATTAAATGAGAAGAAACCTAAAACACTTGTATATAAAGATTTATATCTAACAGCCTCAATTTGACTCATTCCTGTACTAGTGTAATATTCTATTGATGTTGTATCTGGTCCTATTCCATTTAATTTAAATAATGTACTTATAATTAAATGCATTGTTAGGAACCCAACTGCTCCTGAGAAAGCTGCCCAACCCTTTTCTTTCTTTGCTAACCCAAAAGAAACACCGATTGCAAAGAAAATAGGTAAGTTGCTAAATACAGAATCTCCCATAGCTTTACAA
>NZ_JAWGSV010000202.1:0-5667 GCF_032552055.1 Clostridium sp. | reverse complement strand
TAAAATCTTCCTCATGATATATATTTTTATAATTATTTATAGACACCTTAAATAACCAAGAAGGTAGATTTTTAATATTTACTTCAGTTATGTATTCCATAGCCTTTATAAAACTATCTTGAACTATATCTTCAACATCGCTAATTCTACATCCACACTTTATTAAATAAAGACAAATAATATTAAACTGCTCTTTATATAAATTAATAATTAAATCTTTATCCATTACTTCTCCCTTCTTAAGATTAAGGCCTTATATTAATAAGACAATTAAGTATCTGAAATGTGTACAATAATATTAGTCTTTTTATAGATAAATTTTTTAAAACCAAACATTACCCATCTCATTATCCCAAATACTGCAAATTACTGTCTATACTTAAATATCCCTAATATGAAATTTTTATCCACTTATTTTATAATAGAATTATTAAAACATAGGAGGGATTACTTTGATAAATGCATTAGCAATATTTGTATTGCAGTTAATTTATGTTCCACTTCTTACTTTACGTACTACCTTTGTTGTTAAAGGTAAAAAGGTACAGGCATCACTTTTTGCTTTTTTAGAAGCAATTATTTATATAGTTAGCTTAGGAATTGTTTTTTCTGACTTAAAGAACTTTTTAAATATAGGCTCTTATATCTTAGGCTATGGCATAGGTGTATATATAGGCGGAAGAATTGAAGAAAAGCTTGCAATAGGATATAGATCTATTCATGTTAATTTAACTAATTATAATGAAGGTTTAATAAATAAACTTAGAGAACTAAGATTTGGAGTTACAACATATGAAGGCGAGGGAATTAATAAAGAAAAAAGATATAAACTCGAAATTGTTTCCCATAGAAGTAGGGAAAATGAGGTTATATCTTTAATTCAATCTCTTGAAAAAAACGCCTTTATAGTTTCATATGAACCTACTCAATTTAGAGGTGGATACATTACTAAACAACTGAAAAAACTTTAGAAAACTAACATTTATATTTCTTTAAGTACTTAAGCTAATAAAATTAAAAAAGGTAATATCAAATTTAAATCATTTTTGATATTACCTCTTTTTTATAATTCTAAATTATTTCTACTTAAAGTTACAGCTAGAAAAGTAAATAAACTTGCCAAAAATGATCTTCTTGCTGCCCCTACCTCTTTATTATCTAAATCATCTTTATGTTCAGATACACTTTCTTTAAAAAGAGTATAATTTAATATTAAAAAAACTCCTGTAGTATATAGAAAGATATCATTTGTTATTCTTGGAAAGTTTGTTGTATCTATAAAATTATCACTTAAATCCGTGTCACACAAGGCGTCTATAGTTTGTGCTCTTAAACTATACACATAATAAAGGTTTAGAAGTGTAGCAAAAACTATTACTTTAACTGTTTCTAAACTTAAATTTATTATTCCTAATTCCTTGAGTAACTCTTCTCTACTTGTAGTCGTACTTTCTTCTCCTGCTTCCCCAGTACTTGCACCTACTCTTTCCTCTTCTGCTCTTCTACCTCCAAAGAAGTCTGCTGCTGACCTTCCTCTTCTCCTATGATGCCTTCTTCTAGCCAAAAAACCCCACCTCTAAGCCATAGCTATAATATAAACTATGCATTACCTTAAAGTGGGGTACTATTATTGTTAAAATTAATTTACTTCTTCTTTATCAGCAAATTGGCTATTATAAAGATTTTCATAAAACCCACCTTGCTTCATTAACTCTTCATGAGTTCCTTGTTCAATAATATTACCATCATTAATAACTAAAATTAAGTCAGCACTTCTTATAGTTGAAAGTCTATGGGCTATAACAAAGCTAGTTCTACCCTTCATTATATTTCTCATAGCTTTTTGAAGTAATAATTCTAGTCTAGTGTCTACTGAACTAGTTGCTTCATCAAGAATTAATATAGCTGGATCTTTAAGAATAGCTCTAGCAATAGTTAATAATTGCTTTTCACCTTGAGATATATTAGAAGCTTCTTCATTTAATAACATATCATATCCATCAGGAAGAGTTTTTATAAAGTGATGTACGTTAGCAATTTTCGCTGCTTCAATTACTTCTTCTTTAGTTGCTTCAAACCTTCCATATTTTATATTGTCATAAATGCTACCATTGTATAACCAAGTATCTTGAAGAACCATTCCGAAAATAGAACGTAAATCTTCACGTTTCATATCTCTTATATCTACTCCGTCAATTTTAATTGAACCACCTTGAATTTCGTAGAATCTCATTAATAAATTAATAAGTGTAGTCTTTCCCGCTCCAGTTGGTCCTACTATTGCAACCATCTGACCGCTCTTAACTTCTGCACTTAAGTCCTCTATTAACACCTTATCTTCACTATATCCAAATCTTACATGTTCAAAAGTGACATTTCCTTTTGGTTCTTCTACTTTAATAGTATTTTCAATATCATGTACTTCCTCTTCTTCTTCAAGGAATTCAAATACTCTATGACTTGCTGAAACTGCTGATTGCATTGCTGAAGATAATTGTGTTACTTGTGATAAAGGCTGATTTATTTGCCAAATATATCTTATAAATGCTTGAAGATTACCTACTGTAATTCCTCCACCTAAAGCTATTATAGCTCCTACAACACCTACAAGTGCAATTCCTAAATAACTTACAAGTCCTACTAATGGAGACATAATACTTGATATAAATTGAGCCTTAAATCCTGTAGCTCTAAGTTCTTCATTTGTTTCCATAAAGTCCTTAAGAGCATCATCTTCCTTACCATATAATTTTATTTCATTAAATCCTGTATACATTTCTTGTACTCTTCCATTAAGCTTACCTAATGCAGTTTGTTGTCTATTAAATAGCTTTTGTGATTTATTTACTATGATCTTAGTAATAATAAGACTTAATGGAATTATTAAAGTAGCTAATAGTGCTAATTTAAAATTAATTGAATACATCATTATTAAGGCTAAACTTAATGATAATATAGCATTTACTACTTGAACAAAACTTTGTTGAAGAGCATTAGCTATAGTATCAACATCATTCGTAATTCTACTTAATACATCTCCATAACTATTTCCATCAAAATATTTAATTGGAAGCTTACTTATTTTTCTTTGAACTGAATCTCTTATATCCTTCATTGTATTTTGAATTGCATTTGTTAATAAAAAACTAGCAATAAAGGTTGAACCAGCACTTCCTATATAAACAATAAATAAAACAACTAATACTTTAGCAATATAACTAAAATTAACTTCTGCTCCAGTAATTCCTTTTACTATAGATTCAAAGTCTTTAGTTAATTGAGTTATAATAAGTCCCTCTGTTCTTGGAGCTATAGCTGTAAAAACAGCAGCTGAAACTATAAATAATATTGCACCAAAAAATGACCATTTATATTTACTAACAAAAGGAGATATCTTTTTAACAACTGATTTAAACTTATTCATTGCTTAATTCCTCCTCTGTAAGTTGTGATGAAGCTATTTCATGATATATTTCACAAGTCTTTAATAATTCTTTGTGTTTACCAATTCCAACTACTTCACCTTCATTTAATACTATAATTTTATCTGCATCCATAATAGAGCCTATTCTTTGAGCTACTATTAACACTACTGAATCCTTTGTTTCTGACTTAAGTTTTTTTCTTAAAACAGCATCTGTTTTAAAGTCTAAAGCTGAGAAGCTATCATCAAATATATATATTTCAGGTCTTCTTACTATAGCTCTAGCTATTGAAAGTCTTTGCTTTTGACCACCAGATACATTCGCTCCACCTTCACTTATATGTTCGTCAAACTTTTTAGGCTTACGAGAAATAAAGTCATATGCTTGAGCTACTTTTGCTGAATATTCTACTTCACCAGTCTCAGCATTTTTCTTACCAAATCTAATATTACTAGATATACTACCTGTAAATAGCAGTGTCTTTTGTGGAATAAATCCTATTTTCTTACGAAGAGCTTTTAAATCATAATCTCTTACATCTACTCCATCTATTTTTATACTACCTTCTGTTACATCATAAAATCTAGGAATCAAATTTATTAATGTACTTTTACCACTACCAGTACTTCCTATAAAGGCAATAGTTTCTCCTTTTTTAGCCTTAAAGGAAATATCCTTAAGAACATGAGCTTCTCCATTAGGATAAGTAAAGGATACATTTTCAAACTCAACTAGCCCCTTTATCTCTGTTTCTTTAACACCATTTTTAGGGCTTTTTATTATACTTTCTTCATTTAAAATTTCCATTATTCTATTTGCTGAAACTTGTGCTTTTGGATACATAACGAAAACCATTGAAAATAACATAATAGAAAACATTGCATGGAATAGATATTCTATAAATGCTACTAATTGTCCTACTTGAAGTGTACCTACATTAATCATTTTACTAGATATCCAGAATATAGCTATAATAGCTATATTAAGAAGGAAAAAGAATGTTGGCTGAGAAACTGCCATAAGCTTGTTTAACTTTTTAGATACATCTGCATATGACTCATTAGTTTTTCCAAATCTTTCTCCTTCGTATTTATCATTTCCAAAAGCTCTTATAACTCTAATACCAGTTAAGTTTTCTCTAGAAATTCTATTTAATTTATCTAATCTTTTTTGCAATTTTTCAGATAATGGTTCTGAAGTTTTAGCTATGATCACAACTCCTAATATAATAAATGGAATTACAACAGCTAAAACTAAGGATAATGATGGACTAGTTTTAAGTATCATTACTAAACTTACTGTAAACATTACTGGTGTAAGTAATGCAGTTCTTAGTAGTGTATTAGTAAATTGTAGAATTACAAAGGCATCATTTGTAGTTCTAGTTATCATAGATGATACACCAAACTTATCATATTCAGTATGAGAAAATTCTTGAGCTTTTTTAAAAATATCATTTCTAATATCCCTAGTTATTCCTGAAGATATCCTAGATGAACAATACCCTAGTAGAATTGTTCCAAGAACTCCTACTATAGATATAAAGCCTATTATTAATCCCATTTTCTTAATATAATTTATATCATTATTTATTATTCCTGTATCGATAACCTTTGCCATAATAGTTGGGATACCAAGTTCAACTAAAGCAAAACCAAATACCGATATTACATTTAATAGAAGAATTAACTTATAATTCTTTAAGTACTTTAATATTAATTTCATAGCTGTATTTCACATCCTTTCGTAAATTTTAAGTAATAAAAAAGTATGAAATATAATATTACTTTTCCTTTCTAATATAAAGGTCCATAATATAATACTTTATACTTAATTAAAAACCGTATGAATTAATAAAATATAAAATAAGTAATAATAATTGTATTATTCAATATATGTTTCAATAAGCAATTTACATCTTGCAGTCTTATATAATTTTAAGTAAAAAAATACTTTTAAAGTAAACTACATCAATTGAAAGCATATATAGTTTAATTTTTATATAAGTTGTCAAGTTAATTCAATTTCTTAACGTTTTAATATAAAAAACTACTTAATATAATGTAAAAACTTTATTACAACTTATATACTTATTATTGATACAGTAAAATCATCATAATATTGTAACATAGACAAAAATAAAAATCTATAGAATCAACCATAGATTTTACTAAATTTATTCAATATATACATTATTATTCTTTCATTTTACAGTACTTTTTCAAAAGCTAATCTTTCCGTA
>NZ_JAWGSV010000201.1:0-5685 GCF_032552055.1 Clostridium sp. | reverse complement strand
CATCAGTATCACCTTTATAATATCGATACATCTTATCATAAATATTTTTAAATACATTATAAGATCCATGAGCTTTTTTAACTAATTTCAAATGTTCTGGATTATTAAGGTCTAATCCAATTTCTTTTTTAAATAACTTTTTTATAATTTCATTAATATTCAAGATTTACACCTCCTATAATCCAAATAATCTTCTATCTAGTAACTGTACTCTTCTAACAACTTTAATTTCATCAATCTTTAGCCAAAATTCAGCCGATACGTCAGCAGCATCATCATGCACTGTGAACTTTTGTCCAGCAAACTCCATAAGTTGCTCTCTAAATTCTGTATCTTCTTCAGCAAAAATAAAAGTACCATTGTTAACTGCTGGTACTATTGTAGAAATCTTATCATCCTTATTTCTTCTTTGCATTTCATTTATAATTGTTATATTCCTATACTTTAAGACTGGATGTTCACTTATGGCTTTTTCAAGTTGATTTGCATCAGCTCCATTAAAAGTATTTTTTTCTATATTAACATGAGTGATATCCTCATATTCTAATAAGTAATCAACCATTTTTTTAATATATCTATCAAATTCTTTTCTAGCATTTATTTTTTCTAGCTTAGCTTTTCTAGCATATTTATTACTATTACTACTTTCAGAACCTACTAAGAATGCACTATAGTCATTATTTTTACCACCTGAAGCAGCTGGATCCACACAAAGCATTGTTTTTATAAATTCATGAGTTTCAATAATACATCTTAACTCTGTATTTACTCTTTTAAAGTATTTTTCCCCTATAGAATCAACATCACCTTGAACCTCTTGTTTAAAGGAATTAGGATTTTCATAGTAATCAAGGGCCAGTTCTAAGCAGTCCCAGAACTCACTCCATAAAGTAGGAAACTGCATATCCTTTTCGTGTTTATAGTAAAACTCTTTAGCATCTTCAAGCCTATCCTCATTTTTAAAATCATGTAAGATATCACTAAATTCTTTCCATAAGCCATGAGAAAAGTAGTAATCTAATCCATTAACTTTTTCACCTTTATCATTAATGAAATCATCAATTAGTACACCTTTGTATTTTTTGAATTTCCATGTTGCTGATTTTAACAATCTAGAATAGAAACATTCTTTATGCTGCTGAGTTCCCCACGCTAAAAGGACTGTACCTTTTTTAATAATCTTACCGTTTCTTTTTAAAGGCCTTTGCTTAGCAAACTTAACATCATCAGAATACTTCTTCCACTTCTTAACCCTTGCTTCTTCAGTTCTAACATCATCCTCGGATTGATAATCATCTAGAATAATTAAATCTGGTCTAGTATTTCTATATTTTCTACCTCTCATTGGAGAACTTGAAGAAATAGCTTCTATAAAAGTTCTATTAGTAAACTCTAGCTGAGTAGAGTTACAAATGAAATCTCTATTTTTATCATCTAGTATTTTACCAAAAGCACTTTCAATATATTCATTATCAATCATATTATCTTTAATATCTTTGATAAATTTTTCAGCAGTAGACCCTATGTCTGAACATATTAATACATAAGTTTTATGCTTATAAGCTACTACCCAACAACTAGGACCTAATGTACCAAAAGCAGATTTACCGGTACCTCTTGAAACTACTCTACCTAGTTGTTCTGGTCCAGTACCAATTACAGATTCTTGTATATCTCTCCACATTTCATGATGAACTTCAGCCATTGGAGCTGCAGCATTATCTTCTTTAGGTAAATAAATATCTTGTAAAAAATACAAACAAAAAAACTCTAAACTTATTTGCCCTAATTGCCATGCTAATCCATGGTAACCAAACAAATTTTTAGAGTTTTCAATAATTCTATTATCAGTTAATTCCTCTGCTTTATCTTCAGGAATTCCTAAATCAGTATATGATTTTTTTAGATAGTGATAAAGCAACCATTTATTACGAGCTTCATCACTAGGAAATTCAAATGGTATATTCAAGCTTTATCACTCCTTTTTAATTATTTTCAAGTAATTTAGGGAACTCATATATTATTCTCAATAACATACTAGTAAACTTTATTGCCAGTTGTGCCTCTTTATCTGTCTTATTCTCTAGCTTATGAGTAGCACTATTTCCAAGCTTTCTTATACTATCAACCCACATTTTTCCATCAGGAGGAATATACCCATTATCATCTAAGTAATTGATATATTCCACAAAACCCTTTCCTTCTTTTGCACCCTTTTCACAAGCAATATGCATCAATATCTTTCTACAACATAAAACTGATGATGTATATGCACTAACTGAAAAACATTTTCTAGCTTCATTATACGCATTATTTATATCACTTGGTAAATGATTGATTTCTTCTCCATATAGTTCACCCGGTATTTGTTCGTCAAATAAAAAGTAAGTGGGTCTCTTACATATATGACAAATATAAATTTTACCATTTTCACCTTTATTATAACCAGATTCTGAGCAATTATATCCTTCCTTTGATGATATAGTTTTTCCACAGTTATAACATGTATATGTCTTAGGTTCCATTTCATCATCAATATCTTCCCAATACCATTTATTTGTATATAAAAATTCATCCATAAATTTCACCTCCTATAGAATTAATATTCTACAAGAGTCAACATTTTCCTTTTAATACTGCTCCATACATCCCCGAGAATTTCTTTTATATTTTCGAGCCTTCATAACTTCCCTAAGATCATCTGTTTCAGTTTCTTTAAATAAATTTTTACTACCACAATGAGAGCATGATATGTATTTACCAGCTTTCAAAGTGCTATTAAGTTGTTCAGTTAATAAAATAACTTCTTTTCCACACCTTTTACATTTAAAACTAGTATAATACATTCATAATCCCTCCTAAACAAAAAGAACCCTCATTATTGAGAGTTCTTACTTATTATCTCTTTTTTCTATTGCATTCTTAGCTTTTTCAGGTAAATAATCAAAAGCTTCTTCTATTTTCTTAGGTTGAATTATCATCCTATCAACAATGAAGTTCAACATTGAAAACAACCTTAAACATATATCATCATTGTCTTCAATATTCATTTCTCCAGGATGAACTGAATTATTTCCAGTAACTCTAACATAATCTAGTGCTTTCTGTACCTCAACTGGCAGTCCTTTTGAAACTAAACTAGCAATATCATCATTTATATTTTTCCCTTTTTCTCCCAGATGCACACATAGTTTTTGTAGCGCTAATCTTAATAATGCAGCTGTTGCTCTTTTAGAATGTGGAAATACATCCCTCGCTTCATTATACAATTGTTTTATATCATCATGCATTTCACCTAGTGGCAATGGTATATTAGACGTATTTGGTAATAACATTTTATCATTATGCCAGATATGATATCTTTCACAAGACTGGCATGTAGTTATAGTTATTTCAAAAGGCTTATTCTCATAATTTATAACTGAAGGTCGTTCATAGTTTTTTGCAGATTCATTATACCAATATACAGATTCATTTCTTTGTTGTTGTGATAGCGTATTGCAATATGGACAAGTAAATGTAATTCCTTCTAATGACGGCGCAACATATTTAGACATAATACCACCTCCTTCCATAGATATAATTCTACAGAATTTGGTAATATCCTCTATTCTATAAATTATATTCAACATTAAATGTATTTCAGACAACTAGTAATAATATTACATTCATTTACTCAATAAACTTTTTTATAATATCAATACTTCCTCTAATATATTCATTTGTTGCTATTATTAAATGTATTTTCATTTTACTAAGAGCCTTAGAACTTACTGGATTATTTCCATTTTCATCTGATATATAAATATTTAAGTTATAATCATCTATAAGTTTCATAAGTTCAGCATCATCGTAACCATATATGCTATAACCACTGACTAACACAACTTCATCATCTTTTCGGATATGTTTTTCTAAATCTCTTAAATTATCAAATATTATACTACAATCTTTTAGCTTTGAATTGTTTTCAACTTTTGGATTATATAAACCTATCCTATAATTGCTCACTATCGCTCACCTCATATTCTTTTCTATATCTATAATAAGTCGGCTTAGTTATACCTAATAATTTCATACATTCTACTGGCTTAATATCACCATCTAAAACTCTTCTATATTCTTTTGCAAATTTATTAAAATTAAGAACTCTAGGTCTTCCATAATCATCCCATTCACCCCTGGACTTTTTAGCTTCAATTCCTTCACGCTGCCTATCCCTTATTTTAAGTCTTTCCTTTTCAGCCATATAACTAAGTAATTCAAAAATAATATTTGATATCAGTAATTTTTCTAAATCAGACTTTCCAACAGTATTAAGAATTGGTTGATCTATTACAACTAAATTTATTCCCTTATCTTGCAACTCTCTCCACTCATCTTTTATCATCTGCATATCTCTACCAAGTCTATCTAATTCTTTAATTACTAAAGTATCACCAGGTCTTAATAATTCATTCTTTAATAATAAATAACTTTGCCTATTAAAGTCCTTACCTGATTGCTTATCAGTTTTTATATTATTTTCTTCAACTCCATTTTCTCTTAGGGCTATTAACTGTCTTTCTAAATTTTGTTCTTTGGTACTAACCCTTGCATAACCATAAGTTCTCATAAAAACACCTCGACTTTTTGAAAATATTATAGAAATTGTGTAACTGGTCAACAGCCCAGTAGAGAGTCCTGGTTTTAGAAGGTACCCCCTATCTCATCATCTATACTTTTATATTATCTTTATAGTATCAAAAAGTCAATGTATATTTTGATACCTTTCAAATTAATTTCATATCTTACTAATGGCTTAAATACGTTGTTATTTTTAAGTATTAATAAGTATACCTTTTGATACTACTTAACAACTGTTAGTTTCTTTATTTCCTCTAAATCATTCTTAAGAGCATTTGCATCCTTATTAACAGTATCATCCTTATTATTATTGTCTGCCTTAGCTACTGTAGGAACCCCTAAAGATCTATCCAATAGATACTTGATAGCATTGTACTTTACCCTATGGTCTGTACTTTTATAGGCTAAATCAAACATTTTATCAACTAAGTTGGTAGTTTCATTAACTATTTTATTCTCAGCACATTTTTTTAGCTGTTCTCTTCGTCTGTCAAGTTCAGCCTTGAACTCAATATCATTCTCCCACCTATTTAATGTTCTAGTACTAATACCAACTCTATCGGCAACCTCTTGTTTTAACATGGTTCCACTCAATATATAATCAATAGCAGCAATATGTTTTTCATCTAACATTAACAAAACACCTCCTTGTCTAAATGTCTTATATATAAAAAATCAAAAGACATATATAAAAGCCTTTTTTTAAAATATCTATGATACTATAATACACTGTTTAAAACACCAAATGTTGAACTAAAGTTAATATTTTATTGAAAAAAGATTAAAATATATAGTTTTTAATAGAAATTTACATTACTTAATACAAATAGTGTAACTAAGTAAATATAGCTTAAAGTATTGATATTACTGTATTTATGATAGTTTTATATAATGTCTATTACAATTCTAATTACACTTTTTATTTTATTTGTAATGATGTCTAAGCCTTGATATTACTAGCTTTGATAACATTTATTACATTATTACACTTTTAAAAAATCTATGTAGTATATATAGAGAAATATATATTATTAATTATCTCGTACGTAACTATATATA
>NZ_JAWGSV010000200.1:0-5686 GCF_032552055.1 Clostridium sp. | reverse complement strand
CCCTATACACGCTTTCCAGGCGTGCTCCTTCGACCACTCGGACATCTCTCCATATTATTAAAACTCTCTATTAACTTAAATATAATAAGTTGTTCAATACCAAAATCTTTGATTTTGAATTGCTTATATAGCTATTTAACTTAACTACTGCTATATATTATCATATACCAATAAATATTGCAAGATTTAAAAAGATGGCGGCTATTGTAAAGACATCCAATTAAAAGTTAAATAATTAATAAGGTGATTTAAATTTTACTTAATTATTTTAACCTAAATTAAAATTTTAATTATTAAAAATTATTATTTAAAATAAAAAGTAGGTATAACATACCTACTTAATTTATATCTATGCTTGATTTTTATTCTTTTTATTAACCCAAATAATAAGTCCTATACCTAATACTATTCCGATTAAACTTACTATTTGTGCAGTTCTCAGTCCCATAAACATTAAACTATCAGTTCTTAACCC
This sequence comes from Clostridium sp., assembly GCF_032552055.1. GTDB lineage: Bacteria > Bacillota > Clostridia > Clostridiales > Clostridiaceae > Clostridium. Next base: position 5,211 of record NZ_JAWGSV010000200.1, on the reverse strand, counting down.
TTCAATAAAGAATCTTCCTATAGAATACAGAATCATATATCCTCCAAGGATAACTCCATCTTTTCCTTCCTTTTTCTTTAAAAGAATATAAACTAATATTCCACAAACTAACAAATTCCATATAGACTCATATAAGAAAGTTGGATGATAATAAGTACCTTTAATTAACATTCCTTGTTGTATAAACTCTGGGAATTTGCTTATAAATTCTTGAGTTACAGGTCCACCATGAGCCTCTTGATTCATGAAGTTTCCCCATCTACCTATAGCTTGTGCCAAAATAACACCTGGCATTATTACATCAACATACTTTAAGAAATTAATCTTTCTATACTTAGCAAAGACATATCCTGCTAGTAATGCTGCTATTACCCCTCCGTGAATAGCCATTCCACCATTTCTAATATTTATCATATCCTTAAATGAATTGAAATTTTCAAATTCAAAGGCTACATAGTATACTCTTGCCCCTATTATTGATATTGGGAAAGTAACTAAAAATGCATCTATTATAGTATCGTAATTTAGATCTTTTTTCTCTGCTAGTATATATATTAATAGCATAGCAGCAACAACCCCCATAGAAATTATTACTCCATACCACCTTATTTCTAAACCAAATACATTAAACGCTACTGGATTCATCTAATCCCTCCTTATATTTCTTTTATTTTTAAAAAATCTTGTTAATAAACTACTGCATTCTTCATTATAACACCATTTTACATCAACTTTCCAATTGAATATATCATAATCTAATAAGTTTACAGTAGATCCACAGGCTCCCATATCTTTATTAAAGGTTCCTATATATAACTTTGATATTCTACTTTGAGCTATTGCAGCTGCACACATAGGACATGGTTCTAATGTTACATACATTTCACATCCTGATAGTCTCCAGTTATTTAATTTCTTAGATGCTTCTTTAATGGCTAGTATTTCTGCATGAGCAATAGTTAAATTTAAACTTTCCTTTAAATTATGATTTCTAGCTATTATTTTTCCATCCTTAACTATAACTGCCCCAACAGGCACTTCCCCTTTACTAAAAGCCTTTGTGGCCTCTTCTAATGCAATTTCCATAAAGTCCATTTACAATACCTCTAATTATATTATTATATAAATTTTCCAACTTTTAAAGTGATTTTATTACATATTAAAGTATAACATCGCTTTAAACAATCTAAAATTAATAGTTTATATTATTAATTAGGGCCGTCTTTCGACAGCCCTATAGTTTTACTAAGTAAATATTCTAACTCTTTTAATTCTATTTTTATCTATTTCTTCTACTATAAACTTAATATTATTTATTTTCACTTCTTCATCTTGTTCTGGGAATCTTCCAAGCTCTCCAATAACTAATCCACCTACTGAATCAAACTCTTCTGATTCCATAGTCACGCCTATTAATTCACCAATATGATCAAGTCTTGCGCTTCCATCTACAATATATTCATCTTCCTTAACTACTATAATTTCATCATCAACTTCATCATCATATTCGTCTTCGATTTCACCAACTACTTCTTCTATTAAGTCTTCAATAGTAACTATACCAACATTTCCACCATACTCATCTAATACAACTGACATATGGTTTCTTGTACTTTTCATTTCATTAAATAACTCAGTAATTTTCTTAAATTCATAAGTATAATAAGGCTCTCTCATATAATCTGAAACCTTAAAGTTTTCCTTACTTTCAAAAGCTATTATTAGATCTTTTACATTTAATATACCAATAACATTATCTATAGTTTGATTATACACTGGTATCCTAGAAAATTGCTCAGTCTTTATTATATCTATTACTTCATCGTAAGTAGCATTCATATCTACTGCAACTACGTCTACTCTTTGTACCATTACATCTTTTACTTGAGCATCTGCAAATTCAAAAACGTTAAAAATCATTTCCTTTTCAACATCTTCAAGTACGCCCTCTTCTTCACTTACACCAACCATTGTTTTTAATTCTTCTTCTGTAATAAATGGTTCTGTAGCCTTAGGATCTCCTCCTAAAAGTCTAATAAACAAACTAGATATAGCAGTAAATATAAATATAAACGGTCTAAAAACCTTAACTACTATATTTATAATCTTACTTACCCTTAATGCAACCTTTTCAGAATTCTGCTTAGCTATTGACTTAGGAGTAATTTCACCAAATATTAAAACCAAAATAGTCATAATAACAGTAACTAATCCAACTCCACTTTCTCCAATAGTTTTAACTGCAATTGATGTTGCAAGTGCAGATGCACCTATATTAACTATGTTATTACCAATTAATATCGCTCCTAATAACCTGCTTGGATCTTCAGTTAGCTTCTCAACTAACTTAGCCCCCTTAACTCCCTCATCTACCATATGTCTTATTCTAATTTTACTTAGTGCCATTAAGGCTGTTTCTGACATAGAGAAAAATCCTGACATAATTAATAATATTACTAATAATATTATCTGCCACGTATAACTCTCCAATTTAATTCACCATCCTAAATTTTTAATAATTTTATTTTTCTATTATATCATATAAAAAATTCAAAAAATTAATTTTAATAAAAATTTTAATCAGTTAGTATGCTAATTTCTTATCTTCCCTGCTATCCTATACTACACTTCTTATCCACTTGCCTGATTTTAGCCTACTTCTTTCAAAGATTATTTTTATAAATTCTTCTGAACATATTAAGAAATACACTGCTGTAACTGGTAGTGATAATACTATTGCTCCTATGAAAGCCATAGGTACTGCATAGAACCAAATTGTTCCTAGTTGTACTAATGTAGAGTAAAGAGTATCTCCGCCCCCTCTAAATATTCCAACTATCATAACTACGTTATAAGATCTTATAGGGCATATCAATGCCATTATTCTTAAAACAGTTACAGTTGCTTTAAAAGTCTCAGCTTCTACATTAAAAGGTCTTACTATAGCAGGTGCTAATACCCATAATGCTATACCTATAATTAACCCTAAAGCTGGAGCAACCTTTCCTATCTTATGTGAATAATCTACTGCTACTTCTTCTTCATTAGCCCCTATCTTATTACCTACCATAATAGCTGCTGCTGAAGCTAATCCTATACAAAGCACCATAAACATATTATTTAATGTAGTTGCAATCTGCATAGTAGCTACTGCACTCGTCCCTATTTGAGCATATGCTATAGAAAATGCAGTCATTCCTAGTGACCATAATAATTCGTTTGCTATAACTGCTATTGATGTATTGAAATAAGTCTTTACAAAGCTAAAGTCAAAAGCAAATAATTCTTTAATTTTTGAAGCTACTATATTATTTTTTACATAAATCATATAAATGATATAAGCTAACTCTAAAGCACGAGCTATAGAAGTAGCTAAAGCAGCTCCAGCAACTCCCATTGGTTTAGCCCCTAGATTACCAAATATAAATACCCAGTTTAAGAATGCATTACATATAACACCTATTAAACTAGCATACATTGGAACTTTAGGTTGTTCTGAGCTTCTTAATGCTGATGAAAAACCTTGAGTGAAATTAGTAAAGATAAAAGTGATTCCTATTATTCTTAAGTATTGACTTCCAAGTTCTATTACCATTGTATCTCTAGATAATAATCCCATTATTGGCTCAGCAAAAATAAGTGCAGCTCCACCAAATACTATAGATGCTATAAATCCTATACTTAAGTCTAATCCTAATACCTTCTTTATACTTTTAACATCTTTCTTTCCCCAATACTGAGACATAAATACACTTGCTCCTGCATTTATCCCTGAAAGGCATAACGTAAAAATAAAGAAGTATTGATTAGCTAGTCCAACTGCAGCAATTGCTTCTTCTCCTAACTTTCCTATCATTAGGTTATCTACTAAGTTTAATGATGATGTTATAAAGCTTTGTAATGTTATTGGCAATGCCAATGTCAGCATCGTTGTTATAAAAGCCTTATCTTTAAATACTTTTCTCATGACTTCCTCCTAGGTTTACTATTAAATTTTTATTTTTTACAAAAGAAAAAAGAGCAAATGGGTAGTCAAGCCGCCCATCTGCTCTTTGCTTACGTATAATTACTCTTGATATTTTCTTATAATAAAAGAAGTTTGTCAAGATAATGGATTCTAAATTAACTATAGCTTCTTCATTAATTGAAATAAAAGTTATAAAAATTTCTAAGAAAAGATTTTAGAAGATAATAAATAATAGGATGAATATATAGATTAAAAATAAATAATAGTATAAGAAAAAGTAAGAATTCATTATGTTCATAGTGAATTCTTACTTTTTATGAAGTTTACTTAAATTTAAAACACTTATATTATTAACAATATTAAGACGATATTTTCACGACTTTATACAAGCATCTCAACTGTCCCTATAAACATTTAATTATAATGATTAATTTGTTAAATATTCTTCCAGTGTCAATCCATTATCAGTTATTTCTTTTGCTGGCCCTACACCTACATATCTTAAATGCCATGGTTCATAATTATATCCAGTTATATCTTCTTTCCCCTTAGGATATCTAATTATAAAACCATAGTTACTCATATTTTGCGAAAGCCATTTAAATGCATCTGACTCTTCAAAGTTACTCTCTAAGGAAAAATAGCCCTCAGATGCTACATCCATTACTAATCCAGTTTGATGTTCACTAGTCCCAGGTACTGCGACATATTTATTAGTATAATCTTGTCCTTGTGTAGCTACACTATTATCATATACACTTTGTTGATACTCATAAGATCTATATCCTGAAATTCCATAAAGAATTATTCCATCTCTCTCAGCATCATTAAACATATTTTCTAAGGCATTAGCAGCTTCTAACCTCATATTCTTATCCATATCACTAGAAGCATTAAACCTAACATATGGCACAGTTAAATCATTGGGTACATATTTATGACTAATTTTATTCTCCTTATTTACTAAAATTAAATATTCATTTTTTCTATTATATAATGTTGCCATCACTACAGCAATTAATAATACTCCACATAAAATAGAAACTAGTAATTTAACTTTTCTCTTTCTCTTTTTCCTCTTTCTTATATTTAAATTGTTCTTACTTATATTTTTATTTTTAGTAATCATATAAATTTCCTCCTAATGTGTAACACTTAAAATCTGAAAGTTGGAATTATATTAAATCATAAATTTATCAAAAGATTGTCCAACTTATTTTTAATAGTGTAAATTAATATATATT
>NZ_JAWGSV010000199.1:0-5694 GCF_032552055.1 Clostridium sp. | reverse complement strand
GATATTTATTATAAAAATAATATTTAAATTGAAGATTTATGATAATAATTACTTATATAATAAACCTAGTTTGTAAGTACCACATAATATGATTTTATTATAGGTAAGACTTAATCTAAGTTTAAAGTGGGAGCAATATTTTGAGGGAACTAAGATTTAACAATAAACTATATTAAGGAAATGAAAAAGGAGGCGGATAAAGTGAAGGATGAATTCATTTATTTAAAAGGCTGCAAAGAAAATAATTTAAAAAACATATCATTAGAAATACCTAAAAGAAAAATAACTATATTTACAGGGGTTTCTGGTTCAGGTAAATCCTCTATTGTTTTTGAAACTGTTGCAAAGGAAGCACAACGTCAATTAAATGAGACTTTTAGTGCTTTTATAAGAAACTTTTTACCAAAGTATGGTGAGGTTAAAGCTGATCATATTGAAAATCTATCAACACCAATTATTATAGATCAAAGTAGAATTGGTGGTAATTCTAGGTCTACTTTAGGAACTATTACAGATATTAATTCTTTTCTAAGAGCTTTATATTCAAGATTTGGAAGCACTTATATAGGTAAAGCAAATATGTTTTCTTTTAATGATATAAACGGGATGTGCGGTGAGTGTGAAGGGCTTGGAAAAAAGCTTGTTCCGAATATGGAAGAGATTCTTGATATGAGTAAATCTTTAAATGAAGGAGCAATATTACTTTCAGGTTTTGGCGTAGGTTCATGGCATTGGAAACTATTCACAGAATCAGGCTTCTTTGATAACGATAAAAAGATAAGTGATTATTCAGAAGATGAATTACATAAGTTCTTATATGGAGAGCCTGAAAAGATAAAGATAGATGAAGTAGGGACAATGAATTTAACTTATGAGGGATTAATAGTTAAGTTTAATAGACTTTACTTAAAGAGAGAAGGGGAAATTTCAGAAGCTGCTAAAAAGAAGCTTAGTAAATTACTAATAGAAGGTGAATGTCCTGTTTGTAAGGGGAGAAGACTTAATGAAAGAGTTTATAATTGCTTAATTAATGGATATAATATTTCTGATTTAACAAGCATGCAAATAGATGAATTAGTTAAAGTTATTAAAGAAATAAAAGAGCCAGAAGCTAAGCCTTTAATTAATGGTATCCTTGAAAAGTTAAATAATATTATAGACATTGGCCTTGGATATTTAACATTAGATAGGGAAACATCAACATTATCAGGTGGAGAGTCACAGCGTATAAAGATGGTTAAGCACTTAAATAGTAATTTAGTTGATTTAATGTATATATTTGATGAGCCAAGTATAGGACTTCATCCAAGAGATGTTCATAAGTTAAATAACCTTTTAAAGAAGCTACGTGATAAAGGTAATACTGTAATAGTTGTTGAACATGATCCAGATGTTATTAAGATAGCAGATCATATTATTGATGTAGGACCACTAGCTGGTAGAAATGGTGGGGAAATAGTATATGAAGGAAGCTATGGAGATTTACTGAAATCTGGAACACTTACTGGGAATGCCTTAAATAAGTCACTTACTATAAAAGAAGATGTAAGAGAACATAATGGATATTTAAAGGCTAGTAATTGTAAGAAGAACAATTTGAAAAATATTACTGTTGAAATACCTAAGGGTGTTTTAACTGTTGTTACAGGTGTTGCAGGGTCAGGAAAAAGCACATTAATTAAGGAAGAATTCTTAAAACAAAATAAAGAAGCAGTTTTAATTGATCAAAGTCCAGTAGGAGCAAATTCAAGGTCTAGCCTAGCAACTTATAGTGGGATTATGGACAATATTAGAAAATCCTTTGCAAAAGAAAATGATGTTAATCCATCACTTTTTAGTTCAAACTCAGAAGGGGCTTGTGAAAATTGTAAGGGAAGTGGAATAGTAGAAACTAACCTTGCTTTTATGGATAATATAAAGAGCACTTGTGATGTTTGTGATGGGAAAAAGTATAGACTTGATGTATTAGATTATAAATTACATAGTAAAAATATAATTGAAGTATTAGATATGACAGTAGTTGAAGCAATAGACTTTTTTAAGCTTAAGTCAATTAAAACTAAATTAGAATCAATTAATGATATGGGAATAGGTTACTTAACATTAGGTCAAACTTTAGATACCTTATCTGGCGGTGAATGTCAAAGATTAAAATTAGCTAGTGAACTTCATAAAGATAGTTCAGTGTATATTATGGATGAACCTACAACAGGTCTGCATATGGCTGATATTGAAAAGTTCGTAAATATTGTTGAAAATATTGTAGATAACGGAAATACAGTAATTATAATTGAACATAATATTGATGTTATTAAAAGAGCAGATTGGATTATTGATCTTGGACCAGATGGCGGAAATCATGGTGGAGAAATAATTTTTGAAGGAACGCCTAAAGATTTAAAATATAGTAAGGAATCATTAACAGCTAAATATCTCTAATTATTTGTATTAAAAGTATTATAATTATTTAGAGAATCATAAATAGAGCTTATAGACTTAGAGTTGTTAACATGCCTAATTCAAATAGGCTAATACATAAGATGTAATGAAAAAATATTTAAAAATCTATAATGATACCTTTTATCGAGTCATCATAATAGATTAAAATATTAATAAAGAGAAATAGATATAAGTAAACACTATAAACTTAAGGTTTAAAGTAATATGAATGATATAAAAAGAAAAGAGATTATAAATAGCTATAAGTAAAAAGAAGTTGAGATAGGATTAATTAGAATATATAATACAATTAATGGATATTCATATGTAGATATTTCGGATAATCTATATAAGCCTTTTGAATCAATTAAATTTAAATTTAGTGAGTTATCAGAGATTTATAATAGAAATTAAGTGAAAATATAATATAAAGAGGGGATAATATGCTTAATACAAATGTAGATTTACTAAAAGGGAAGATTTTAAGATCACTAATAATCTTTGCTATACCACTTTTTATAGCAAGTTTATTTCAGCAATTATACAATACAGTAGACATTATGGTTGTAGGAAATTACTTAGGAGATACTTCATTAGCAGCAATTGGTGCCAGTGCAGCTATTTTTGAATTACTGGTTGGGTTTGCCCTAGGTGTAGGAAATGGCTTAAGTATTGTGACAGCAAGAAGCTATGGTGCTAAGGATGAAAGTTTAATAAAAAAATCAGTAGCAGGATCACTAGTTATAGGAGTTTTAATAACATTAATAATAATGATTATTTCAAGGTTATTTCTATTTCCGCTACTTCAATTACTTAATACACCAGAAAATATCATAGAGGAATCATATTCATATATTTCAGTGGTAACTATGTTCGTTGGAGTAATGTTTTTATATAACCTTTGTGCTGGGATTTTAAGAGCAATAGGAAATAGTATGATGCCATTAATATTTTTAATACTTTCTTCTGTAATAAACATAGTTTTAGATATAGTTTTTATAACTGAATTTAATATGGGAATTAGGGGGGCAGCAGTTGCAACAGTAATATCTCAAGGGATTTCTGGTTTATTATGTATTATATATATTTATAAAAAGTGTCCAATACTTATTCCAAAGAAAGAACATTTTAAATTTGATAAGGAATTATATAAAGAACTATTAGGACAAGGTCTATCTATGGGAATTATGCTTATGATAGTATCTGCAGGTACAGTTATACTACAAACGGCTATTAATAATTTAGGGTATCTAGTTATTGCAGGTCATACAGCCGCTCGTAAACTTAGTAGTTTTGCTATGTTACCTGTATCAGCACTATCTATGAGTCTAGCAACCTTTGTTTCACAAAATAAAGGAGCTAATCAAGGGAAAAGAATAAGAGAAGCAGTACGATACTCCAATATTATATCTATTGTATGGGGAGTAATAATTACTTTAATCTTACTATTATTTTCTCAAACGCTAATGAGAGTACTATCTGGATCTACTGAACCAACAGTAATTGATAATGGTGTGAAATATTTATTGCTTAACTCACCTTTTTATGCTGTACTTGGGATTTTATTAAATTTAAGAAACTCATTACAAGGTATAGGAGAAAAAATATTGCCTCTAATATCTAGTATAATTGAATTAATAGGTAAGATAGTCTTTGTTATAGTTCTTATACCTAGCCTTAAATACTTTGGTGTAATTATTTGTGAACCAGTAATTTGGTGTTTAATGTGTCTTCAGCTAGCATATTCATTTTATAGGAATCCCTATATAAAAAATGCAAAGTAAAAAGAAATATAAATAATGAAATGAAAAATTATACAGAGTTTATAATATAATAAAAAAATCCTATTTTAAAATTAAAATAGGATTTTTTTATTATTAATCTTTATATTTAGATAACTCTTCAGAAGCAGAATTAATAGAATTTATAGCTGATTGAATTTTAGCCTTATTATCTGATTTTTCTGCATCACCAAGTGCTTGTTGTAATGATGAAATAGTATTTTGTAAAGATGATAAACTTTGATTAACATAATCTACAGCCTTTGGCATATATAGAACCTCCTAAATAAATGATTTTAAAATAGTATCTGCAAATACGGAAAAGAATATGTTGGAAGATAATAACAAAATTATAATTTGATTGTAATTATTGCACTATTGTACAAGTAGCATGTGGAAGTTGTACAGTAAGATTTTCAGGTCATAGAGTTAAAAGATTCTGTAAGACACAATTAGATCCAAGAAAGGTATTTGAGGGGAGAAGATTTATATGATAAAGGTTATTATTATAGGTGGAGGATGGTCTGGATGTGCAGCAGCCATAACTGCAAAAAAAGCAGGAGCAGAAGTTCATATATATGAGAAAACGGACCTTTTATTAGGACTTGGAAATGTTGGGGGAATAATGAGGAATAACGGAAGATGGACAGCTTCTGAAGAACTTGTAGAGCTTGGGGCTGGAGATTTAATAAATATTACAGATGATACAGCAAGGCATAAAGATATTGAATTTCCTGGGCATAAACATGTTACCCTTTATGATGTAAATCTTATAGAAGGTAAGGTGTACAAATATTTAGAGGATTTAGGTATCATCATTCATATGGAAAGTCGAATAAATGATATAAATCTTGAAGGTAATAAGATAAAGGGAATATATTTAAGCGATGGTACTTATGAAGAGGGAGATGTTTTCATAGAAACAACTGGTACAACTGGACCTATGGGAAATTGCTTAAGATATGGTAATGGATGCTCTATGTGCATTTTAAGATGTCCAGCATTTGGACCTAGAATAAGTATAAGTGAAAGATGTGGTGTTTCAGATATTCAAGGTGAAAGAGGAGAAGATATATTAGGAGCTTTTTCTGGTTCATGTAAATTATCTAAAGATACATTATCAAAGGAATTAAGAGAAGAACTAGATACAAAGGGATGTGTGATCTTAGAATTACCTAAAGAAGATATTAATTATGACAAGCTAAGTACAAAGGTATGTCAGCAGTATGCTTTAAAGGAATTCGCAGAAAATATCATATTACTAGACACTGGTCATGCAAAGCTTATGACAACTTATTATCCATTAAAAAAACTAAGAAAAATAAAAGGACTTGAAAATGCTAAGTATGTAGATCCATATGCAGGTAGTAAGGGGAACTCTATAAGATATATGTCAGTTGCGCCTAGAACTAATGACTTAAAGGTAAATGGAGTAGATAATTTATTCTGTGCTGGAGAAAAATCAGGATTATTT
>NZ_JAWGSV010000198.1:0-5713 GCF_032552055.1 Clostridium sp. | reverse complement strand
ATCTATAGAAATTGATGGATTATCAAATATAGAGCTAAATATGTTATCATATTGCTATAGTAATTCTTTAGATAAAAATAAAACTCAAAATCTACTAAACAACTTAGCGATAATGAAGATATATTATGAAATAGAAGAGGAAGAAATAAAGAATCGAGGTATTTTAGATAAAATTAACAATTTTGATAGTATTCTTACTGAACTAAAATTAAAGATAGAAATGAAAAAAAGCCTAACTATAAGTTCTTTAAACTATATTTGGGAGAATTATTTAAGAGAAAATTTCTATCTTTTTACCACGGATGTTTCTGATGATTATAAAGCATTAAAGCTTATACCTATATATTACTTAAAATATAATATAGATAATAAAAATATTATAAATACATTGCCCATGAAGTATGACGTTATTATAATAAATGAAATAAATTATGATGAGATAAAAAAACATATGAACTATTTAAGGTCTATAACTGATAATTTAATTATACTTTCTAAAGATAAAATTACAGAAATTGAATCAATTAATTTATTTGATACTTTCACATATATTGATGATATTAAAATAAGCGAAAATGAAGATGCACTATATGCTACAAAATATTATCTTGAAAGCAAGGGCTATTCTGTAACTAAATATACTACTTTACCAATGGATTTATTATTAGTCACCCATAATAATAGAGAATCCTTTATATTATTTAACTCACTTAATATAAATGATTCTATTGAGAAGGAATCCACACTATATGAGTTTAATAATTATTTACTCGATAACAATATAAGATTCTACAGAGTATGGCAAAGAAGTTTATGGATTAATAGGGAAGAGGAATTTAAAAAAATATTAAAATTCATAGAAGATTAATTACAAATCTATATTGATATAAATTATTCATTAAAATATATTAATTGACAAGCATATACAAATAAAATATAATGTATATGTAAACTTAATAAGACAGTTCGGAAACCTCCTGTCTATAAACAAAACTACGGTAATTAATTGCAATTTATATTAAATGTGATTTTTATTGTAGAGGGTTATATATCCTCTACTTTATTTTTTTATATTTATTGCTTTTATTAATTTCGTTTAATTTGAGGTGTCTATATTTTAGGCACCTTTTTTATATTTAATTATTTGGAGGAAGATTAAATGAGAGATAATATTACAAAAAAATTAGTTAAAACTGCAGTGATAGCAGCTATTTATACTATTTTAACTGTTATTTTAGCCCCAATTAGCTATGGGCCTGTACAATTTAGAATATCAGAAATTTTAGTTCTGTTAGCAGTTATAGATCCATTTTATATAGTTGGATTAACTGTTGGATGTTTAATTGCAAATATTTTTGGTGGCTATGGATTAATGGATATAGTATTTGGAACAGTAGCAACATTCTTAAGTGTAACTGGTGTTTATTTAACTGGAAAATACATAAAAAATAAGAAGATTAGCTTAGTATTAGCATCCCTTTGGCCAACTATATTCAATGGATTAATTATAGGATGGATGCTTAACATTGTAGCTGACTTACCAATGGTATTAAGTATGATTCAAGTAGGAGTAGGGGAATTTGTAGTAGTTACTTTAGTAGGAGTACCTGTATTTAGACTAATTGAAAATAAATATAAAGATAGATTAGCATTAGAATAAAACTATATAAGTTGTAATAAAGTTTTACATTTTATTAATTTATATTTCGTATGAAAAATATTTAAGAAATTGAATTAGCTTGACAACTTATATAAAATTTTAAAAATATATATGCTTTCAATTGATGTAGTTTACTTTAAAAGTATTTTTCACTTAAAATTCTATAAGACTGCAGATGTAGATTGTTTGTTGAAACATATATATAATTTATAATATTAAGTAAGCTTAGATATTTATTGTTGTCTAAGCTTACTTTTTTATTTACAATATATATGAGTAGACAAAATTAAGGAGATAAAAATGAATTTAATAACATTAGAAAAAATTAATAAGTCATATAGTGAAAAAACATTGCTTAAAGATGTAAATTTAAATATAAATGATGGAGATAAGATAGGCCTTATAGGGCTAAATGGTGCTGGTAAATCAACATTATTAAAAATATTAACAGGAAAAGATGAATTCTTCGATGGAAAGGTCATTAAGAGTAAGAATCTAAGAATAGAATACTTATCTCAAGACACTCCGTATGATGGATCATCAACTGTATTAGAACAAATATTTAAAGGAGATACTCCCGAAATGAAATTATTAATGGAGTATGAAGATATTTTAGAAAAAGTACAAAAGGATGGTAGTTTAAGTGATAAACTTATAGAATTACAAAGTAAAATAGATACTCTAAATTTATGGGATTTAGAAAGTGATGCAAAAACAATATTAACTAAGCTTGGAATATATGATTTTAATAAAAAAATGAGTGAATTATCAGGTGGACAAAAAAAGAGAGTTTTTTTAGCTTCATCCTTAATTACACCTTGCGAATTATTAGTCCTAGATGAGCCTACAAACCATTTAGATTCTGAGTCGATAGAATGGCTTGAAGAGTATCTAAACTCAAGGAAAGGCGCTTTAATAATGATTACCCATGATAGATACTTTTTAGATAGAGTAACTAATAGAATTCTAGAACTAGATAGAGGTACATTATATGAATATGAAGGCAATTATAGTGATTTCTTGGAGAAAAAAGCTGATAGAATGAAGCTTGAATCAACATTAGAAGATAAGAGACAAAAACTAATAATAAAAGAGTTGAAATGGGTTAAAAGAGGGGCAAAGGCTAGAACTACAAAACAAAAAGCTAGATTACAAAGATTTGATGAATTAGTTAACAAGGAATATACTCCAGCAAATTCAGAAATAGAAATTCCTTTTGTAGGTAAAAGGCTTGGCAAAAAAATATTAGAAATAAATAATTTATCTAAAAGTTATGATGATAAGATATTAATTAAAGACTTTAACTATATTTTTACTAAAAGTGATAGAGTAGGGATTATAGGTAAGAATGGTGCTGGAAAGACTACTTTAATTAACATGATTACAAATAATATTGAACCTGACACTGGGACCATTGATATAGGCGATACAGTTGTATTAGGATCTTTTTCACAAGATAATAGTCATATGGATTTAAATCAAAGAGCTATAGATTATATTAAAGAAGGTGGAGAAAATATTCCAACTGAAAATGGATATATGATTACTGCAACTCAATTAGCTGAAAGGTTCTTATTTGATGGTACAACATTATATACACCTATTGAAAAACTATCTGGAGGAGAAAGAAGAAGACTTCATTTATTAAGAATACTAATGGAATCACCTAATTTACTAATTTTAGATGAGCCTACTAATGATTTAGATATAGAAACATTAAAAATACTTGAAGATTTCTTGGATGAATACTTAGGGGTAGTTATTATAGTATCCCATGATAGATACTTTTTAGATAGATTATGTAATAAAATATTCTCCTATGAGGGCAATGGAGTAATTAAAGAATTTATAGGCAATTATAGTGATTATTTAATTTATAAAGAATATGATGCTGTTAAAAATTCCAATGAAGCAACTGCTGCTAAAGATAACAATAAGATTAATAAGTCATATAAAAATAAGGATACAAGACCTAAATTTACATTTAAAGAACAAAAGGAATTTGAAGAAATATATGATATAATTGAGGACCTTGAAAGCAAAATATCTAGCTTAGAGTTAAAGATAGAAGAAAACGCAACGAATTATGGAGCTTTAAATGAGATATTAAAGGAAAAAGAAGAAGTAGAAGAAGAACTTTTATTTAAATATGAAAGACTTGAGTATTTAGAAGATTTAAATGATAAAATTAAAAATTACAAAAAAGATGAAAATGCTTAAACAAGCTCTTTTATGATAATACTAAGTATAGTATAATCTTAGTGTAAAACGTAATATCTTAAAAGGAGATTAACTATGAAGAAACTTTTAAAAAGTCTAAGTCTAATCCTAGTTTGTGCATCTTTTGTTGCTTGTGGAAATAAAGTATCAAACACATCTGAGTTAAAAGATGGACTTACTGCTAAGGATGTAGTTCAAAAAGTAGAGGAAAAAGCACCTATGCAAATGCCTATGGAATTGGATGAAGAATTAGCTAAGGATATAGCGAAGCTAGACCTTGATAATGTTGAAGATTATGCTATTACTAAAGCTGCAATTATAAATTCAGCTGATGTTGCTGCTGTTGTAAAAGCTAAGGATGGCAAGGTAGAAGCAGTAAAAGCTACTTTACAAGAAATGCTTGACACAGAAAAGAATAATGCCTATTTGCCAGACCAAAAGGAAAAGGTTGAAAATGCAGTTTTAAAAGAAAAAGGAAATTATGTAATATTATTAATTAATGCAGATGTTAAAGCAGCTGAATCAGCTGTTGATGAATGTTTTAAATAATTAATTTAAGCTGTCTTTTGACAGCTTATTTTTTTAGAAAGGATACTTTATGGTTTTTAGTAGTTTAATTTTTATATTTAGATTTTTGCCTATTTTTTTTATTTCATATTTTTTTACACCTAATAAATATAAGAACCTATCTCTACTTATTTTCAGCTTAATCTTTTATACTTTCGGGGAACCAAAGTATTTCCCTTTAATGATAGCGTCTATTATTGTTGATTATATTATTTCAATAATAATAGAAAATAATTTTGAGAATAGAAGGAAATGCAAGTCCTTATTAATATTATCGATTATTTTCAATATTGGAATGTTATTCTTTTTTAAATATTATAACTTTTTTATAGAAAATATGAATTTACTTTTCAATACATCTATAAACACTATTAAGGTTGCACTTCCATTAGGAATAAGCTTTTATACATTCCAAACCTTATCATATACTATAGATGTCTATAGGGGAAAGTTTAAGGCAGAAAGAAATATAATAGACTTTGGAGCCTTTGTTTCATTATTTCCACAACTTATTGCTGGTCCTATAGTTAAATATAGTGATATTAATAAAGAGATAAAAGATCGAAGTATATCTTTTAGTAATATAGAAGAAGGGCTTGAAGAATTTATAATTGGACTTTCAAAAAAGGTGTTAATTGCAAACAATATAGGAATGCTATGGAATGAAATTAGCAATAAAAATATAGAGAGTATTTCAATGCCCTTAGCTTGGATATCTATATTAGCATTTGCATTTCAAATTTATTTTGATTTTAGTGGATATTCATCTATGGCAGTAGGTCTTGGTAAAATTCTTGGATTTAATTTTCCAATTAATTTTAATTTTCCTTATATATCTAGAAGTATAAGCGAGTTTTGGAGAAGATGGCATATTACCTTAGGTTCCTGGTTAAAGGAGTATATCTATATTCCTCTAGGAGGAAATAGAGTGTCTAAAAAAAGACTATTTTTTAACTTACTATTATTATGGTTTTTAACTGGATTTTGGCATGGAGCAGAGTATAATTTTATATTATGGGGTATATACTTCTTTATATTTATATATCTAGAAAAGTTATTCTTGTCAAAGATTTTAAATAAATATATTATCTTTTCCCATATATACACAGTATTTATTTTGCTAATAGGATGGTGTATTTTTGCTATTACTGATTTAAATACATTAAGAGTATATATAGGTAAATTATTTACCTTTGATTTGACTTTAGATTATATTTTTTATTTAAGAAATTACATAATTATATTTATAATTTGTATTGTTTCTTC
>NZ_JAWGSV010000197.1:0-5757 GCF_032552055.1 Clostridium sp. | reverse complement strand
AATCTATAGATAATGTAGTAAAAATCAATTGGATTAATATAACCTATTAGAATATAATAAAATTAAATTAAGTGTTAAATATTTAACGTTCATTTTGCTTTAGATATTACGAAAGAAATGAAATATTCTAATTAAGTTTAAATAAAGTTTGGGTAGTTAGAAAATATCCAGATATTAAAGGAGAGAATACAATGGAAAAACGTATTTCAGGTTATACTACATTAATAGGATTATTAGCAACACCGATAAAACATACAAGTTCACCTAAGATGCATAATGAAGCATTTCAATACTTAGGATTAGATTATGCTTATCTTGCATTTGAAGTTGGAAATGATGGATTAGAGGATGCAGTAAAGGGATTAAAAGCAATGCAGGCTAGAGGTTGCAATGTATCAATGCCAAATAAGACTGTAATTCACAAATATTTAGATAAGCTAACTCCAGCTGCTGAACTTGCGGGAGCTGTAAATACAGTTATAAATGATGACGGAGTATTAACAGGACATATTACTGATGGTGTTGGATACATGATGTCATTAAAAGATGCTGGATTTGACATTATAGGTAAGAAAATGACTATAGTTGGTGCGGGTGGAGCAGCTACAGCAATATGTATACAAGCAGCTTTAGATGGAGTATCTGAACTTTCAATATTTAATCAAGATGATGAATTCTTTGCAAGAGCAGAAGAAACGGTTAAGAAGATTAATGAAAAAACAAACTGCAAAGCTACGTTATATAGACTAGAAGATAAAGAAGCATTAAGAAGAGAAATTGCTGACTCTGCAATATTTACAAATGCTACAGGAATGGGAATGAAGCCATATGTAGGTCAAACTTATATAGAAAGAGATATGTTAAGACCTGAACTGATAGTGAGTGATGTTGTATATCAACCAGCAAGAACTAGATTATTAGAACTAGCTGAAGAAGTTGGATGTCCAACGATAAATGGTCTTGGAATGATGTTATTCCAAGGAGCAGAAGCATTTAAGTGCTGGACTGGTAAGGAAATGCCTATAGATCATATGAAGGAATTTTTATTTGGTGATAACAAATAGATATTATTAGAAAATAGATTTAATAAAAATATTTTATTAAATAATTTTGGAGGGAAGATATATGAAATTCATGGTTATTAACGGACCAAACATAAATATGATTGGTGTTAGGGAAAAAGGAATATACGGATCAAAGAGCTTTACTGAAATATGTGAATACATAAAGGAAGAAGGAGAAAAGAGAGGACATGAAGTTACTCTTCTTCAAAGTAATTGTGAAGGAACTATGATTGACTTCTTACAAAGAGCATACTTCGAAAAGTTTGATGGAGTAGTAATAAATCCAGGTGCATACACACATTATAGCATAGCTTTACATGATGCTATAAAAGGTAATACTGGAATTCCAACAGTAGAAGTTCATATCTCAAATGTACATGCTAGAGAAGAGTTTAGAAAAGAATCTAAAACAGCTCCAGCTTGTATTGGACAAATGTGTGGATTTGGTGAAAAAGGATATGTACTTGCAATGGAAGCACTAGAGGATTACATTACGAGAAATAAATAATTAATAAAAGAATATATGAAAGG
Source organism: Clostridium sp. (assembly GCF_032552055.1). Classification (GTDB taxonomy): domain Bacteria; phylum Bacillota; class Clostridia; order Clostridiales; family Clostridiaceae; genus Clostridium. The sequence continues at coordinate 4,162 of NZ_JAWGSV010000197.1, read as the reverse complement.
CTGTTGCAAGATGTTGCACAGCCTTTTTAAATGAAGAATTAACAGATAATATTTTAAAAATATATAGGTTTAGTGAATTTGAATTATAGATTATTTCTATAAAAAATGCTTAAAACATTCATTAGATTTATAGGATTTTTAAAGTTATAATTAAATTAATAATTTTCATAGACATAATTTATAGATATAAAAGTTAAAACTTTATCAATATTCAATTGTAGGGAGAATGGAAGATGAATAAATACGAAAATATATTTAAGCCACTAACAGTTAAAAACATGACTATTAGAAATAGAATTGCTATGCCTCCAATGGGGACGAACTATGGTGGAGCTATGGGTGATTTTACTGAAGAGCATGTTCAATATTATGAAAAAAGAGCTAAAGGTGGAACTGGATTAATCATAGTAGAAAATGCTTGCGTGGATTTTCCAATGGGATCAAATGGTACAACTCAAATAAGATTAGACCATGATAGATATATTCCGAATTTATATAGATTAACAGAAAGATTACATAGACAAGGTGCTTGTGTGGCTATCCAAATAAATCATTCAGGGGCATCAGCTGTACCAGGAAGAATAGAAGGAAATACTCCAGTATCATCTTCAAATGTACCATCCAAAACTGGTGGAGCTATTCCAAGACCACTTACTGTAGAAGAAATATATGCAATAGCTGATAAGTATGCAGAAGCAGCAAAAAGAGCTCAAATGGCTGGATTTGATGCAGTAGAAATACATGGAGGACACTCATATTTACTATGCCAATTCTTATCCCCTCTATATAATAAGAGAACTGATGAGTTTGGTGGAAATTTAGAAAATAGAACAAGGTTTGCTAAATTAGTATTAGAAAAAGTTAGAGCTGCAGTGGGTCCAATGTTCCCAATAAGCTTTAGATTCAGTGCTGATGAGTTTATTGAAGGTGGAAATAAATTAGAAGATACTTTAGAAATGATGGAATACCTTGTTGATGAAATTGATATATTAAATGTTTCAGCAGCAGTTAATGATACACTGCAATATCAAATAGATGCTAACTACTTAAATGATGGATGGCGTTCATACATGGCTAAGGCTTTTAAAGAGAAGTTTAATAAGCCAGTTATAACATCAGGAAATATTAGAAAGCCAGAAGTGGCTGAAAAAATATTAGCAGAAGGTCATGCTGACTTATTAGCAATGGGACGTGGACTTATAGCAGATCCAGAATGGGTTAATAAAGTTAAGAACGGAAGAGAAGATGAATTAAGAAAGTGTATATCTTGTAATATAGGATGTGCAGGACATAGAATAGGTTTAAATAGACCATTAAGATGTACTATAAACCCAGAAGTTATTTTAGGTGAAGAAGAACATACTTCAATGAAAGTTAATAAACCAGTTAACGTTGTTGTTATTGGAGGGGGTACTGCAGGACTTGAAGCTGCTTGTACAGCGGCTGAAGTTGGATGTACTACATTCTTATTTGAATCTAAACCTTATTTAGGTGGGCTAGCTAGAGAAATAGCTAAGTTACCAGCTAAAGATAGAATTAACGATTTTCCAAATTACTTAATTAATAGGGCGAAGAAATTAAGAAATCTTTATATATTCACAAATACAACTGCTAATGTTGAAGCAATAGAAAACTTAAAACCAGATGTAATTGTTAATGCTACAGGATCAACTCCATTATTACCTCCAATAACAGGATTACATGAGAGAGTTGATAAGGAAAATACAAAGGTGTTCTCAATATTTGGATTAATAGAAAATATTAATAAATTCAATGAAATGGACCTAGCAGGAAAGAAAATAGCAGTTATAGGTGGAGGAGCAGTTGGACTAGATGTAGTTGAATACTTTGCTCATAAGGATTCACAAGTTACTATAGTTGAAAGAATGCCTATGATAGGTAATGGATTAGATGTAATAACTAAGATTGATATGATGTCAATGGTTAAGAATAAAGAAGTTGATGTAAGAGTTGAAACATCATTATTAGAAATTAAAGATAGTAGCTTTATAGTTAATAAAGATGGTGTAGATGAAGAAATAGAATTCGATTATGGATTTGTATGTTTAGGAATGAGAGGATATTCACCATTAATGGTTGAATTACAGGAAAAGTTCCAAGCGAATAATGTTGAAGTTATTAATATTGGAGATAGCGTTAGAGCAAGAAGAATAATTGAAGGTGTTGAAGAAGGAAGACGTATTACTGATACACTTAAGAGAATTGGGGCTCTATAATTCAAATATTAATAGAATTATTTTTTAGATATAACTAGTATGATTAATTAAAATTATATATTAAAGATATTTATATTTAACATATATATCTATGAAAAGGGGCTACTAAACAGCCAAGGTTGTGTGATATCTACAATTACTTTCCCATCTAGAACAGCTTTTATTTGTCACACAACTAAGGTTATGTAATGGCCCCTTTTTATTATAAAACTGAAAAAGATGTTATAAAATTACGTAAAATAATAATTATGATATATCGATCACTTTTCTCAAAAGTATATTTCAATATAGGTTTAGAGTATATTTCTTATAGATACGTGGCTAAGGCTTCATTAAACCATTTAGGAAGAGTAGCTGTGTTTCTTAATTTATTTTTTAAGTCCATATACAAAGCATAATGCACATATTCATAAAGAATAGTAGTGCTGTTCTAAGGAATATTATTAAAATAAAAGGCTATGCATTATCGTGCATAGCCTTTTATATTGGTTTAAGAAGCTTTTAATTCATTTTTTTACTATGTTGTATCTTATGTTAACAATAAGTGCTAATACAACTCCTAAAGCAGTTACTGCAATATCAAATAGTATTACATGGCTTAAGTTTATGTCTGCTAATATACCTGTGATACTTGGAACAACTGTAGAAGATATACTTGAAGCTGTAAATACTATACCAGTAATCTTACCCTTGCTTGTTGGGAATAACTCTGACATTGATGTTAAAGCTAGCTGTAAAACTCCACCTGCAGCTGAGAATCCTATCACGAATGCAGCAACTATGCAAGTTAAAGTGCTTGGGAAAATCCAAAGGATTATTAACATTATTAATGATATTAATGGGTAAACAAATGTAAATCTAACTTGTTTAATCCATTTAGCAACTAGTATTGAAGTAACAAATACTGATACTATTGAACCAGTACTGTAAATACTTATAAGTTTAAGTGATATTGTTTGCTCAACGCCAGCAACTTCTCTTGCAAATGATGGTAACCAATTTGCGATTATTTGGAATGTCGCAGTAGCCGTGAATCCTATTAATATCAAACATATACCTTCGATCCAGAAGTTAGCTTTAACTTTATTTTCAATTTTTTCTTCTGAAAGATTTTCTTTTTTATCTTCATTAGTTTTAAAGGATGGGAAAGGAAGCTTTAATATAAATAATCCGTTTATTACAAATATGATTATACATAATATAAATGACCATCCATAGTAAAGATTATTGCTAATTAGGAAGCTTATTATCCATGGTAATAAGAATTGACCAGCAGATATAAAGGCTTTAATAGCAACGTTAGCACTTCCTGGTGCGTTAGGGAAGCACTCTGTTAATGCAGGATAAGTACCAGAATCCATAAATGAGTTAGCCATACCAGCAAGTAGTGCAAAAAAGAATGCCATTGTTACATTAGTACTAACTAAAATACCACCCATAAATATAACATAAGTTATCATTCCTAAAAGAATAAATGGTTTCCTACCATATTTATCAGATAAGACTCCTGATATAAATAATACAATCAGTCTACCTAATCCAAGAGCCGAGATGATATAAGCTACACCAGCTTTATTAGTGTTTAATTGTTCAATTAAAAAATCGATGTTTTGTGCTAATATTATACAGCCCATACCATGTAAAAAGTAGTTAATATACATAGATAATGCTGTAGGCATATACTTATTTTTAGTAAGTGTATTTTGCATTTTTAATACTCCTTTGATAAAATTTTAACGTTTTTAAATATAAGATTGTTATTTAATTTACAATATAGATTGTAATATATTATTTTTGATAAATCTAATATATATTATTAGATTTATTTATAGAAATAATCTATGAATATGATATAATTTAATTGTTATTATAGATTTTTTTATATAATTAAGATAAATTAAAGACAAAAGAATGTTATTTTAATA
>NZ_JAWGSV010000196.1:0-5842 GCF_032552055.1 Clostridium sp. | reverse complement strand
GTAATTATGACTCTACAATTAAAGTATCTAATAGCTTTTTTATAAAAGATAGCAGTTCTAATAAAGATGAGCTAGAATTAAAACTATTAGGGTTAATACCAATTAAATCTATTGCTGTGTCCAAAGTTAAGGATTTAGAAGTTTATCCAGGAGGTTTAAACATTGGTATAAAAATAAATACTAAAGGTGTTTTAGTAGTTGGACATTCAGATATAGAAAAGGATGATACAAGAGTAGAAAGTCCAGCTAAGACTTCTGGAATAGAGCTTGGAGATATATTAATAAAAATAAATGGTAAGGAGATAGAGAATTCTAAAGATTTATCAAGTAAGATCAAGAAAGTAGATAATGATAAAATAGAAGTAGAATATATAAGAAATGGTATAACACAAAGTAAAGATATTAATTTGTTAAAGGAAGATGATGAATATAAATTAGGACTTTGGGTAAGAGACTCCACTGCTGGAATTGGGACTTTAACTTTCTTTGATAAAAATACCAAGCGATTTGGGGCCTTAGGACATCCGATTACTGATGGAGATACGGATAAACCTTTTACTATAAGTGAAGGAAATCTTTTAAACTCATCAGTAATTAGTGTAAGAAAAGGAGAAAAAGGTTCTCCAGGAGAATTAAAAGGATTATTTGTAAATGAGAAAGAGAGCTTAGGTAAGATAGAAAAGAATACTGAAACTGGTATATTTGGTGAAGGAAATGATAAACTTATAAATACAATTTTCAACAAACCATTGAAGGTAGCTTTTAGAAATGAGATAAAAGAAGGGCCAGCTAAAATAATAACTACTATTGATGAAGATGGACCAAAACTATATGATATAGAAATAATTAAGTTATTGCCTCAAGATAAACCAGGACCAAAGAGTATGATAATTAAAGTTATTGATGAAGAATTATTGGAAAAGACTGGAGGAATAGTTCAAGGAATGAGTGGAAGTCCAATAATTCAAGATGATATGCTAATTGGTGCAGTAACACACGTGTTAATTAATAAGCCAGATGTAGGATACGGAATATATATAGAGTGGATGCTGAAAGATGCTGGCATAATTAATTAAAGGAAAATGAAATAGAGAAAACTATATTAATAAAATTTTCAAAAAAATGTAAAAAAGCTATTTTCTTTCAAATAATTTGTGATATAATGATATTAAATTGATTATAAGGTCATAGGTATTAAATGCAATGTCTATAAATAACACATATAGATGATTTGTAAGGATAAAATTTTAAAACACAAAATATTAAATGATGTATTATGGGAAGATGGGGGAGAAAAGTATGAATGATTCAAAAATTTCTGTTTTAATAGCTGATGATAATAAAGAATTTTGCAGCATATTAAATGATTACCTATTAAATCAACGTGATATTATAGTCACTGCAGTGGCTAAGGATGGAAGGGAAGCCTTAGAGTTAATAGAGGAGAAACAACCAGATTTAGTTGTTTTAGATATTATTATGCCACACTTAGATGGTTTAGGAGTTTTAGAAAAGCTAAACTCAATGGAAATTGAAAAAATGCCGAGAATAATAGTATTATCAGCAGTAGGTCAAGATAAAATTACACAAAGAGCTATTACATTGGGAGCTGATTATTACGTAGTTAAGCCATTTGATATGGATGTATTTACAAAAAGAATCAGAGAAATGTTTAACGGATCATCTTCAGACTCTATTAGAAAACAACCAACAATAGTAGCTGAAACAGAAGTTAAACAACAATCAAAAGGCCCAATAGATTTAGAAACAGAAATAACTAATATAATTCATGAAATAGGTGTTCCAGCACATATTAAAGGTTATATGTATTTAAGAGAAGCGATAACTATGGTAGTTAAGGATATGGAATTATTATCAGCAGTTACAAAAGAATTATATCCATCAATTGCTAAAAAGTATAATACAACAGCTTCAAGAGTAGAAAGAGCAATAAGACATGCTATTGAAGTAGCTTGGGGTAGAGGACAAGTTGATGCAATAAATAGATTATTTGGATATACCATTCATAATGAAAAAGGTAAGCCTACAAATAGTGAATTTATAGCAATCATTGCAGATAAGCTAAGACTTAAGAACAAAGTAAGTTAAAACGTTTAAAAGCTAGGAATAGAGCCAAAGTTGAAAAATCCTATACCAACCAAAATAAGTGAGAAGGGTATAAAAATGGAGTTTTCAAGCCAATAAATATACAACATATATCACTTCTAATTCATAGGTTAGCAATTTATGATTAGGAGTGATTTTTTATGCCTAAAATTATTAAAACAAAAACTATTAACAGGATAATTGTATAATATTTAGAGTATTGCAGTTATAAAAGTTTAATATTAAAGACTATAAAATCATATTATTAAACATTGATGCTTTTTGCAAAATATCTTGAAGAAGAATTAGAAATAACAGATATAGAGAAAGTTAATAAAAAGATAGTAGAGGATTATCTAGCTTTTACAAAAGATAGAGGAAAGTATAGTTTTGCATCTAGTAGAGTTGGAAAAGAAAAAGCAAACTTAGATAAAAGATATGATGTAGGAAAGGAAATATCAGATGTTACTATCAATGGATATCTAAGAAATATTAAGCTTTTTTTACATAGCAGAAAAAAACAATTTAGTAAAAAAGACTAATATTAACTATATAAAATCTTTAAAAGTAACAATACGACCAAAGGAACAGTTAACAGATGAAGAATATAAAAAACTAATTAAAGTATTAGATTTATCAAAGTTTCATGAATTTAGAAGAATTTTTAGATAAGAGATTAACAAGGGAACAATTAGAGATATTAAATACTAACAGTAAAATTGAGAGGGTAGAAGAAGGTAAAGAAGATAAGAAAAATCGCAGATTAATAATAATAATAATAATAATATTTCCAAATGAGTTAGCTGACATGATTAATAGTGATGATGAATGTAAGGTTATGTTAAAAGATAATATTGTTGAATTTATGAGAAGCTTAAAGAGAGATTTTGAGCTTGAAAAGAAAAAAATTAAATAATAGATTGAAAAATAACAATTATAGATATTAGAGCATAGGTTCTTTGAAGGTGGATTTATTTCAGTTTCTTTTTAATAAATGAAATATTAATTTTAATTTAAGAAGTTGGAAATAATCTGGCTTTTTTGTTATTAGTAAAGTTCAAAATGAAAAATAAGTTATGCGCTATTATTGGTTAACTATAGTAATATTGGATTAAGTAAAAGTATATGGAAATATAATTAAGATAATATAAATAGGAGTTAAAAGAATGATAGATAGAAAAGAATTGAAACAAATAGTTGATAGATTAGAAAATGGAATTGATAAGTTTATACTAGCTGGTTTCTTCTATGGGTTAAATGGAGAAGTTGGTTATAAAGAGCAACTGTTAAATTTAGAAGTTGATTCTATAGATTTTGAAAACAAAAAAATAAATCTACCTGATGGTAGAGAAGTTATAATGGATGAACTATTAATGAACATTTCAGAAGAAGCCATCAACCAAAAAATATATATCAAATTAGGTAGCCAAGGTAGAACTAATGAAGATTATTCTTTAAATCCAAATAGTAAATACATAATCAAGGGTAAGCCAACTAAAGCTAATAATAATGGACTATCTCCATTAAGTGCTGGTGGTATTAAAAAGAGAATGACTATGCTTTCTGATTACTTAGGGATTAAACTCACTCCTAGTCTATTAAAAGTGTCAGGAGTTTATGAGTTACTAAAATCTCAAAATAAAAAAATGACAATAATAGAAGCTGAAAGCTTATTAAAAGCAAATGGATTAAGTATTAGAAGAAATAACTTAATACCAATATTAAGAGAAATAAATAGATATAAATAACATATGAATAAAATAATAAATTTTAAAAATTATAAAGCTAAAGCAAGAAAAGAAATTGAAGATAAGTCTTATGAGCAATATGGAATACTTAAACTTGATGATGATTTATATTAGCTCCTAATACATCTTTTACAACTGGAAGCTTAGATTTCAAGGTATTATTTGAAAGTAAGTGAAATATGAAGATAGAAGAGTTAGTAGAAAATGAATTTATTTATGCTATTAATGATATAGTTGATTTACCTAATAAAGCAGTAAATATATTGTTGGTTGAAGAAGGTGAAGATGATATGCACACCTTTGAAATTTTTAACGTTAGCAACAATAAGAACTTTTTACTGTCAACTGGAATTATTAATGATAGGATAGTAGAAAGAGGCTTACTGCAATAGCTGCAGGAGAGATTAAAAAGACAAATGTATAAGTTACATATATGCTAGAACTAAGTTATGATGATTTAGAAGAAACAATATATTAGGATTTGAAGGTTATGTTTGTATAACCTTTTTTTCGAAAAATAAAAGAAGAAATTTATTTCTAAATTGCAATATCAAAAGCAATAGTCTTCCAACTGACTTTCGAGTTATTGGTTTTCTACTTTGTATTAACACTTTCTATTAGTTGGATTTACTCCAATTGTTTAGAAGGTGTTTTTTTATTGACTAAAATTATTAAAAGAAAAATTATAAATAGTTAATAAAGTATATTTTTTTTAAATAATACAACAATAAGAATGTAGTAAAGAAAATATACGAGATATAAAGGAGAGATAAATATGGATAAATCATTAATTGAGAGTAATAATATTGGGAATTTTACTAAATTAGCAGTTGAAAAGTTTGAAAGTAATATAGTAAATAAAACAAACTATTTAGAAAGTGTAAAAGAAAATAGATTAAGTGATGAATATAATTTTAAGGGGGATAAAGATGAATAATTATTTTCCTAATAAGTTTCCACCTCAAAAGCAAACTGTACAACCTGGAATTGAAGAAGATATGAATCCTAAACCAATTTATAAAAGTAATACTTCATTAAATCAAGGTAAACTTAAAGATAAGGTTGCTGTAATTACTGGAGGAGATAGTGGAATAGGAAGGGCTGTTGCAATTGCCTATGCAAAAGAGGGGGCAAAAATTGCTATTATTTATTTAAATGAACATAAAGATGCTGAGATAACAAAAAAAGAAGTTGAATTGTTGGGATCAGAGTGTATTTTAATAAATGGAGATATTGGTGATGAACAATTTTCTATATCTGCAATTAATAATGTTAAGAATAAATTTAATAAAATTAATATTATAGTTAACAATTCAGCAGAGCAACATGTATGTAATGATTTAATGGATATAACTACTGAACAATTTCAAAAAACTTTTAAAACTAATGTTTTTGGCGCCTTTTATATTACAAAAGAAGCACTTAAGCATTTATCTTATGGAGATTGTATAATTAACACAACTTCTATAACAGCATATAAAGGAAATGAGAAATTAATAGATTATTCTATGACTAAAGGCGCGCTAACATCATTTACTCGTTCACTAGCTTTGAACTTAATTAATAAAGGAATTAGAGTAAATTCAGTAGCACCAGGACCAGTTTGGACTCCTCTTATACCATCATCTTTCGATGAGTTTCAAGTTTCTATGTTTGGTCAAGATAATCCTATGAAAAGAGCAGCTCAACCAATAGAAATAGCTGATGCTTATGTTTTCTTAGCTAGTGAAGGAGCTAGCTTTATTACAGGAGAAACCATCCATATCAATGGAGGAGAGTTAGTAAATTCATAGCTAGTATTCTATTACCTATAGTATTTTATTAAAATATAATTAGAATAAAAATAGTATTTTAAATACAAATAATATACTCTTTGAAATACTATTCGGTAAATATAATATAAAATGAATTATTTCAGTATTTACTTATGCTTTTTAATTCCTTATTACTCATATCAAATTACTAAATTATAATTTTGATTTAGGTAT
>NZ_JAWGSV010000195.1:0-5881 GCF_032552055.1 Clostridium sp. | reverse complement strand
AAACTATAGATGTAGATTATTAATTGAAAACTATATAAATTAGAAAAATAAAATAGAAAAAATGTTACTATAGTTAAGAGTTAATAAAAATGATAGTGGAGGGTACTAGTAGTTACGCAGGTACTATACTATTAAACCCAGGACGATACAGAAATAGTTTGTCCTGGGTTATTATTTTAGAATAGAGAATAATGAACCGTACCACAAAGAGCAGTTTTATTATTAGAAAGTCTAGAATATAAGTTAATTGTATGAACTAATAAACATATTTTGATTTAACAAAGAACAATGATTTTATATGGAGTAGTTTGGGCAGGAATGCTAAATGTTGTAGAACCATAAACAACAATTAGGTTTCTATTTCCAGGGTATCTATTAAAAATCTGATCATTTGTTAGAATTACCTCTGTAGATGGTGCAATGTTTAGTTTTAAATTTCCATCGCTGCTTATAAGTTCACTATTAAAATAGTCTACAGTAACATTTTCAGATTCTGTGTTTTTAGACATAACAATTGCTCGATATTGTGGAGGGTAAATAAGGGGGGTAGGTGCATTTGCATCGTAAAATCCGGTTACCTTGTCGCCTAACTCAATCACTGAATGATTTACAAAGTAAGTTTCCGGAGAAATTATAAAATTTACAATACCCATGTCCACGTTTTCTAGCGACATCATTTTATAGCAGCCTATTGATGAATCATTTTGACCGGTGTAAAAATCTTCAATCATTGTAACTGTGCCACTAAAGGATGCAAATTTTTGTGTTATGTTTTTCCTTGATGAATTGAAGGAGAGATAAGCATCTTGATTCATTGGATAGGGACAAAAGAAATATTGGTTAGTATACATAAGATACTCCTTTATATTGATACTGTTATAAGCTTCATCAATAGTAGTATATTAGCAACCCTGAGTAGTGTTACTTAATAATGGTAATTTTAAGGACCTAAACAATTTAGTATAGGTAAGAACAAAGAAATATGAAGAATTTATATCTAGCAAATATAAATGGTGGATAGGTATGCCCTATTAATCAAAACAATAATTTTATAATATTATCTATGAGTATTTTAGTAATGGGATTAATTTTATCATTTTTTAAAAGTGCTAAAGAAGAATAAATTAATAGAAGAGAAGTTAAGGAGAAGGAGTATAGCAAAGACTGAGGATTCCTCTCCTTTATATTATTCTGCAAAATTTTCTTACATATTAAGTATATCACTTGTTAATAAAATGGTTTAAATATTAAGAGGTTCAGTTTTAAGTTACTTTCTTTTCTCTATAGATACAAGAAATTGATTAGTTTTACCCATATTGTAAGCTAATTTTATCATGCCTATTTCTTCAGAGGTTAATTTTTTATTATACATTTTTTCAATTTGAAGAATCAAGCCGTCATAATTAACTATTTTCTTAGGCTCAGCCTTTATTCTAATAGGTGTATTTATATAAATTTTTGGTTTTATTAAATCATTATATAATTTTTTAAATATTTCAGCCGTATAATAAGCATCATTAAAAGCATTATGAAATTCAGAACTTATATCTATACTTAAAAAATCTAATGCATTTCTTAATCCAATCCTTTTTCCACCAGGAACTTTAAAATATTTGCTAGTATACTCTTGAATATCTATAAAAAGTTTAGGGAGATTTTCAGTAGAAAGATTGAAGTAAATAATGTTTTTATGTAATTCTCTTAAGTCTACAATTCCCCAAATAATAAATATAGCATCTTCTTGTCCAATAAAGTTTATAAAGTCATAATAAATATCTATAAAATTTTTAGCAGTAGAAACTATTTCGTCAGTAATTTTTGTTAAATCTTGAATGTATGAAAGAACAGTTTTATAAACAGAAGGTTTTACTAATTCATTAAAAGTTGAAATAGTTTTAAAGTCTTCATCAAGTTTTAAAGCTCCAATTTGTATTATTTCAAAAGGTAATTGGTGAACCCTATCTTCTTTATTAGAACTTTGATTAAATTCTAAATCAAATATAATATACTTCAAATTCTACACCTCTTTTAAAGATAGTATGCTCAAATAGAGGTTTAATACAGCTTTTAACTATAAATTTTATATATTTTTAATCCTTTTCTAATTCCTTTATTTTATTATAGTTATTTTTCGAGTTAGAATCCATAGAATGGGTTGATGTGCTTGAGGTACTTGATGGATTAGCACTTGTACTTGAAGAAGCAGTACTACAATAAGGATTATAAATATAAAAAATTCTTGTATTTTATTTATAATACCTAGAAGGTAAGGTATATCTGACAAAGTTAAAATACTGTAGTAAAATAAATTTGTAATAAGAAAGTTTAAGTAATGTATTTGAAAGGGAAGTTATACTATGGGACAAAATGTAAAAATGAGATACCCAGAATATTTTAAAGAATTTAAATGTATTGGTGGAAACTGCAAAGATAGCTGTTGTATTGGTTGGGATATAGATATAGATAGGACTACCTTTAGACAATATTATAAAGTTCAAGACAAAGAAATGAAAAGAATGTTTCAAAAAAACGTTCATAATAATGATTATTGTACAAGCTATGATGTAGATTATGGAAAAGTAAAATTAAAGGGGGATAAAAGGTGCCCTTTTTTGGATGAAGAAAATTATTGTATTATTTATTCTAAGCTTGGAGAAGAATATCTTTCAAATGTTTGTACATCTTTTCCTAGAATAATTAATAAAATAGATGGTTATTATGAAATGTCCCTTGATGTAGCCTGCCATGAAGCTGCAAGAATTCTTTTATTAAAGGAAGAGGGAATTAAGTTTAAAGAAAGTGAAGAAAGTTTAGGAAAACATATAATATCAAGTGAGATTGATACTAAATCTAAAAAATATAATAATTCACCAATAAAGTACTTTAAAGAAATTAGAGCACTTAGCATTAAAATAATACAAAATAGAAAATTAAATTTAAGTGAAAGGCTTTATATATTAGGTGATTTTATAAATAAATTAGAGGACGAAATCAACGATAATTTTAGCAATGTACCTAAATTTATTAAAAAATATGATATAAATCTAGTTAATGATTGTTATGAAAAAAATCAATTAAATTATCTTATTCAAATTGATTTTTTCAAAAAAATGTTGGAGCTTTTAAATGTATCTAAAAAGGTAGACAGCCTTACTTTTAAACAATATACAAAGCAAATTATAGCTGGATTCAATTTTGATAAAAATGTTGAAATAAGTAAAGATTCAAGATTATACATAAAGGCATTTGAAGATTATAATGAGAATTTCATAAATAGCAATAGCTATATTTTTGAAAATTACTTAGTGAATTTCATATACAATAATGTTTTCCCATTTACTGAATCTGAATCAATATTTGATGGATATATTATGCTTTTAACAAGATATTCATTTATTAGATTTTATCTTGTTGGGAAATATCTACATAATAAAGAGGAATCTAAAGAAAGCATAGTTGAATTCATCCAAGTTTTCTCTAAAACTATAGAACATCACAAAAGTTATTTAATTGATTCATTAGAATATATAAAAGAAAATGAATTTGATAACATGGAATTTGCTAAAACACTGTTATAATAAAGTAATAAGAAAAAAGTAGCTACCATTAGCATATTTTCACCTGCTAATTAAGTAGCTACTTTTAAATCGCTTCTATAAAATTTACTGAGATATTAGAAGAGTGAATAATTCTTATATATTTTGAAATATGGTATTATGATTAGGTAATTTTTATATTAAGATTGACTATCTTAACTTAAATTAAAATAAATCATGTAATATAAAGAAAAGTGTAGATAAGATAATTTTCGCAAATAGGAAGGATATATGTTTTGAGAATAAATAAACTATTAAGCAACTATGGATATTGCTCAAGAAAAGAAGTAAGTAGATTAATTGAAGATAAAAGAATAATGGTTAATGGAAAACTCTGTGAGCAAGGACAGTGGGTTGAAGAAAGTGATGATATATTATTAGATGGAGAAAAAGTTAAACAAAAGGAAAGGGTATATATAGCCTTAAATAAACCTAAAGGGATAGTTTGCACTTCATCAAGAGAAATAAAAGATAATATAATTGATTTTTTAAACTATGAGGAATATGTATTTCCAGTTGGACGATTAGATAAAGATTCAGAGGGGCTTATACTAATGACTAATGATGGAGACCTTGCAAATAAAATATTATCTTCAGAAAGTTATCATGAAAAGGAGTATATAGTAACTTTAGATAAAGACTTTGATGATGAGTTTATTTATAAGATGTCAAAGGGTGTTAATATACTAGGGACTGTTACAAGACCTTGCAAATTAGAAAGAGTAGATAATAATACATTTAAGATAATTTTAACTCAAGGGTTAAACAGGCAAATAAGAAGAATGTGCAAAACTTTAGGATATAATGTTATTAAATTAGAACGAATAAGGATAGTAAGCATACTTTCTAAGGGAATAGAACCAGGAAAGTGGAGAGAATTAACTAAAGAAGAAATAGAAAAATTAAATCCATAAAGTCTAAATTTGAAGTTGGAGTTATTATATGAACAAAATAGAAAATATCTTAAAGATAAAAGTATATGATAAATTTAAGTGTACAGCAGATAAATGCAAGTTCACTTGTTGTACAGGTTGGGATATTAATGTAGATAATAAAACTTACAATAAGTGGAGAGAGAAAGATAATCTTAATTATCTTTTAGATAATGTAAGGTTTATAAAAATTCATGGAGAAAATACATATTTACTTCAGAAAGAAACAAAGGGAGAGTGTCCTTTCTTAAGTAATGAAGGATTATGTAATATAGTTATAGATCATGGTGATGAATATTTATCGTTAACTTGTAAGAGCTTCCCTAGAATAGAAAATGATTTTGAGGATGTAAGAGAGGTTACTTTATCTTGTTCTTGCCCTGAGGTAGTTAACATAATTAGTGACATGAAAGAAAAGAATTATATAGATTCTAATGACTCTCTTTCTTATATTGAAGATTTAGGATGTCTAAAAATAAGGGAGAGTTTAGTTAATATACTTCAAAAAGAAGATATAAGTATAGAAAATAAACTTATTTTTTCTTATGATATGCTTTTGAATATGCTTGATAGTGATGATTTAAATTATGATAGCTTAATAGAGTTTTTAGATAATTATAAATCTAAAAATTATATAAAAGAAGAATTAAATAAATACAAAGACTATGAAAATATAGATACTAGACAATATTTAAAAGAAATAGATTCATTATTTATAGATATGATAGAAAACTATAGAAATGTCCCTATTTTTGAAGAAGCTTTAAAGGAGATTTATAAATTTGCTGAAGAAATTAATATAGAAAAGCTTTTTAAGGCGTGGGGAGGCTTTTGGGATTTATTTAAAGAATATGATAATTTAATTGAAAACTGTATCGTATCAAAAGTTTTAAGTAATTGTGTTAGCGATGATTTAGAAGAGATGATTATTTCTTTTGAAATGATTATATTGGAATACCTATTAATAAGACATGCAGTATTTTTAAGATATTATATAAATATAAAAAAAGAAATTAGTATCCAAGATGTAAAAGATTATATTGTAATTTTTTCAAGGATTATAGGAAATAATTCTGAGGCAGTAATAGAATTTTTATTAGATATGTATGAAAGTGAAATATTAGAATTTGATTATATATGTTCTTTAATTTTAATCTAATAGAAATAACTCAAAGATAATTTTTAATACTTTTCTTTTTTTGTATTAATTTTATTTTCTGTTTGAAGTAGGGAATAGCCCAAAAGCTATTGCCTACTTTTTATTGTATTGAAAACCACTGGCTATGCCAGTGGATAAAATGGCTTAAGCTCTGAACAGAAAAAACTCCTATGATATAATTGCAACGACTGACA
>NZ_JAWGSV010000194.1:0-5898 GCF_032552055.1 Clostridium sp. | reverse complement strand
GTAGAAATGTTGTAATATATTTTAAGAAAGAAATTAAAGATGAAATCTTTCAGAAGTTTTCTGGGGCATTAAAAAAAGGTGGAATGCTTTTTGTGGGAGCAACTGAAAGTATTTATAATTACAAGGATTTTGGATTAGAAAAAGTATCTACTTTTATTTATAAAAAGATATAAAGGGGTGAAGAAAATGGATACATCTCAATATATGGGAATGTTCTTAGAAGAATCAATGGATAATTTACAAACATTGAATGAGGCATTGCTAGATTTAGAACAAGAACCAAATAACATAGAAAAGTTAAATCAAATTTTTAGAGTTGCTCATACCATTAAAGGGATGTCAGCTACTATGGGATTCAATAATATCTCCGAGTTAACACATAAAATGGAAGATGTATTATCTGAATTTAGAGATGGAAGTTTAAAGGTTACTAGCGAGGTTGTTACTGTACTTTTTGATTGTCTAGATACATTAGAAAAGATGGTCAGCAATATTGAATCAGGGAATGGTGAAGAGGTTGAATATAAAGGAATAATTGAGGATCTTGAAAAAATTTCAAATTTAGCTAGCACTTCTATTGAAGAAGAAATAAAACCTAAAGAAAATGTTGAGAATTACGTTAATATAAATAGTGAGCCCAATAAAATAAATGCATTAATAAATGAATATGACATTTCTGTAATTAAGCAAGCTATTGAAAATGAATATAATTGTATTAATGTAGAAATAACTTTAAGAGAAGATACTTTATTAAAATCAGCTAGAGCCTTCCTTATAGTTCAAGAACTTGAGACACAAGGTGAAATAATAAAATCATTGCCTTCAACTGAAGATATTGAAAATGAGCAGTTTGATAATGAGCTAGATTTCTTATTATTAACTAAAAAGTCAAAGGAAGAAATCGAAGAATTAACAATAAATATTTCTGAAGTTGATAAAGTGAATGTATCTTATCTTGAAGCAAGTAATTTTTATGATGAAGCTGCAGTAGAAGTTATTTCTGATAATGAGGAAATAGTAAAACCAGCAGAAATAAAACCTAAAAAGGTTGAAACTCAGGAAAAGAAAAAGGAATTAAGTAATAATAAAAGAGCCCATCAATCAGTAAGAGTTGATCTTCAAAGAATAGACAAGCTTATGAATATGGTTTCAGAATTAGTTATTTATAGAACTAGACTTGAACAAATTGTTATAAATGATAAATCACAAGAACTAGCTGAAACATTAGAACAAGTTGAAAGAACTACTTCTGATCTTCAAGACTTAGTTATGAAGATTAGAATGTTGCCTTTAGATGTAGTCTTTAATAGATTCCCAAGAATGATTAGGGATTTATCTGTAGACTTAAATAAGGAAATTAACTTTGAAATTGAAGGTGCTGAAACTGAGCTAGATAGAACTGTAATAGATGAAATAGGCGAGCCTTTAATACATTTACTTAGAAATGCAGCAGACCATGGTATTGAAAGTAAAGAAGAAAGAATAGCTAGTGGGAAAAATCCAGTTGGAACAATTAAGTTAATAGCTTATCAAGAAGGAACTAAAGCACTTATAAAAGTTGTTGATGATGGTGCTGGAATAAATGTTGAAAGAGTAAAAGAAAAAGCGGAAAGTGTTGGAATAGTTACAGAAGGATTAAGTGATAGCGATATTAAAAACTTAATTTTTGCTCAAGGATTTAGTACTAATAAAGTAGTTACAGATATTTCTGGTAGAGGCGTTGGGATGGATGTAGTTAAAACTAAAATCTCATCACTTGGTGGAACTGTAGATGTAGTTAGTGAAGAAGGAAAAGGCTCAAGTTTTATTATAAAATTACCTTTAACATTACAAATAATACAAGCTTTACTAGTTAAAGTAGGGGAAGAAACTTTAGCCATTTCTTTAGGATTTATAGATAGAGTTATTGACTATAAAGAAGAAAATCTAAAAAAGACAAATGGAGAAGAAGTAATAATTTATAGAGAAAATATAATCCCTTTAATTAGGTTAAATGAAAGACTTGGAATAGAAAATAAGGATAGTAAAAAGAAATACGTTATAATAGTTAAAATAGGCGAAAAAGCAGTTGGATTGTTAGTTGATTCATTATTTGGGCAACAAGAAATAGTAATTAAACCTTTAGGAAAAACTTTAAAATCATTAAAAGAATATATTGGAGCAACAATTTTAGGAAATGGTTTAGTAACCTTAATTCTTGATGTGGCTGCTTTAATATAAAGGGGAGGCTAATTATGGAGTATAAAAATTTAACTTCATTACAATTAGATGCACTTAAAGAGGTATCTAATATCGGTGCAGGAAATTCAGCCACTTCTTTATCAGTACTACTAGGAACAAAAATAGATATGACAGTACCTAACTTAAACTTAATAGCTTTTGATGAGTTATTTAATAGTTATAAAGAAAATGCTGTAGTAGCAGTATTAGTTAAGGTGCTTGATGATATAGAAGGAAGTATTCTATATGTATTTGAAGAAGAAACAGCATTTAATATAATATCTAAGATGACTTTAAGCGAAGAAAATTCATTATCTGAAATGGGGAGTTCAGTTATTGGAGAAATAGGAAATATCATTTCTTCATCCTTTATGAATGCAATTTCAGGTTTTACTGGTCTAAAAGCTACAGCTTCAGTACCTGCTGTTGCTAATGATATGTTAAGTGCAATATTAATTTCAGCTTTTATAGATACAGGGCAATATCAAGATTATGTTTTAGATATAGAAATTCTTTTTATGGGAGAAGCAGAAGATAAATTAGAAGGGCATTTCTACTTTGTGCCTTCTCCAGAGTCCTTAGAAAAAATATTAGAATCGTTAGGAATAAATTAATTGGAGGGTTTAAAATGACAAAAGTATTAATAGTTGATGATGCAGCTTTTATGAGAATGATGATTAAGGATATATTACAAAAAAATGGTTTCGAAGTAATAGGTGAAGCAAGTAATGGTATAGAAGCAGTAAATCTTTATAAAAAAGAAAGACCAGATGTGGTTACTATGGATATAACTATGCCTGATATGGATGGAATAGAGGCTGTTAAAGAAATAAGAGCATTTGATCCATCAGCTAAGGTAATTATGTGCTCTGCAATGGGACAACAATCAATGGTTATGGATGCAATTAAATCTGGTGCAAAGGACTTTATAGTAAAGCCTTTCCAAGCAGATAGAGTACTTGAAGCTATAAGGAAGGTTGTTGGCTAATAAAAAATGGGAGGCTAAGTAAATGCAATTTGTAATATTTAAACTAGGAGAAGAGCATTTCGCAGTTGAGACAGATAAAATATTGAGTATTAATGATATGATGGCAATAACTAAGGTTCCAAAAGCTCCTTATTATATTAAGGGATTAATAAATTTAAGAGGAAGTATAAAATCTCTAGTAGATATTAACTTATTACTTAATATGGAATCTAATAAGGAACAAAGTAATATTATAATACTTAAAGTTGATGACGAAGAAATAGGTATTACTGTAGATGAAGTAGAGGAAGTAATAGATATTGAAGAAAATAAACTTCAAAAGTTAGAAACTCATAATACGGCAGGCTATATTAAAGGAATAATTGATTTAGAAGATAAACTTTTAACAGTAATAGAAATAGAAAAGCTACTTAATCAATAGAAATGAGGGATATTAATGGCAGAGGTTTTAAGTCAAAGTGAGATAGATGCTCTCCTTTCTGCCTTATCTACAGGTGATGTTGAACCAGAGCAGTTAAAAGAAAAGGAAGAAAAACATAAGGTAAAGAAGTATGATTTTAGAAGCCCTCAAAAGTTTTCTAAAGATCATATAAGAACTTTAGAAATGGTTCATGATTCCTTTGCAAGAATAGTAAGTAACTATCTTTCTGGGCAACTTAGAAAACATGTTAAAATAGAAATTCAAAGTGTTGAGCAAATAACTTATGAAGAATTTGTTCACTCAATTCCAAACCCTACTATACTAACTATATTTAGAATGGCGCCTCTTCAAGGAAATATTATGCTTGAGATGAATCCAGAGTTTTCATTTCAAATTTTAGACATACTTTTAGGGGGGACAGGGGAAAAGGGAGAAGCTAGTAAGGAATTTTCTGAAATAGATAAAAATATATTATCAAACATTACATCAGATATGATCAAGTCAATGATATTAGCTTGGGATGGAATATTAGATGTAAAACCAGAATTTGAAGGGCTTGAAACAAACCCTTCTGTAAATCAAACACTAGCTCCGAATGAACCTGTTGCACTGCTTAGTTTCTTAGTTGAATTAGGTAGGAGTACTACATATATGAATCTTTGTATTCCTTATTTAAGCGTTGAGAAAATATTGGATAAACTTGTAGTACAATATTGGTTTAAGACCGATATTACTGGGCTTCAAGAAGAATCAAGAGAAAAGCTTAAAAAAGGAATAGAACCTGTTGAAGTTAAAATGCATGTAGAGCTCGGGAATACTGAAATTACTATTGATAATTTTTTAAAGTTAGTTAAGGGCGATGTTTTAGTATTAAATTCTCAATACAGCGATCCTGTAAAAGTATTTGTTGAAGGAGAAGAGTGCTTTATAGCTAAGCCAGGGATTATCGGGAAAAACATGGGAGTCGAACTTTTAGATATATTAGATAAGGATGTGATTGAGAATGAGTAATGGATTTTTATCTCAAGAGGAAATAGATTCTTTATTAAATGGTAGTCCAGAACCATCTAATGATACAAATCAGTATAATGGGCAAGAAATTATATCAGAGCTAGAAAGAGATTTGCTAGGTGAAATAGGTAATATTTCAATGGGATCTGCTTCTACAGCTTTATATCAGTTAATTAATAAACCAGTTAATATAACTACACCAAAGGTTAGTGTTACAACATTAAAGGATATAAAGGAAGCCTTTCAATATCCAAATATTATTTTAGATGTTAAGTATGTGTCAGGAATAACTGGTAGAAATATATTAATTATGCAAACTACTGATGCCGCAGTAATTGCGAATCTGATGATGGGTGGCGATGGAAAGGTATCGAGCACTGAATTATCTGAATTAGAAGTAAGTGCTGTTCAGGAAGCAATGAATCAAATGATAGGTTCAGCGGCAACTTCAATGGCAACTATGTTTGCAAGAGAAGTAAATATATCACCTCCTAAATCAAAGATATGGAGAGATATAGGAGAAGAAATAAGTGACTCTATACCAGAAGATGAGCCAATTGTAGAAGTATGTTTTGACTTAAGTATTGAGGGATTACTTCAATCAAATATGATGCAAATTCTACCTATAGATACTGCTAAAAAGATAGTATCTATAATGATGGGGGAAGAAGAACAATCAAATGAGACAGTAGTAAATAGTGCTATTAATGAAGCAGCATTAGATATTACTTATAAGGAACCTACATATGAGGAATCAAAGCAATACTCTGAAGGTACACAGGCGCAAAGTTATGTAGCTTATCAAGAGCCAAGACCTATACAAGAGCAAATGATTCAACAATCTGCACCAGTACAGCAGCAAAAACCAGTTGAAGTTCATGGAGCAAGTTTTGAAACTTTAGGTCAAGGACAAGTTGGTGAATCCCATAGAAATATAGATTTAATACTAGATGTTCCGTTAGAAGTATCAGTTGTACTTGGTAGAACTAAGAAAAGTATTAAAGATATATTAAACTTAAGTACAGGGTCATTAATAGAACTTGAAAAATTAGCTGAAGAACCTGTTGAAGTTTTAGTAAATGGTAAAAAAATTGCTTATGGTGAGGTAGTTGTAGTAGATGAAAACTTCGGTGTTAGAATTACTAGCATTGTAAGTGGAGCAGAGAGAATTAAATCACTTAAGTAAAATAGGGCGCTTTTAAGGCGCCCTATTTTAATGAAGAATGAAAAATGGAAAATTAAGAATTGATGTAAAAAC
>NZ_JAWGSV010000193.1:0-5907 GCF_032552055.1 Clostridium sp. | reverse complement strand
TTTATATAAGAATTTAAAATTATATAAAAGGAATGCTTGTGATGGTTATAATAGTTTATACTTATTCCAGAATCATGCAGCATAGTAGAGGTTTTTATAATATTATAAAATTCATCCCCTAATTTATGAAGTGGTTTTAAGGCTTCAAATAAGTTTAATGTAATATTAAAAACATTTTTAGCATGATCTATATTACCGTTTAAGGTATTTAAGATTCCGTTTAAGCTATAATCTAATATATCTTTAGGAATAGTGTAAGTTTTTTCTAAGTACTCATACATTAAGCCTTCTCTTAGCCCCCTGCCAGAAATTATTATTTTGCTACAATGAACTAGGTTAGCAATTTTTTTAAATATTGCAGTACCACCAACAATAATATCAGCTAACTCTGGCTCAATACCATCTAACTTTTGTCTTTGTTTATAGTCCTTACATTTTAATAAATTAAATATTTCTTGGACATCTAAATCGGAAAGTTCATAATTATGAGGAATATCAAAAGGATATCTTTTTCTAACCCTATCTATTTTTCCAACGTTTCTAATAGTTGAAGCAATTCCTATAATTGAATCAAATTTAGTATCCTTAAGCCAATGAAGCTCATCTAACAATTCATTAATAAATTCTGATGCAGTAGTTAAATCTTGAGAAAGAATTCTATCATGTAAATTAAAGTGATAAGTAAAGTTAACACTTCCTATAGGTAAAGTTATACTTTTAATAATATCATCACCTTTTATCCAAGCTATATGAGTATCAGTTCCAGCAACTTCAACCATAAGTGAATTAGTGATAGATATACTTTTTCTGATTCCAAGAAAATTATAATTTATTTCTTCTTCACAAGATAATACTCTTATATCTATATTAAGCTCATCTTTAATTAAGTTAAGTAATGAATCCTTATTTTTAGCATCTCTTAAGGATTCAGTAGCAACAGCAAAAATTTTACTAGCACCTGAAACTGTACATAATGATTTATAAGCTCTTAAAGTAGAGATTATAGTTTTAAAGTTATCATTAGATATGCAATATTCATTTACTAGATCATGTCCTAATCTAATAGAAGTTTTTAGTTCATCAATAATTTTGAAATAACCATTTTCATCAACCTCAGTCAACATAAGTCTAAGGGAACTTGGACCTATATCAACTATCCCAATCCTATCCATATTAACTCCTTAAGTAAAAATTATGAAAACTTTGATATAAACTATTATATAGATGTTTTAATAAATAATCTACATTTTGAGGTCTTATGTTATTTTAAATGAAAAATAGTTTTGAAAGTAAATTATATTAATTGAAATCATAGATTTCTTAAGTTTTATATAGATTGATTGTATAATTACTTAACTGAAATAATTTCATATGATATAACTTAATAAAATATGAAAATTTCATTACAACCTATATATCATTTTAATTTTCAAAGTATAGTAAAGAGATGAGATTTTAGGTTGACAATAAATCTTTTGTTTATGTATAATGTTGATATTATAATAGAATAATAATGATAATATCTATGAAGAGAAGAGTACTATATTTGATTCTTTAAGCGAGTAGGGGATGGTGGAAGCCTTATAAGATAAAGTATGTGGAAAAGAGCCTCGGAGATAGCTACTGAAATTTAAGTAGGATAGTTCGTTTGCTGCGTTAAAGCATTGAGTGGCATTATATATGCAATCAGAGTGGTACCGCGGATTTGTCCGTCTCTTATTTATTTAAGAGGCGGTTTTTTATTTATATGAAGATTTAAGGAGGAGAAATAATGGATTATAAAAAGAAAGTTGCTGAAGCTATTAAAAACCATGTTGATATGGATGTTGAAGCTATAGAAAAGTTAATTGAAATACCACCAAAGAGTGAGATGGGGGACTATGCATTTCCATGTTTCCAATTAGCTAAAGCTTTTAGAAAAGCACCGAATATGATATCTGAAGAATTAAAGGATAAAATAGATAATGATGGATTTGAAAAGATAGTAAATATAGGACCATATGTTAACTTTTTTGTTGATAAGGGAAGCTTTACTAAAAATACTATAACTAAAGTATTAAATGAAGGAAAAGAATATGGTTCAACTAATATAGGAGAAGGAAAAACTATATGTGTAGAATATTCATCACCTAATATAGCTAAACCTTTCCACGTAGGACATTTATTTACTACAGCTATAGGTAATTCATTATACAAGCTATTTAAGAAAGAAGGATATAAGGTTGAAGGAATTAATCACTTAGGTGATTGGGGAACTCAATTTGGTAAGCTGATTTCTGCATATAAGAGATGGGGAAATGAAGAAGCCTTAGAAGAAAATGCAATAGATGAACTTTTAAGAATATATGTTAAGTTCCATGATGAAGCTGAAAAAGATCCTGCTTTAGAAGATGAAGGAAGAGCTTACTTTAAGGCTTTAGAAGATGGAGATAAAGAAGTTGAGGCTTTATGGAAGAGATTTAGAGATTTAAGTTTAAAAGAGTTTGCAAGAATATATGACATATTTAATGTAGAGTTCGATTCATATGCTGGTGAAGCATTCTACAATGATAAGATGGATGTTGTAGTAAATGAATTAAAAGAAAAAAATCTTTTAGTAGAAAGTAATGGTGCTCAAGTAGTAATGCTAGATGAATATAATATGCCACCTTGCATAGTGTTAAAAGGTGATGGTGCTTCTATTTATGCAACTAGAGATTTAGCAGCAGCTATGTATAGAAAGAAAACTTATGATTTCTATAAGAGTATTTATGTTGTAGGAACTCCTCAAGCATTACATTTTAAGCAAGTATTTAAAGTATTAGAGCTTGCTGGACATGAGTGGGCTAATGATTGTGTACATGTAGGTTTTGGTTTAGTTAAATTTGCTGATAGAAAGCTTTCAACTAGAAAAGGTGAAGTTATATTATTAGATGATTTAATTAAGGAATCTGTAGATAAAACTCTAGAAGTAATAAATGAGAAGAATCCTAATTTAGAAAATAAGGAAGAAGTAGCTAAAAAAATAGGTGTAGGTGCTATTGTATTCACATATTTAAAGAACTCTAGAGAAAAGGATATAGTATTTGATTGGAAGGAAATGCTTTCATTTGAAGGTGAAACAGGTCCTTATGTTCAATATTCTTATGCAAGAGCAAACAGTATATTAACTAGGGCTGGAGAGATTTCAGGAGAAGCAGATTACTCTAAATTAGATACTAAGGAAGAATTTGAACTTATTAAAGCATTAGAAGGATTTGCAAAGCAAATACACTTAGCAACTGAAAAGTTAGAGCCATCTATAATAACAAGATATGCTATTGAAGTAGCTAAGCTATTTAATAAATTCTATAACTCTCACTCAGTATTAAACTTAGAAGATGAATCATTAAAGGCTGCTAGATTAAGCCTAGTTAAAGCTACATGCCAAGTAATTGAAAATGCTTTAGCATTAATAGGAATAGAAGTAGTAGAAAAGATGTAATACCCAAATAGCTTACAGTTAAGTCATTAGCTGTAAGCTTAATTTTCTTTTAAAAATAAATGGCCATATATAAAAAATTAACAAATAATATATAGTCAAAATTATTAATTATGATATATTAATAATTAAAAAGGGGGAGATATTATTTTTAATAAGTTTAAATATAGAGATATACTTTTATTAGTTTTGTTAATACTTTCAATAGCACTAATAGGGTATAAGCTAATAGAAAATTATAATTATTTCTTTAATATAATTAGTAAATTATGGTTGTTGCTATTACCTGTAGTTTATGGCTTTATAATAGCTTATATATTAAATCCTCTAGTTAAATTTATAAAGAGAAAATTTAAAACAAAAGAAGGTATAGCTATATTAAGTGCATATGTGCTTTTAATAGTTATTTTAGTAGTTGTAGCTATATTCCTTATTCCCAATATGGTTAACAGCCTTATAGACTTAACAAGTAACATACCTTCTTATATAAAAGAGTGCCAATCTTGGATGAATAGTTTATTAAATAATAGGGAAATCCAAGATATTATTACTTCAACTGGAATAATGGATAATATAAATGATTTAATATCTAAAATTGGTGCAATATCAGTGACTATATTAGAAGGGGCTATATCCTATGCAGTAACTATATCTAGTCAAATTGTTAAGATATTTATAGGATTACTCATATCAATATACGTACTTACTGATAAAGATAGAATAATAAGAGAAAGTAAGAAAATTACCTTCCTTATAATTAAAGAAAAGAAAGCAGTTAAAGTAATAGAGGCAATAAGGATTTATCATAGCATGATAGGTGCATATATTGGGATAAAGGCAATAGATTCTACAATTATAGGATTTATGGCATTGATTTTACTTACTGTTGTTAAATCAGAATATGCATTTTTACTAGCTATTATAGTTGGTATAACTAATATGATTCCTTATTTTGGTCCTTTTATAGGAGAAATAGTGGGATTCTTATTTAATGTATTTGTTTCTCCAACAAAGGGATTAATAGTATTTGCAGTTTTATTATTACTTCAACTATTTGATGGGTGGTACTTAGACCCTAAGCTGATTGGTGATAAGGTAGGGGTTAGACCTTTATTAATAATAGTGGCAGTATTAATTGGAGGAGGATTCTTTGGAGCCATAGGAATGCTTTTAGCTTCGCCTACAGCTGCAACTATTAAGATTTATTATGAGAGATTAATGATAAAGAATAAAGAGATAATAAAAAATGCAGAAAAATATTAGAATTCATTGATAAAGATGTAAGAATAGACGATGAGCTTTTATTATTATCAGATATTAAAGGAAGGAGATAAAATAGCCTATTTATCAATAGGCAGTATAATTTTAATATAAACACATCTTTAATTAACAGGGTATATGACTATAAGAATATAATTATATAAAAAAAGATACATAGTAAGATTTTCTATGTATCTTTTTTTATACAATTAACGACTATAACTTTATCCACTTAAATTCTAATTTAGTAATTGGTTTATTATGGTTGGAATCAAAAATTGTATGTAGAGTGGTTAACTCATTTTCACTACTTATTATTACATCACTATTAACTTCTAAAGTGACTCCATCTGTAGCTTCTTTTTTAAATAAGACTTTTATATTTGAAACTTCATAATTATTTATAATATCTCTAGGTAAGGTGTCAATGGCAATTTCCATATATTTAACGTTGTTAACATGTTTGTTAATATCTACATCACTATAACGAACATGATAATTTTTAGAATATTTAATTTCATTAATATTTAAGAAATCATCCAATGGAATATTTTCTTCTAGTTCTTTTTCTATACTATAAACCTTATATTGATCAGGAGAAATTTTTACTGGCTTCCTTTTTTCAAAATCAATTAAAATTGCTGTAGAAAGACCTGATATAAGAATCTTATCTTTTGAATCTTTTATTGTAAAACTTCTATAGCCATATAATTTCTTTACTCCAACAATATCAGTTTCAACAGTTATAGTATCACGAAATTTAGGATATTCAATAATATCTAAGTCATATTTTAATAATACCCATATACAATTATTAACTAGACCATTATCAGTTTCCCCTAATGAGTCACTTTGAGACACTACTACATCCCATAGATAATTCATTAGTGAAGAGTACTTGCATTTATAATTTGAATCAACGTCATATATATTTATAGTGTATTTTTTGCTAAATTTACTACCCATTTCATTCTCACTCCCTTTGTATAATTTTCAAATAAATATTTAAGTTTGATTAATTTATAATTATTAAACACCTTGGTATATTATTCAAGACTTACTTTATTAATCTTATCCATTTAACATGTTTTTTATTATCTTTAAATCACTAATTAATTACAAATTCCCTATAACCCTTAAAGATTTTTTAAAAAGTAGCCATTTATATACTACTTTTAACCTAGAAT
>NZ_JAWGSV010000192.1:0-5929 GCF_032552055.1 Clostridium sp. | reverse complement strand
TAACAGATCATCATATTCATAATTCTCAAACTTAGATTTTAATAGATTGAAGTCTTCTTCTTTAGTTCCTTTTAGTAACATAAAAGTTCCACCTGCATCAACTATGCTTGTGAATAAATTTTTAAGTTGCTGTAACCCTTGAGTTGTAAACACAAACTTACAACCGAACTTTCTTGTTTGAGGTAATATATTCTTTTTGCTTAACATTTGCA
This sequence comes from Clostridium sp., assembly GCF_032552055.1. GTDB lineage: Bacteria > Bacillota > Clostridia > Clostridiales > Clostridiaceae > Clostridium. Next base: position 5,717 of record NZ_JAWGSV010000192.1, on the reverse strand, counting down.
TAGCTGTAGGACATTGGAATATTTCGTCCACAGTTATATATGTCCGTTTCGGTTGTTTGTTCCACTTTCCTCTTATCTCAGTTGCCAGCCATATTTTACTTATAAAGAAGGTTGTAATAATATCCTTAGCTTGTGAGCTCCATTCGTCTTGTAACATTTTAACTATAATTAGCTTTCCTTGTTCAAGTTCTTTAGCTATATCTATATTATCACTATCCCCTTTATTAAACATATACTCTAAATATATATCCTCTTTTAATAAACTGACTCTATCCAATATACCCTCTATTCTAGCTTCTTTAGTTCCTATTACATAAATATCAGGATTATCTTTAGTAGGCTTGCTCCATTCGTCTAACTCCTTAAGTATCTTAATTTTATCTTCTAAATATGGAATTAAGTCTATATCTAATTTATCTATATATTTATTTCTAATATCGTGATCTTCTAAACAATCAATTATACTTTTCAAAGAAGTTTCCCCTATGCAAAAAGCAATAGTTCCTGCTGCCACTAAATATTTTCTCATTCTAGCTTGTAATAGTTGTCCTTCATCATTTATTGCATTTACAAGTTCTAAAAATTGCATAACTTGTAAATTAGCATTTTTAACTCTTTGTAATGGTGTCTCCATCTTAATATTTCGCTATGTTAAAGAATAGTGTTGAAAATAAGATATTTAAAAAGGACCGATTTAATTTGTCCTTTTAGTTCATTATTAAAAAAAGCAACAACTGTTGCTTTTTTCCTCGTAAAGTTTTAAGACTACAAAAGTTTGAAAGGATGATTAACTTCAAAGTCATCTTTGGTTAAACCAGTTATTTGACATATTTTATTAGTTAATTCTTCTATACTCATGTTCGCATGAAGTATTTTTCCACTTTTACCGTGCATTACTAATCCTAAAGCTTTTAATTCAGGATAATCATTTACATCAATTGTTTCATTCTTAAAAGTTACTATATAATTTGTAAATATAAGATTTCCTGCCGTTTCCTCATCAATTCCACCGAAAATTTTATTGATTATGCCCACTATAACTCACCTCCACTCTTTAATTATACACAAATAAGAGTAAACATAAAACAATATTTACCAATTATATATAAATTGCTTTTCTTTCTTTAAAATCCTTTATTTGAGTATATGAATAAGAGGTGTGAGACTGAACAAATAATCTTTTACACCTTATTGTATCTTTTTCATTTTTAAATAATTCTATCCATTTAAACCAATACATATAGTTTGCAAGATATTTGGTTGCAACGCCATGAAAACCAACCATAAATTGCTTTAATCTACTATGGTAGGCATTTATATGCTGAATGTGATAAATTCCTTTTTTATATTTACCAGTTTCTATTTGTTGCATTTCAATATCAAAGTTATTTTTAAATTTGATATAACTTTTGTGTGAATCTACACATAGAGTTGATTTATCTCCTATTCTATCTTTGAAAAGTCTCTCGACGTCTGCATAACGCATTCTACCATTACAAACTAATTCTGATATAACATTTCCCATTCTATCGGTAGCACACATTACTGATACTTGATTTTTAGAGATACCTCTCTTTTTCTTTTCTTCTTGGCTTGAAGGTTTGCTTTTAGGACCCCGTTTGTATGGTTTACGAGGTATAGTAAAAGTTCTACTTTTACTATGATTCCCTTTGTAAGAAAGTCTGAAAAATGTTTCATCGGCTTCAACTACCCCTGATACATGCCCAATTCCTATATGGGTTCTCACAGCATCTAAAATTTTATGCCTCCACAAAAATGATGTGGGTACGCTGATTTCAACTATTTCTGCACATTTTCTAATTGAATAACCTTCAATCATGCATTTGATGTAAGATAGCCATGTTGTAAAATCTTTTTTGCTATTATAATATGGGGAGTATGTAAAATCTGTAAATGTTTTATAACAATCTTTGCAAATATATCTTTGTTTGTTATTATACTTGCCATTTCTCAACACCCTATCTTTTTTACAATAGGGGCAGACTTTACCTGAGGAGAACCTATTTTCTTTTATTTCATCTTGAATTTCATTTGTCATAGAGCCCAAAATCAACTCTTTTTCAAGGTAATTATATACTTGTTCCTGTTCAGATTTAGTTAATGTTGATAAAAATTTTATTACAGAACTTGCTTCAGACATCACATAATCCTCCATCGTTTACATTATATTTATATTATAACCTATTTAGGAGAATTTAATAAAATATCAACATATATCTTAAACATAGCGTAATATTTTTAACTTCATTAAATGCGAATCCTTGCATACTATTTTCTTTAGAATAATCTAATAATATAACATTTTCTTTTGGGATATATTTTAGAACCTCCTCAGTTAACTCATTGTTCTTTATATAGTCAATTAATACTCCTCCTTCCCCTCTTACTCTTGAAAATCTATACATATTTGCTATATAGGTGCTTTTCCCTGCTCCTTGACTTCCATTTATCTCTAATGGATATGAACCTACATTATATTCATCTTCTAAATAAGTATTTATACTTTGGCCTTTATATTTATTCTCCCCTAAACACATATAACCTTTTTGCAACTCTTCTGGAACTTTATTTTCTTCTACATTAATATGCTTAATTCCATGCTGTAATAGAAGCATTCTACCAGGTACTTGAATAAAGTTAGAGCATTCATCTGTAGACATTGTATTTGTATCTACCTTGTAATCATAATCTTCTATATTAATTTTATGTTTTTCCTTCTTATATATAAGTTCATTATCTTCATCCAAGGTTCTATAGGCTTGGCATACACTTAAAGCATTATTTTCTTTTCTAGTAATATCCTTGCTTTGACTTAATACTGCAATTTGAGTATTTAATATAGTAGCTTCTTTCTTCTTATTAGTATTACTGCTTAAACTTTGTTGTTGCTCTAAAATTCCAAGTATAGCAGCGTATAAACTTTGTTTAGAGTTTTCAGGAGCTCCCCCAGTAAAATCATTAATAACTTGTACTATTGAATCAAATAGATTAAAGATATTAATGATTGCACTTCTCATAATATAATCAAAACTCATTTGCTTTTTTTCTATACTCTTATGTTCTTTTATTTTTTCTATAGTTGTATTATACCTATCTAACCACCCAAATTGACTTATAGGAAGGAAATTATAAATCACTCTTATTCTATCCTGGTCCTTCATTATATCCATTACACTTAGTATGGAATTTAAAGGCTCATTAGATTTCTTATCTACTGCAAAACTCATAGCATCTTCTTTCTTATAACTAAGAGAATACAAATCTGTATCCTCTTCCATTTCGTCTATCTTATCTACTATTTCCATAGTAGCCTTCGACCATATTTCTTTACACTTTTCTATAATGATGTTTTTGAACACATCTGGAATTATAAAATAAAATTTAGCATTATTATCTTTTATATCTATTACATAGCTAATTTTATAACTAGTTTCAAAAAACAATTTCTTTTGTTGCTTATATATCCTTCTATTTATGGCTCTGTAGGTGTGTGCTATGGCTTTAGATATATTTGCACTGTTATAGTTTCTTATGCTCTTATGAGGTGTTATTTGTAGATATATATAGGTAGGTTTTATTAACTTGAAATATTCTGATAGCTTTATACTCTTCATATTATTAACTCTTTAACTGCTTGTAATATAAAATAGATTACAAAACTTATACTAACATACTTACCAGCCTTCCTTTGCCCTACTATATACAGAAGTAATGCTATAAGACAAGCAATAAGGCAAATCCAATAGCTTCCGTTTATTATTCCTAGACCTATCCATTTAAGAAAGTTAACTATTGATTGCTTCAAGCCTTCCACGATTCCATTAACTATAGTTTCTTGCATAATAATACCCCCTAAGAAAATATTTCTTTTATCAAATCAAAAGCCCAAGGCATTAAATATAAAGAACCAAATATAAGCAGATATTTAATAATTATCTTTCCTACGTCTTTACTAGACCCATTCATAAGTGATTTTAAAATTTCCATTACGCAGCCTATGATGCATAACCAATATCCGATTGACTGCACTATACCCAATATAGTACTACCAGCTTCATTTATTTTATTCCCTGCATCACTTGCATCCGCTAATACTGTACTTGTATAATTAAGTCCTGCTATTACAAAGACAGTCATTCTCCTTAATCTATCGTTATTAATAATTTTCCTTGCTATACCTTCTACTCCATTTTCTATTTCTATATCTTTTAAAGACTTTCCCCCTCTTTCATATGCTAAGAATTGAGGAATACTCATTATAATTTCTTTCATTTTAAATCCCCCTGAATACAAATTTTATTTTAGGCAATAATATAAATATAAAATTATCGGAGGTGTCTCAGTATGTTCACTTTTGTTTTGGGCTATACAGTCTGTTATGGAATAGCACTTGGATTATATACATTTATGAAGTAATTATTAAGATTTCCCTTATATAGTAAACATTTAATAATAGTTCACATATACTACTAGCGTAACGCAGTTAGCGTAGTAGTTCCTTAGCCTAAGTCTACTCACCTAGATTTAGGCTTATTTTTTATTAAAAATCAAAGTTATTTTGTATAGTATTGTTATCTCTTTTATTAGTTTCATTTTCTTTTTCCATCTGCTCTTTAATTAATTGCTTTATATAAATACTTGGTGATAATTGTTTTTTTAGAAATTCATATAAAGCGAACTCACTATCCTTAAAACTTATACCTATCTTCTTCATGAGAATACTTCCCTTCCATATCTTTCATATGCTAAAGCATTGGCCATAAATGGATCTCTTACTAAATAAGCTTGTGGGATTCTATTTTTAAAAGCATTGTATAACTTATCAGCCCCTCCACCTATCAGAACTACATTATTAGTTTTCAATGAATAATCTACTTGAACTTTTCTCACTATACTTTCAACAAATTCTTTAAATATATCCATACTTACTTCCTTTCTTTCTCCGTATATAAAAAGTCCTCTTCTAATTATTCTTTGAGCATCATCTTGCTTTAGGTCTAATCCATATCTGGTGTTTAGATAATTAATAAAATCACTTTCTAAATTCATAATTCCCATTGGCAAGCTTGTTGGTCTTTTGATTTTTCTTTTATTACCTTCTATTTCTAATAAGCATATATCTGTTGTCCTACCCCCAATGTCTATTATTATTCCTTCGAAATTCCCTGGTACTGTTAAAACTCCTTCTGGAACTACTTCTACATCTATAACTAATTTACTTTGAACTATTCTATTAATTAAATGATCTTTATCTTCTTTATATTGGCTCAATGGTAATCCTACAACTATCTTATTATTTTTATCTGTAGTACTTTTCTCTATTGCTCCTTGTAGTAAGTAAATTAAATTACTCCTATAGGCCTTTCTATATTCTGTATCAAATTCTCCTTCTCCTAAATAAATCTTCTTATTCTCTATAGTTATACAGTCTACTTCGCTAATATTTTTAAGTAATGTTGTTTTGGATAGAAAACTTATCCCTTTACTGCTTTTAGTGTAATAATTACCTAAATCAACGCCTAAAATCATCTTCCTTAATCTTCCCCTTTCTTCCTTATGATTTATTTATATGTCTTAAGTAAGAAAAAGTTTCCTATAAAGTCATGTACCACCAGCTTAGCTGGTGGCTTGATTAAGCCCTATAAGGGCATGATACTGGCGGCACTACTCGTGCTCTGAATAACTGCCAATCGCAA
>NZ_JAWGSV010000191.1:0-5954 GCF_032552055.1 Clostridium sp. | reverse complement strand
TATTATCCCTTTAGAGTAATGATTGATATTTTTAGTTATTTATGCTATTACCTTAATTATTTCTCTTAAGTAGGAGCAACTAAATATTTTAATTTATGTTTATTTAAATTAAAAAGAGGGTATCTAACTAATTTCTTAGTCAGATACTCTCTTTATAAGGCTTTACTATCTTAATTCAAAAGAATTACAGTCTGTACATTGTACTTGAGTTGGATTCTGCTCATGAGTTCCAACTTGTATTACAGATAATGTACAATATTTTTCAGCAGTATTATTATACTTGCATTGTTCAACTGTACACTTTATATTCGGATTCTTATCCATTAAAATCACCACCTTACCCTCTTAGTATTTACGTTAAATTTTATACTATTCCTAAAACATATAATTTAATAATGTAAATTTTAGAATAAGTAGGTTATGTAATAAAATGCTTTGCATTTTATTAATGAAAGAATGAAAGAATGAAAAAATTAAAGAATGCATATAAAAAATCTTTACAGATTTTTTAAATCCATCTTTAAAACAAAGGAGGTTTTGCATAGCAAAACCTCTTCCTTAATTTTTCATTCTTTCATTCCTTAATTTTTTATTTTAAAATTCTGTGCATTTTAAAATAAAAAAAGCTATATCAATTTCTAGAAATTAATATAGCTTATTAATTACAGTTTTATATTATTAGAAATTTCTTGCGATTTCCTTAGCTTCTTCTACTGAATCAGACACTATCTTATCTACATCCATACCCATTACATCTAGGTTTTCAACAGCTATACTCTTAACATCTTTAACTCCAAAGAATGCAAGTATAGTTCTTAAGTATCTTTCACCCATTTCAAATTGTGAACCTATTTCACTAGAGTAATCTCCACCTCTACCTGAAACTATTAAAGCTTTATTAGCCTTACAAACTCCAACTGGACCATTAGCTGTGTATTTGAATGTTATTCCTGTAACACTTGTATAGTCAAAATAAGCTTTAACTATAGCCGGTGTTCCTAGATTCCACATTGGTGCTGCAATAACAATCTTATCTACTTCTGCTATTTGGTAAGCATACTTTAATATTGGATGATTTCTACTTTCCCTTGTCTTTTCACCAAAAACTGCTGCTAAATCTTCAGCTTTTAAGAAGTCTATTCCTTCATTATATAAATCTAAAGTTATTATCTCATCTTCTGGATTTAAAGTTCTATATTCTTCAATAAAACTATCTGATACCTTAAATGTTCTTGATTGTCCTTCTGGCTTAATATTTGCTTTTATATATAATACTTTATTCATCTTATCCTCCACTATAAATCCTCTTTGGAAATATATCTTTTATTTGTTATAATATAAATGATAGTTTAAAATTTATCAACTTTCAAGTAGACACTTTTTTTATACCTAGTATCAAAAATGATACTAATTCTCATTTATTAACGTTTAAGGAGATAACTAATGGAGAAATTTACAATTGAACACAAAGATTGTTTTTATAATAAAAACTCTGATAACCACGAGGTTTGCCCTATGATTTTAGTGCACAAACTTATATCTGGTAAATGGAAAATACTAATACTATGGTACTTATGTGATGGCCCTCTTAGATTTACAGACATAAAGAAAAGTTTGCCAAATGTTACACAAAAAATGTTAACAAATCAATTAAGAAGCTTAGAAGAAGACAACTTAATTTATAGAAAAGTATATCCAGTTGTTCCATCCAAAGTTGAATATGGTTTAACTGAAGTTGGAATGAAAATTATTCCCGTCTTAAAATCTATGCATAGTTATGGAGAAGAATATATAATGGAAATGAACAATGAAGAATAAAAAAATAATTTTATTATAATTTAAATCAAATTACTTAAGTATTTAATTACATATAATTTAAACTAGGCTGTCATTATAACAGCCTTGCTCTTTATATATTTATAGCTCTTTTCTGAACTACATATTTTCTTATGATAGTAAATAATCCATATCCTATTATACAACTTATTAAGTTTAATAAAATATAATCAATACTTATCCACCAAGGAAATAGTATCTTAAATAATTCTAAAAATAATGCTATCAATAAATAGATTTTTAAATTTGATAAGAATGATTTATACTTTGAAGTTATTATTGGAATAAAAATCCCCATAGGTATTAATGATAAAAATAAAACTATACGACGTTGTAATCTCATTATGTTTCCAAAATCTCCATCCATGCTACTTGTAATTATTGCATAAATAGTTCTAAAAGGAATAAAAGAATTAATACTAATTCCTGATTTAAATACTTCCATCCTAGAAACATAAACATAAATAGGGACTAATACTATTAAATAAATAAAAAATATCGAAACCAACCCAAACTGTATATAATTTTTCTTTTGGTTTATACTACTATCACCTAACCAATTATCACTTTTAAAAATTCTAATGGCATAATCTAAAGATTCCTTTTCAGAAAATCCATCCTCTAGATGTTCTTTATATATTGCTGTAATATGATCGATATATTCTGCTTTTAATTCCTTTCTTTCCTTAATAGATAAATCTAATTTACTAACTGATTTTTTAGCAAACTTATTAATCTCCTTCATAAATTCTCCTCCTTTTATAAAAATTTATTTACTAATGATGTTAAACTCTTAAAATCATTAACTTTTGAATTAAGGTATTCTCTCCCCAGATCTGTAATTTTATAATATTTTCTTTTCACTTTGTTATTATCTTTTTCTACCCAATAATATTTTACATAACCATTATTATAAAACCTCTTTAATGCAGGATATAAAGTCCCTTCACCTAAGGTGATTTCACCATTAGAATTTTCCATAATCACTTTTAATATTTCATAAGTGTACATATCTTCTTTTGTTAATAATGCCAATATTAATATATCTATAAATCCTTTTAATAATTCTTTATCCATAATAACCACCTTTACTAATATTATAAAACTAAAACACCTAGTAATACAAGGTATATTTGCAATTTCTATTATAAACTTAAACTCATTCTAATAAAAATAAAAGTAGTTGTTGATAAAACATACTTTAAAGTTTTATCAACAGCTACTTTCGTTTAATATGTATATTTAAATACAATTTAATTTCAAAAATTCCATCAGGAGTTTTATCCTTAATTATGTATTTTTAATTATAATCTTATTCGTCCCCAAAAACCTTTTTTCTTAATTCTAGCCCAGCCTTTGTAACTGCCACTCCACCAAGGGCTGTTTCTCTTAAAGCTGCTGGTAAGCTTCTACCTACCTTATACATTGCTGATAGTGCATCATCAAAAGGAATTTTCGATTCTACTCCTGCCATAACTAAATCAGCTGTACATAAAGCACTTATTGCTCCTGAAGAATTTCTTTTAGCACAAGGAACTTCAACTAAACCTGCAACTGGATCACATACAAGTCCCATTACATTTTTAAATACTATTGCTCCAGCATCTAATGACATCTTTGGCGTTCCACCCATCATTTCAACTACAGCACCTGCTGCCATAGCTGCTGCTGAACCACATTCTGCTTGGCAACCACCTTCTGCTCCTGCGAATGTAGCATTTCTTCCAATTATCATTCCAATTGCTGATGATGCAAATAAAGCTTTTATTAAATCTTCATCAGATTTTCCAAGTCTCTCTCCTGCTGTTAAAATTACTGCTGGAATTATTCCACAAGATCCAGCTGTTGGGCAAGCTACTATTCTTCCCATTGAAGCATTTACTTCTGAAGATGATAGAGCCATTGCCATAGCTAAAATCATAGTATCTCCTGTTAGAGACTTACCACTTTTTAAATATTCTTGAAGCTTATAACCATCTCCACCAATAAGTCCACTTACTGAATATACTTCTTTTTCTCTTGCTTCTGTTGCTCCATGTCTCATTACATCAAGAGTTTTCTTCATTTTTAAAAACAAATCTTCTCTTGAAACTTCTCTATCTTCCATTTCTCTTCTAATTGCATATTCGCTTAAAGAAATAGAATTTTCTTCACATATCTTAATTAACTCTTCTCCTGATCTTGCTATATCCACACTACTCACCATCCTCTATCTTGTTAATTAATATTACTTTTTCTATACCTTCAACTTTTTTTATTTCTTCAATTAAATCATCTGAAACCTTACCATCTAACTCAAAAGTCATAGTAGCATTTTTCCCTTTTTGACTTCTTCCAAGTGTTAAGAAAGCTATGTTAACTTCACTATCATATAAAATATTAGTTACCTTTGCTACAGTTCCTGGTATATCTCTATGAGATGTTATAATTGTTGAATATGCTCCAGTAAACTTAACTTCATTACCGTTAATATTAACTATTTCAATATTTCCCCCACCTATAGAAGAACCTGTAATTTCACATTCATTACCATTCTTAAGCTTCATTAAAAACTTAACTGTATTAGGATGGTAGTCTCCTAAATCTACATCTTTAAAAGTAATTTTAATTCCTTTTTCTTTAGCAATTTCTAATGAATCTCTTAATCTTTCATCTGACGGATCCATTCCCATTATTCCAGCAACTAAAGCTCTATCAGTACCATGTCCCTTATAAGTTTTCCCAAAGGAACCATGAAGTAAAAATGTTACTTCAATTACGTCATCTCCAGCAATAATTCTAGCAACCTTTCCAAGTCTTGCTGCCCCTGCTGTATGAGAAGAAGATGGCCCTATCATTATTGGTCCTAATATGTCAAAAACACCCATTCCGCTCATATTTTTCTCCTTTAGTTTAATATATTTTTAATATAACTATTATATAATTAGGTAAAATAAATATCCATATAAATTAAAATGTTTTGATAATCTATTATTATAAGTTTAATTTTATCTATTTTCTACTTTTTATACTTAATAATTATCAACATCTTATTTATTTACAAAATAAAAAACTCCCTTAGGAGTTTTTTAATAATTTCTAATTATTCATTCTTAATTGTGCTCTAACACCACTAGTATTTATAGAAGTCACTTCCACCTATAAATTCTCTTAAGATACTATTAGTTGGAACATATTCCTTATCAATTTCCTTAAAGAATCCAAGGAAGGATTTAAGTCTACTTGCTAATATATAAACTGGGCTATCTTCCTTTATTTTGTCTAATTCTTCTAAGGCATATTTCTTTAATACACATAATTCATATACTAAGGTTGAGTTAAACATAACATCTGCTTCTTCTTGGAATACAAAAATATTTTTTTCTTCACCTCTTCTTATTGAAGGCCACATTTTTAATGTATCTTCCGCTCCATATCCTCTAGATAAAAAGTCTCTTACTATTCTTCTAACTCTTCTAATATCTGTAGTTGCAATTCTATTGTGATTATCTAAATTTAATTGAGTTAATGCTGAAATATATATCTTAAACTTCTGTTTATCTGAAATTAGAGAAGTAAGCATTGGATTTAATCCATGGATTCCTTCTATTAATATCACTCCATTATTAGGTAATTTAATAATATTATTAACCCACTCTCTTTCTCCCTTTCTAAAATTAAACCTAGGAATTTCTACTTCTTCCCCCTTAAGAAGACTAGCCAAATGCTTATTGAAAAGTTCAATATCTATAGAATATATACTTTCAAAATCAAATTCTCCATTTTCATCTTTTGGAGTATGCTCTCTATCTACAAAATAATCATCTAAAGAAATAGGTACAGGAACATATCCATTTACCCTTAGCTGAACTGATAGTCTATTGGCAAAAGTGGTCTTCCCTGAAGAACTTGGCCCTGCAATAAGTACTACCTTTGTTTCCTTTCTTTCATTAATCATATCTGCAATTTGAGCAATTTTCTTTTCATGCAGCGCTTCAGATACCATAATTAAATCTCTAAGTTCATGATTTTCCACCTTATCATTTAATGAACCAACTTCACCTACTCCAATAATATCTAACCATCTTTCTGTTTCTAAAAATATATTAGATAATTTTCTATTTTCTTTAAATACTCCT
>NZ_JAWGSV010000190.1:0-5996 GCF_032552055.1 Clostridium sp. | reverse complement strand
ATCTATAAGCTCTAAATAAATCCCCTTATTTTGAAAAGCTAATTCTTGTAATCTCTCATCTATAATATCAACTTTAAAATCTATACTTGAAAACACTTCTTTATCTGGCATAAAAGTAACTTTAGTTCCTGTTTCCTTGCTTCTGCCAACAATATCAAGTTTAGTTACTGGTGTTCCCGGCATAATTCTTTTAAGCTCTTTATCATATGCATGTTCAAATCTTTGTTTATATATATTTCCATTTTGATGAACTTCAACTTCAAGCCAAGAAGATAGCGCATTTACTACTGCAGCTCCAACACCATGAAGACCTCCGGAAGTTTTATAGTTTTTATTATTAAACTTTCCTCCAGTATGAAGTTCTGTAAATACCATCTCAACTCCTGATTTTTTCTTAGTTGGATGAATACCTGTTGGAATACCTCTTCCATTATCTATTACAGTTATACTTTTATCTCTATTTATAATTATTGTAGCTTTATCTCCATAACCATTTGATATTTCATCTATAGCATTATCCAAAACTTCCCATATACAGTGGTGTAATCCCTTACTACCTGTAGAACCAATATACATACCTGGTCTTACTCTAACTGGTTCAAGCTTTTCTAAGGAAGTTAAATCTGTAACGTCATATCCCTTCATTATCTCAGTACTCATACAAACCTCCGAATTATTTATAAATTAAATGGTTATTGCACAAACATGATAATCAAAAAATTAAAATTATCCATGTCCTAAATATTCATTATGCAATATCACCAGTGTATTCTATGTTAAAAATTTAATCTTTATAATTTTATCATAATTAAACTACAAATAAAAATATAAATGTTTATTATAAAAATGTCAAACTAATGTTCGTAATTTATTTTTATTATTATATAGGATTTTTATGAACAAAAAAGAGGTTGAACAAACAACCCCTTAATTTAATTCTTTATTATTTATTTTTATTGAACATCAAAAATCTCTACATTTCTTACATGCTTAGTAGGATTCCATTCCTTATTATTCTTCTTTAATATACCTTGAATAGTTATTGGTATCCAAGTTAATGTATATAGAGAATATAATAAGAATCTAAAGAACATTATAAGCTTTTTCTTTCCAAGGAATAACATTACCGCTAGTAAGAAGAATATATTAAATCCTATTGTCATTAAAAGTATTTGTCCATAATTATCAAGTTTTGCTGAAATAGCAGGAATAACAAATACATTTGATGAATAGAAAGTTAAGGCAAGTAAAAGTCCTGATGAAATCTTCTTATCTAATCTTAATATTAGAGGAGTTATTAAGAATTGCATAACACCTATAACTTTAAAGAAAAAATCACCAACTAAATAGCTTACTAAGTATATATTCACACCACTAGTATTACTTTGAATAAAACTTAAAACTAGTGAAATACCCATCATTAATGTAAAGAATGGCTGTATTGAATATAGAGCACAGTCTAGTATAAACCACTTTCTTTCCTTTATACCTTTTTTAATAAGTTTAAAGAAATATCTAGTTGCAACATCTGTAAAACCTTGCATCCATCTTCTTCTTTGAACCCATGATTGCTTTAATGTTAATGGTTTTTCATCATAAATTATAGCGTCATGTGCCCAACCTACTTTTTCACCATTTAAAATTAGTTTACAACTAAATTCTAAATCCTCTGTTAAACAAGTAGCTCCCCATCCTAATTCCTTTAATATATCAATGTCAATTGCAAAACCAGTACCACCAATTTGGTTAGATAATCCAACATTTGCTCTAGCTAATTGATACATTCTGTTTTGAGTCCAGAAAGCTATTGAATAAGATGCAGCTATCCAAGAATCATTTGGATTCTTGCTATCTATGTATCCTTGTACTACTTTGTAGCCTTCAAGCATCTTAGAGTTAATTTCCTTACACCAATTTTTTGAAACTAAATTATCAGCATCAAAAATTGCTACTGCATCATATTTTTTTTGCATTTTGAATATTTTATCAAACATCCATTCAAGTGCATATCCTTTTCCTTTATCATCCTTGTTAAATCTTTCATAAACATATACACCATGTTTTCTTGCTTCTTTTGCAGTGTTATCAGTACAGTTATCTGCAATTACAAAGATATCAAAAAGTTCTCTAGGATAATCTTGATGAAGCATACTTTCAATTAATCTACCTATTACTACTTCCTCATTATGAGCTGCTACTATCATAGCAAACTTCTTAGTAGGAGTGTAATTTTTCTTTTCTTTCTTTCTCTTAAGTCCAAAGAAAGCTAATATAAAATAATACATCATAATTGCAAAAACGGTTAATTGAAAGACTGCTGTTACATTTAAAATAATATCTCCCATTTTGTTCACTCCTTTAAATAAAGGATATTTCCTTATATTACTAGTATAAAACTTTGTCTTAGACATCTTTATTAAATATATGCCAATAGGAGTAAAAAATCAAGAGTTGAAATCTTAAAATTTCATTAATATTGCCATATTACAATTTACTCTTCATTTAATATTCTTTCCTACATAGATTAAGATATAAATAATTTAAAGATGTAATGATTTCCTATATTTTTTATATTTTTAACATAAAAAAGAAATCTCTAGATTAAAATAAAAAATTTGCTTAATCTAGAGATTCCTATTAATAAACTCAAAATAGGGGTTGCTATTATTGAGATTAATACTATTATACTATACCTTGTGACATCATAGCTTCTGCTACTTTAGTAAAGCCTGCTATATTAGCTCCCATTAATATATTTCCTGAAACTCCGTATTCTTTTGCAGCACTCTTAGAATTCTTATAGATATTAACCATTATATCTTTTAACTTTGCATCTACTTCTTCAAATGTCCAAGATAATCTCATACTATTTTGAGACATTTCTAATGCAGAGCAAGCAACTCCACCTGCATTTGCTGCCTTAGCAGGTCCAAATAATACTCCTGCTTTTTGTAATGCTTCTATGGCATCTAATGATGTTGGCATATTAGCACCTTCTGAAACAACTTTAACTCCATTATCAATTAAAATTTTAGCTGATTCTATGTCTATTTCACCTTGAGTTGCACAAGGTAATGCTATATCACACTTAACTCCCCATATTCCTCTACATCCTTCTACATATTCTGCAGTTGGAACTTTATCTAAATATTCTTTTATTCTTCCTCTTTTAACTTCTTTAATTTCCTTAACTACATCTAAGTTAATTCCATTTTCATCATATATATATCCATTAGAATCACTTAATGCAACCACCTTAGCACCAAGCTCAGTAGCTTTCTTACATGCATAAATTGCAACATTTCCTGATCCTGAAATAACTACAGTCTTATCTTTAAAACTTGAATTATTATCATTTAACATCTCTTCAGTGAAGTAAACTAGTCCATATCCAGTAGCTTCAGTTCTAGTTAAACTTCCGCCGTAAGTTAATCCCTTACCAGTTAAAACCCCTTGATCATTTGCATTTCTTATTTTTTTATAATATCCATACATATAACCAATTTCTCTTCCACCTACTCCAATATCTCCAGCAGGTACGTCAGTGTCTAAGCCAATGTGTTTACATAGTTCAGCCATAAAGCTTTGGCAAAATCTCATTACTTCTCTATCAGATTTTCCTTTAGGATCAAAGTCAGATCCACCTTTACCTCCACCTATTGGTAAACCAGTTAATGAGTTTTTAAATATTTGTTCAAACCCTAAGAACTTTATAATACTTTGGTTAACTGATGGATGGAATCTAAGTCCCCCCTTATATGGTCCTATAGCACTATTAAATTGCACTCTAAAACCTCTGTTAACTTGCACATTACCATTATCATCAACCCATGGAACTCTAAAGAATATTTGTCTTTCCGGTTCTACTATTCTCTCTAATATTCCTTCTTCAATGTATTCTGGATGCTTATCAAATACTGGCACTAGTGAATTTAATACTTCCGTAACAGCATCTAAAAACTCTTTTTCCCCATTATTTCTTTTAGAAACTTCTTCTAAAACCTTATTTACATAATCTTTTCCTAACATTGACCCCAACTCCTTAAATTACAATAATATATATCATACAATATCAATGATTTTTTTACTATATTTTTTTAAAACATTATAAATTTTTGCTAATCCGTTAAAATTATATACCTTTTCATAGATATATGCAAATTTAAATAGGGCCATTTTTTGTTAAATTTACATTTTTTGAATAACGAGTAATTAATATCATTAATTCTTCTATTCTTTTTTACTTAATTACTTATTTTCTTCAATATCTTCAACTATTTTATCTATAATTTTTATATTCTTACCTTTGCTATGTAAATAAATAGGAATTGATGTTATTATACCTACAACAGTTCCAGAAATTATATCCCACATGGTATCACTTAAACTTCCATTTTGAGCTGATAAACCAAATAGGGAATCTGTTGTAAACTCCCAAATCTCCCAAACTCCAGCCGCTGCTGTAGCAAATAATACAACAAATATAGCTGCAGTTAATGGATGCATTTCAGATCTAGATTTTTCATTAGTTAAGTATAGAAACAATATATATCCTATTATTGCAATTACTGCCCCTGATAAAAGATGTAAGAACTTATCGTAATTATCTATTGAATAAAAGCCAATTACACTTGCTAAATACATTGATAAAAATACAAAGGTCATATTTATATAGTATATTATTTTGCATCCCCTTAAAAAACTTTTAATATATAGCAAATATGTACCTATTACAGTAAGAAAATTCAATCCAATTCTAAATAACTTTTCTCCATCTTTATAGAAAAAATCATAAAAAGCAGAAACAATTAATAATAAGGTGAATAATCCCGCTACAATTAACTCTTTATTTAATTTCTTTTTATCCATGCTATCACTCCTAAGTTGCCTTTATTTTTGCTTTTTAACACTTAATATAAATGCTAGTATTCCTCCGAAAACTAAACCTCCCAAATGCCCGAAATTATCTATATTCGGTATAGTTAGTCCAATTACTACATTTATAACTATAGTTTCAATTATATTTTTAGCATATCTTTTTCCTATTTTTTGTCTTTCCTTAATACCAAAAACCAGCATTGCTCCTAATAAGCCAAAAACAGCTCCTGAGGCTCCTACAGATATACTTCTCGGACTCATTAAATAACTAAATATATTACCTCCAAGGGCTGATAAGAAATAAATAACTAAATATTTTTTAGCTCCATAAATAGCTTCAACTTCTTTACCAATAATATTTAAAGCTCCCATATTAAATACTATATGCATAAGTCCACCATGTAAAAAAGCTGCTGTAAATAATCTATATAGCTCTCCATTATCTATAAGAAGATTAACCTTTGCTCCCATATAGACTAAAGTATAAAAATCTATATCAAATATATTTCCAGATAAAAATACTTCTATTAAAAAAACTAATATATTAATAGTTATAAGAATATAAGTTATTTTATATTCCTTAAAATCATTTTTTTTCTTAGTATCTAATTTATTCATATATTCTAAAACTTGTAAAAACACTTTAGATCCTTCACTGCAATAAATAACCTTTCTTTCACTTAGTGAAAACACAAGTTTATTATAATATCCACTACTATTGTGATAATCTCCATAGTAATCACCCTCATTTAATACTATAAGATTAATAATAAAAGGCTTATCTAAAGAACCTTCTAAATAATCTTTAACTTCTTTATAAGTTATTGCTTCATCTTTGTCAAAAGTTACAGCTACAGCTACATATGTATTCTCTAAATTTAGTAACCCAACCCACTTATCTTCACTCTGAAAATTACTGTAGTAATTCTTCATATAAAATTTAAGTTCTTTCGTTAAAATATTGAAAAATATTTTCTCAAATTTTTTCAAGTAAACCCCACCTTTTTGATATTAAGAATGAAAAATTAATAATGTAGAATTGATGATGTAACTCCTTTGGAGTTTTTTTATTAATTTTTAATTCTTAATTCTTAATTACAATTGGGCTGTCTTAAGAC
>NZ_JAWGSV010000189.1:0-6067 GCF_032552055.1 Clostridium sp. | reverse complement strand
TGATTTATCTAAGGCAGCAGGAATGTCTAGTAAATATTTATGTAGATTTTTTATAAGATGATAAAAAAACTCCTATAGAATATCTTAATCACTATACGGTAGAAATTGCTTGTCATAAATTAACCACTACAAATCTCTCAATTACAGATATTGCTTTTGGCTGTGGTTTTATGACTTAAGCTGTTTTATAAAAACGTTTAAAAAAATATTACTCCTAAAATGTATAGAAAAAATTATAATCCTGGAAAATAAAATATAAACTATAGAATAAATATCAAAAAAATAATCGTTTAATAGATATAGCGTAATGATATTGAAAGTTACCTAAAATAAAAAGTAATTTAATATATTAAATAGTCTATTAAAATTAGCTCTCTTTTTCATGTTGATCTAAGATTCCTAATAATATAAATATAGTTTCTGAAAATATATCTAAACATAGTTGTACATGTAGCTATATTGACTCTTAAGAAAATATATTTTTTTATAATGTATACTTCAAATACTATTTGTATTATGCTATTACTTACAATAATTTAAGTTTCGTAAGTAATTAGCAAAGTAATACTATTATGTAATAATATTGCACCGAAGAATTTAGGTTAGTAACTACAATATTTGATATGCCAATTCAAGATATGGTTTCTCTCTATAAAAGCCGTTAGGCTATTTAGTTATTCTTTAAATCCATAAAACAATATCTAAACATAAAAAATGGCTTTTTAAATCTCTCAATACAAATATATGATTTAAGAGATATATTGTTAAGGTGAATATAATATAGAATTAAAAAATAATAACAACATATTATAGGTATACTATACTTAAAATTGCATGAAAAGTAACAATTTTATCTATTAAATAATTAAAATAGAAACTCCAACCAATTTGTTTTCTATTAGTTGGAGATTAAAATATTATGCTATAAAAACATTGACTTTTTACAATACTGAAAATAAATAACCTAATATTCTATTTCTATTAATCTCATATTATTTATTAGATTATCTATAGAAATTTCATATATAATAATTTTTTAATATTGTTTTTATATAAGGTATATTTTTTTCTATTATCTTTTTAACTCTTTTATTTCTAGAACTTTCTTTACAACCTTTGTTCCAATAACATCTTCTTGCATTTCTTCTAATGCCTTTGATAGTTTGGTCCATCCCATACCTTCAACTTCGCAGGACTTTTGAATTTCACCACTAACGTACTCAGCCATAAAAGTAATCATTAGTATCTCCTTATCTTTTACATAATCAGAACCAAGATACTCTATGTTTTTAATATCTATTCCAGCCTCTTCTTTAACTTCCCTATATACAGCCTCTTCAGCTGTTTCATTATTACCTACATACCCAGTTAGAAGAACCTTAGAGTTTTCATATATATAGCTTTGCTTTAATAATAAAATTTCATCTTCTTTAATAATTGCTACCATAATACATGGTTTAGGTATATCAAAAAACATCATATTATCATTAGGACAATAAGGTACTCCCCCCTCATCCCAGCTATACTTTTCCTCTAGCCCTCTTCCGCATATAGGACAAAATTTATACTTCATACTTCACCTCTTACTTAGCAAAAACTAGGTTAATTAAAATATTATATCAATTTTTTCGTTAATTTCAATCATGTTTTTATCCACCTTACAGTTATAAACCATAATATCAACACCATTTTCTCTTGCTAATCTTAATGCTCTTCCGAACTCTGGATCTCTTTCATCATTAGGAGAAAATGTCTCTACATTATCTAATTGTACTAAAAAAAGTATTCCGGCACCATATCCTTCTTTTTTCGCTTCTATTAATTCTAATATATGCCTTGCCCCTCTTTCAGTAGGTGCATCAGGAAACATGCAGTGTCCATTATCTTCTAGTGTTACTCCCTTAACTTCTAAAAAATAATTTTCTTTTTCATCTTCTGTGGATAATTTAAAATCAAATCTACTTTTTCCATAAGTTTTCTCCCTATTTATTTTACTATATTTATGTAAAGTATCAATTCTTCCATTTAATAAAGCTTCATTAACTACTTTATTAGGTATCTGCGAATCTATATTTATTAATATATCACCTTTCATAGCTGCAATTAAATCATATTTAGTCTTTCTTGTAGGATTTAACTCCTCTCTTAAGAATATCTTAGTTCCTTCTATTAATATTTCTCTACATCTACCTGTATTAGGCACATGTACTGTTAATTCTTCTCCATCTAATAGCACCCTTGCATTAAATCTATTTGGTCTTTCTATAAATATTCCTTCATAAATTTTCTTATCAAATTCCATAATTTCTCCTTATCTCTATAAAATAACCTAATTATTCAACAAATTTTTCAAATTTATCCACCACTTATATTAAAGTTTTCCACAGGTTAATTCTTAAAATATATGATTTTTTCTTTATTCCCGGTATTATTGTAACATTATCCACATATTTTATCCACATTTCGTCCAAACTGTGCATAACTTTATAAACAACTTTTAAATTGTATTTTTCTTACTTTCTATATTATTACACATACTTATATTTTTCCTTATATATCATCATATTGTTACAAACATATATTCAATCCATATATATTGTGTCAATATCTTTTTTAAAGTTTTCAACAGTTTTTAATAGTTGTCCACATTTTGTGGATAACTTTCCACAATTTTAACATAATTCACTTCTTAACTTTCACTTAACCACACCTTAAAATTTCCTTAAAGCATATTTAAATCTATTGTATTGATAGCTAGTATTTTTTATACTTAAGTCAACATAATTGAATTTTAAAATATAAAGGAGGATACTGTGAATAAAGAATCTTTTTTAAAAATACTCAAAAATGGTTTAAATGACTTTCCTGAAGGAGAGCTTAGCGATATATTATTTTACTATAAGGACTATTTCGATTCAGCTATAGAGCAAGGAAAAAACTATGATGAAATTATTAATGAATTAGGTGATCCCTATGATATCGTCAAGAATTATAGATACAATAAAGAAAATCCTATACTTAGCCAATCAATAGTAGTAAGTGATTCTAGTGATAATTCACAAGATAGTGGAAACTTTAAATCAAAAAATAATTATGAAAAGAACTCTTACATTAATAAGAAAAAGAATAATCATTCTAGTAATTTAATAGTTTCCTTACTTATTATTGCTCTTTCATTTATATTATTAGGTCCTTCTATTTTAGGAGCTGTTGGGGTTATTGGAAGCATATTTTTAGCTGTAATAGTTTCATCTTTTTCATTATCAGTAGCTGGAACTATAACTCTAATAGGGAAAGTTGTACATGGAATTGGATTAACAATCTTACCTGAGTTTATTGTAGACTTCCCTAATTCAGTATTAGCATTCTCAGTTTTAGGTAGTATATTTTTATTTGTCTTTTCAGTACTATTGTTATACTACTTTATAAAACTATTAATACATTTAAGTAAGAAATTCTTTAATTGGTCGTCTAGGAAAATAAGGGGGAAAGATAATGGAAAACAAAAAAATAATTAGCAGTAAAATGAAAATATTTATGGTTTTTCTCTTACTTTCATCAATTATTTGTTTTACTACTGCTTTTATTCAGCTTTATTACAGTGATTTTAAAGTAG
This sequence comes from Clostridium sp., assembly GCF_032552055.1. Classification (GTDB taxonomy): domain Bacteria; phylum Bacillota; class Clostridia; order Clostridiales; family Clostridiaceae; genus Clostridium. The sequence continues at coordinate 2,451 of NZ_JAWGSV010000189.1, read as the reverse complement.
ATAATTATTTCAATATCAGTCAGTATTACAACAATGCTATAAATTGGAGTAATGACTCTGATGATTTAAGTGGTGATGAAGTTTATTCAAAGTCAATTGACTTAAAAGATATAGATAATATTAATATAGATTTTTATAATTATCCTACTGTTGTACAAACTTATCCAGGTGATAGCTTAAGTATTTCAATTTATTCAAAGCATAATCCATCTTCAGCTCAAAATAAACAGATTGAATTACTTTCAAATTCAGTAGATAATAAAACATTAGTAGTTACCCCTTCACAAAATATATCATCAATAAATGAATATAGAAATAATATTAGCTTTTTAATAAAGGTACCTTATTCATATTCAAATAATATAAATATTAATACTTCTAATGGTAATATAGAATTAAGTAATTTAAACCTGAAAAACTTAAATATTAAAACTACTAATTCAGATGTATCAATAAATAATTTAACATCAGAAGCAACTAATATTTCCACTACTAACGGAAGTATAGTAACTAATGTACTTAATGCTAAAAATTTGATACTAAATACTACTGATGGAAGTATATCCTCTACAGATAATTTTACTAATGGTACTATTTCCACTATAAATGGGTCTATTTATACATTAATATCTAACAGTGCAAGTAATTTAAATATAAACTCTACTTCAGGAAGCATTAACCTATCAATAAATAAAGATTCAAACTTAACTTTATCTTATTCGACTATAAACGGAAGCTTATACAGAGGTTCTTATGATGAGAGTTCAGATTATCTAAATAATGATAACACCATAAAATTTGGTAATGGAAATGGTAAAGTTAATGTTAAAACTGTAAATGGAGATTTAAATCTATCTGAATAAAAAATAAGCTATATCAAGATTTGATATAGCTTATTTTTTATTTAAATATTATTTAACTGCATATTTATCTTTATAGCATGATAGTAAATATTGAACTGCCAATGTAGTTGGCCCTGCAACTGCTGTTACAGCTGTCCATATAATCTTATTTTGCCCTTTTTCTTCTGCTAATTTAAAAGATGCAAATGCTGATAACACTAATAATAGTAATACCATAATTTATTTTTATCTCCCTTATCTTTTAATAGTTCCTTAATCCAATTCAATTCTACATAATAAATTAATAATTTTCAATAAAACAATAATAGATAAAAAGTAAACTATTTATGAAGTATTAACTAAAATTTAAGCACCAATAATCTTACCAGATGTATATTTAACTCCTAAGCTCTATGAAACATTTACTTTATATTTAACTAAAAAACATAAAAAATTCTATATATCATCTCTTTAGATTTAATATATCCTTTATACTTATTCCACAGTTGGCAGAGAACTTAAATTATTATTTTCACTTTGATCTGGGAGACTTCTTAAGTACTCTTCTCCCTTTTTTGATACTCCAATAGCCACTCCAGAGATATTTCCTCCTCTAGCCATTTTCACACCATCTTCTTTAGATATTCTTTCACCACTATCTAGCTCATATCCAACTACCTCACCAGATTTTTTAATTAATGCCCTTATTGAATGTGCATTGTCTTTAGCTGTAGGTACCTCTTTATTAATATTGGCAGGTAGTCCTCCAATTATATTATCATTCTGATTATTCAAAATAACACCTCCTAAAGTTTATAATGTTATTTTGCTCAATTAAAACTCTTTAATTCAACTTATTTAATATATATGCTTCAATTAAAAATCTACATCTATAGTCTTATAGCTTTATAAGTCTAAAATAATTCTTTAGTTAATTATCTAAATTGAAAGCATCGCTCTTTTAATTTAGATATAAGTTGTTAAGATAACTTGATATTTTAAATATTTTTAACACGAAATGTAAATTAATAAAATATCTGCTCTTTTTACAGCTTATATATAATATAAATGGATGTATTTTTTTTTATCTTAATACATCCACTAGTATAATTATAAAATTATTTCCGCTTGTTCCTTTAAAAGTTCAATATTGTTTTCTGCATCAACAGTAGTGAAATTATAAACATCTGTAAAATTATAGAAATAGTTAGCTATAGCAATTCTCTTAGCTCTCGGAATACTAAACTCTGCTGCTATCTTCTCTAAGAAATCAACTTCTTCCTCTTCATACTCCCCATCTACTAAAGCTAAGCCTACTAATTCAAAATAAATTATTCTTCTTGCTCTATCAGTTGAAGATTTTAAACTTTCAATAATATCTTCATATGCCATTTCACTAACTTCAGAATCCACTAATCCTAACTCTTCTTTATATTCATCTAAAAGAGCTTTTTCTTCTTTTGCAAACTCATTATCAATTCTTGCAAATATTGATACTAAATTTAAAAAAGCATTTGCCTCATCCTTATTTAATTCTTTCAAAAACATATTTCATAATCTCCTATTATCATAAAATTTTACTATAATATAATTATATATTAGTTATAAT
>NZ_JAWGSV010000188.1:0-6067 GCF_032552055.1 Clostridium sp. | reverse complement strand
TATAAAGTTTAAATAAATATGATATTATAGATTCGAAAAGGAGGGAGCAATATTGAAGGAAATACTAAAGCTTAAAAATAAGTCCGGTAATTTAGTTGATGCTAAATTAAGAGTTCTAGATATAAAGGATTTGGACCATATAATGGAACTACAAGATATAATTTTAGAAGGATTAGAAAATAAGGATCTATATGCACCTACAGAAAGAGAAGAGTTTATAAATTACTTAAATAAAGGTGCAAAAATAATAGGTTATACTGATGAAAATGAAGAATTAATAGCTATGGCTGTATATATAAAAAAAGGATATGAAGAAGGTAACTATGGTTACGATCTAGGAATATCAGGAGAAAATTTACTTATGATAGGTCAGGTTGAATCTACAGTAGTTAGAAGTGACTATAGAGGAAATGGCCTACAAAAAATATTATGTGAAAAGATAGAAGAAATAGCAAAAGATGATGAAGTTAAGATACTTACATCCACAGCATCACCATATAATAAATATAGTGTAAATACATTTACTAGTTTAGGATATGAAATAAAGAAAGAAAAATTAAAATATGGTGGACTTAGAAGATATGTAATGGCAAAAACAATTGAGAAGTAAGAATTTAGGTGAAAACTCAGCGGAAGCTGAGTTTTTTTAAAATTAAAGAATGAGAAAATTAAAAAATTAAGGAATGAAAAGATGAATTGTGGAGAAAGTAAGGAAGTGTGGCAAAGGCAATTAACATTTAGCAATTTAGGTTAAAACTCAGTAGAAGCTGAGTTTTTTTATAATGAAAGAATGAAGTAATGAAAAAATTAAAGAATTATAAAGAAAACTCCAGTAGGAGTTTTTAAAAAAATTATTTTAGTAATTTGGAACAAATTACATCCTTGATTATGCATTATTAATTATAAATGTTAGCTTTTTTGTATAAATGTAAATAATATTTAGAATAAAAAAGCTAATAATAGTTATTAATGAATAATTTACTGTTATAAGCTTACAAATACCGAAAAAACAGTTGATTAATTCTTAGTAATTTAGTATGATATAATCAATTCAGAGTGAAATGATATGATTTAATTTAAATATATAATTAAACACAAATAAGGAGATGTAAAAATGAGCGAAGTTTTATTAAATATAAATGGATTAAAAACTGCCGTAGAAGGTAAGGAGATATTAAAGGGATTAGATTTAAAAATCAATAAAGGTGAAATTCATGTTATCATGGGACCTAATGGTGCTGGTAAGTCAACTTTAGCAAATGCTTTAATGGCGCACCCTAGATATGAAAAAGTTGAAGGAGATATTACTTTTGAAGGTGAAGATATAACTGAACTTAAAACTGATGAAATAGCTAAGAAGGGATTATTCCTATCTTTCCAACATCCGGAAGAAGTTCCTGGTATAACTGTTGAAAACTTTATTAGAAGTGCAAAGATAGCAAAAGATGGTCAATTAATTAAGTTTTTAAAGTTCGATAAGGACTTAAAAAACAATATGAAAGAATTAAAGATGGATCAAGAATATGCTAAGAGATATTTAAATGTAGGATTCTCAGGTGGAGAAAAGAAAAAGAATGAAATCTTACAAATGCTTATGCTTAATCCAAAGCTTGCCATATTAGATGAAACAGATTCAGGTCTAGATGTAGATGCCATAAGAGTAGTTTCAGAAGGTATTAAAATGTATGCTAATGAAGAAAATGGAGTTTTAATAATAACTCATAATACTAAGATTTTAGAAAATTTAAAGGCTGACTATGTTCATGTTTTAGTTAACGGAAAAATAGTTAAAACAGGAGATGCAAGTTTAGCAGATGAAATAGATAAGAATGGTTACGAAGCTTTTAAAGTAGAAGCTATGTAAAACGGAGGTGACATGCTTTGGAAATTAAAAAGAAGACTTATGTAGAAGACGTTGAAAGAGGAATCTATGACGTTAAAAATGAAGATAGATTTGAGTTTAAGACTGAAAAAGGCTTAACAAGAGAAATAGTAGAAACTATTTCAAAGGAAAAAAATGAACCAGAATGGATGAGAAATTTTAGATTAAAATCTCTTGATGTATATAATAAAATTAAACTACCTACTTGGGGTCCATCTTTAGATGAACTAGATATGGATAATATAGTTACTTATGTTAGACCTAAGACAAAGTTAAATGAAACTTGGGAAGATGTTCCTGAAGATATTAAGAAGACTTTTGATCTTTTAGGAATTCCAGAAGCAGAAAAGAAGTCTCTTGCAGGGGTTGGAGCTCAGTATGACTCAGAAGTAGTTTACCACAGTATAAGAGAAGATTTAGTTAAACAAGGTGTTGTTTATACTGATATGGAAACTGCTGTTAGAGATTATGAAGATATAGTTAAAGAATATTTTATGAAATGTGTAACACCAAATGATCATAAATTTGCAGCACTACATGGTGCAGTTTGGTCAGGTGGGTCATTTGTTTATGTTCCAAAGGGAATTCATGTAGATATTCCACTACAATCATACTTTAGATTAAATTCACCTGGAGCAGGACAATTTGAGCATACATTAATTGTAGTAGAAGAAGGAGCTAGTTTACACTTTATAGAAGGATGTTCAGCTCCAAAATACAATGTAACTAACCTACATGCTGGTTGTGTTGAACTATTTGTTAAAGAAGATGCTACTTTAAGATATAGTACTATAGAAAACTGGTCAAAGAATATGCTTAATTTAAATACTAAGAGAGCATTTGTTGAAAAGAATGGAAGAATTGAATGGGTATCTGGTTCATTTGGTTCTAGAATATCAATGCTTTATCCAATGAGTGTATTAAAGGGAGAAGGGGCTAGAGCAGAATTTACTGGAGTATCATTTGCAGGTAAAGGACAAAATCTTGATACTGGAGCTAAAATAATTCACGCAGCTCCAAATACATCATCTACTATAAATTCTAAGTCAATTTCAAAAAATGGTGGTGAAGCTACCTATAGAGGAGTAGTTAAGGTAAATGCAAATGCTTATAATTCTAAATCAGTAGTATCTTGTGAATCACTAATGCTAGATAATTTATCTAAGTCAGATACTATACCTGTTATAGACTTAATGAATGATGATGTAGAAATTTCACATGAAGCTAAGATAGGTAAGATTAGTGACGATGCTATATTCTACTTAATGAGTAGAGGTATAACTGAAGAAGAAGCTAAGTCAATGATAGTTAGAGGATTCGTTGAGCCAATATCTAAGGAATTACCATTAGAATACGCAGTAGAGATGAACAACTTAATTAAGCTTGAATTAGAAGGGAGCATAGGATAATGAGTAGTAATATAAGTTTTAATAATATTAATAAGACTCCTGTAAGAACTAAAAGCTGGTTAAAAGTTAATGATGTAACATTAAAGGATTATAATCCTCCAAGAATTGGGGAATTTAATAATTATAAAGTAACTGGTAATGATTTAGATGGAGTTACAATAGAAGAATTTAAAAAAGGAAAGGTATTTCCATTAAATAAGAAATTTAAATATGGAGCATCAGAAGAAATAGTAAATCAAGGTGAATTTGATTTTAATAAGGGCTTCATAATAAATATAGATAAAAGAGCTAAGGTAGATGGATTAATAGAAATTGAATTTAATTTAGATGAAAAAAATAATGCCTTAGTTGACAATATAATAGTAGTTGCAGAAGAGGAATCAGAAGCAAAAATATTAATTAAGTATAATTCAAAAGATGAATCTGAAGGATATCATAATGGAATATGTAAGATATATAGTAAGGACAGCAGTAAGATTCAAGTAGTTAAAGTAAATTTATTAAACCAAAATACAGTAAATGTAGACTCTAATCTTTCAGATATAGGATACTACGGAAAAGTAGATTTTGTTTCAATAGATTTAGGTGGAAGCGTTAGTATTACTAACTACCATGGTGATTTAGCTAAGGAAAGTTCAGAATCAACACTAAGTTCCATCTACCTAGGTGGAGATAAGAAAATTATAGATATGAACTATGTTATGACTCATATGGGTAGAAGAAGTAATTCTGATATTATTACAAGAGGTGCTTTAAAGGGTGAAGCCAATAAGATATTTAGAGGAACTCTTGATTTTAAGAGGGGAGCATCTAGAAGTAAAGGTGAAGAAGATGAATATTGTATGATTTTATCACCTAAGGTAAAAGCTAAAGCTCTTCCATTATTACTATGTGAAGAAGATGATGTATCTGGAGAACACGCAGCAGCTTCAGGTAAGATAGACGAAGATAAGCTATTTTATTTAATGAGTAGAGGATTAGACTACAATGATGCTAGAAGAGTAATCATTGAAGGTGCATTTAACCCTATTATAGATAAGGTTGAAGATGAAGCTACAAGAAATGAAATCTTAGCTACTATAAAGGAAGCATTAGATAATGAATAAAGATTACCTTAAGGATTTTCCAACTTTAAGTAAAGAGAGAAATGGCAAAAGAATAGCTTATTTAGATAGTGCTGCTACTACACAAAAGCCAATAGCTGTAATTGAAGCTATTAAAGATTATTATGAAAAGATAAATGCAAACCCACATAGAGGTGCCTATGAATTAAGCGTACTTGCAACAGAAGCTTATGATGAGGCTAGAGAAAAGGTTAGAAAGTTTATAAATGCAGAGCGTTCTGAGGAAATAATATTTACTAAGAACGCAACTGAGGCCTTTAACTTAGTAGCTATGTCCTATGGAATGAATTTTATAAATGAGGGTGATGAAATTGTTATATCTATAGCTGAGCATCACTCGAATTTAATTCCATGGCAACAAGTAGCAAGAGCTAAGGGTGCAATTTTAAAATATATGTACACAGATGAAAATGGAGAGCTTACAGAAGACGAAATAAAATCTAAAATAACTAATAAAACTAAGATAGTAAGCATTACTCAAGTATCTAATGCATTAGGAACTATTAATCCAGTTAAAGAAATAGCTGAATATGCCCATTCAAAGGGTGCTATAGTTATAGTTGATGGAGCTCAAAGTGTTCCTCATATGAAGGTAGATGTAAGAGATATTAATGCAGACTTCTTAATAATTGCAGGCCATAAATTACTAGCTCCAATGGGGATAGGTGTTTTATATGGTAAGAAAGATTTATTAGAAAAGATGCCTCCTTTAATGTTTGGCGGCGATATGGTAGAATATGTTTATGAGCAAGAAACTACCTTTAATGTATTACCATATAAGTTTGAAGCAGGTACACAAAACGTTGAGGCTGCAGTAGGTTTATCTAAGGCAATAGATTATTTAAATGAAATAGGAATGGAAAATATAGAAAAGCATGAAAAAGAGCTTGTTTCATATGCTTTAGATAAGATAAATAAATTAGATTATGTTAAGGTCTATGGACCAAAAGAAGTAGAAAAGAGGGGTGGAGTAATATCCTTCGAAATAGAAGGTGTTCATCCACATGATGTTGCATCAATCTTTGATACTTTTGGTGTATGTATAAGAGCTGGAAATCACTGTGCACAACCTCTAATGAGATATATGGGAATAAATGCGACATCTAGAGCAAGTATATATTTATACAATGATAAAGAAGATGTAGATAGGTTAGTGGAAGCAATAGAAAAAACATATGAGATGTTCTCAAAATGGAGGTAGAGCAATGGATTTAAATGAGATTTACACAACCCTAATAATGGAACATAGTTCTTCTAAACATAATAGAAGAAAATTAGAAAATCCAGATTTATGTGAAAAGGGTCATAATCCAAGCTGTGGAGATGAAATAGAATTAGAATTAAAGGTTAATGGAGATATTATTGAAGATTTAGCATTTACAGGGCAAGGTTGTGCTATATCTCAAGCATCAACTTCAATGATGATAGACCTTATTAAGGGAAAAGATAAGAAGGAAGCTTTAGAATTAGTTGAAACTTTTATTGGAATGATAAAAAGAGAAATTAATGACGAAGAAGAACTTGAAGCACTTGAAGATGCTATTGTACTTAAGAATATTTCTAATATGCCAGCTAGAGTAAAATGTGCAGTACTTGCATGGCATACTTTAAAAGAAGCATTTAATAAATAAAGCTGTCCTAGGACAGCTTTA
>NZ_JAWGSV010000187.1:0-6076 GCF_032552055.1 Clostridium sp. | reverse complement strand
GAGAAAACAATTCGTAAAAGGTGTTACTCAAATAGCTCAAGAAGGAGCGATTCAAGTATTTAAAGAATCATTCATAGGAATGGAAGAAATAATAGTTGGTGTTGTAGGTGTACTTCAATTTGAAGTTTTAGAATACAGATTAAAGCATGAATATAATGTTGATATTAAAATGGATAGACTTGCATTTAGATATGTAAGATGGATAGAAAATAAAGAAATTCAGAGGAGATGAATTTCAAGAATTATTGTTAAGTGTGTATATTAAGTGAAAATATAGGTTGATTATAATTTTAGCGTGAGGCACTTAAATAATGATATGTACTAGAAAGTATAAATAGACGCTGAAATAAGCATATGGTGAAAAATTAGAAGTTCTTGGATTAGTAGTTTTTATTAACCTAGAACTTCTTTTTGCAGCCACTTAGCTTATAGGGCATATTCTATTTACTTTTGAAGTTATTTTCGAATTTTATTTAGATGGTTGAAGTTCATTAAATAGGATATATAGGTTTATTTTAGCTGAAAATAAGTATGAAATTTGAGAGGAATAGAAAAAATATAAAAAAATTGACGTAAAAACATACTTATTGCATTGAAATTCTTGAAGTTTTGACATTTAATTGCTAATCTATATAGGAAAGGAGGGAGAATATTGATATCAAAAAAAGTTAAGAAAGTAATAGCACAATTACTTTTAGTAGCATTTATACTTCCCAATGTACCTGTAAAAGCTATAACAAATGATTCACCAGAAAGTAAGGTTGAATCAACAGTTACAACAGGTGATAAAGTAGAAGCTACAAAGGGTGAAGAAAAAGTAGATACTTCGAAGGTTACTGATAAGGAGTCTAACGAGACTACTGAAGGAAAGAAAGAAGATACTGAGAAAGCAAATAATGAAGGGGTAAAGAGTGAAGAGGAAGAAAATACAGAAGAAAAAAATAATGATACTTCATCAAAAAAACCTTTAGAAAATGCTCAAGTAGAAGAAAAGGATAATGATTCAACAAAAACTGATTCAGAAAATGCTATATCAGATGAAAAAGACAATAAGACTTCTGGTAGTGTAGAAGAAACAGTTAGTGGTGAAGAATCATTAAAAGGTAAAACATATTCTAAAAGAAAAGCTTACAATTTAATGGCAAGAAGTTCTATCCCTAATATAATAGAGGAAGATAGGGAAGAATTTAGGCTAAAGCAAGAAGCTATCGAAAACTTAGAAGTGCTTGTTCCTATGACAGATAAGGAATATGAATTAACTATAGCTAATGCTGATGGAAGTTATGAGTTTTTAAGTGCTTATGATGATGAATCACAAGCTGTTAATGCAGCAAAGTCTATTTCAGAAAGTGATTTGAAATCTACTCAGCAACCCGCAGTAATTAATTCAAGAGGACAAGTAGTATATACTACAAATCAAATGGCTAGAATTTTAAGATATGTAAATAATGTTAATTCAGCAGGTAATGTTAATATTTACTCTGATTCTTCATTAAAAAATGCAGTGACATATATAAACCAAGGGTATGTAGAAGATGCACCGATATTAGATATTAGTGGAAATTCTGCTAAGATAATGGTTAATGGACTTACTGGATGGATTAATAATAATAAATCCTCAGGAACTTATGATATGGTAATGGTACCGTTAAAGCAAGTTAAAAATCCAAGCTACTATACAGTAAGTGGTGGAGAGTTAGTACACTTTATTAGTTATGATATGCTAGGAACATCAGGCTTCTCTAAGACTATTGGAAAGGCACCAAGTTACTTAAAAGAAGGTGTTAGATACTTAAGTTATGATGGACAATATTTCTATCAATATGATTATAAGAAGCAAAGTAGTATTGAAAGCACATTAAACAAGCTTATTAATGATTATAAATCAGGTGTAAGAAATAATGCTGTAAATAAAAATAATGCTTTTTATTTATATTATTTAAATCTTCCATTTAGAAGTCAAACAATTTACTCTGCAGCAGACTTAAATAACTTTATAAATACTTATCCAAGTTTTGGAAGTGGTTCTAAATTGAAAAATTTAGGACAATCATTTAAAGATGCAGAAAAGCTTTATGGAGTTAATGCTCTATTAGCTTTAGGAGTAGCTATAAATGAAAGTGGATTTGGAAACTCTGAAATAGCTAAAAATAAAAACAACTTATTTGGATTAAATGCAGTAGATTCTTCACCGGGTCAATCTGCAGATAGCTTTGCAACACCAAAAGATTCAGTTATAGACTTTGCTAAGAATTGGATTTCAAGAGGATATTCTGACCCAGCAGATTGGAGATATTTTGGAGGCTTCTTAGGTAATAAAAATAGAGGAGCCAATGTGAAATATGCTTCAGATCCATTTTGGGGAGAAAAAGCAGCTGGATATGCTTATTTAATAGATAAGACATTATCAGGTGGTACATCTAATTTAAAGGATACTAATTCAAAGCAAATTGGTATGGCTAGATCAACTAATAAAGTTATCAAGAAAAATGGAACTCTTTTATATAATGTAACTAATGATACTAATCAATATGGTGGATACATTAATACTCCATTTGTTATTTCAAATATGCAAAAGGTAACTATAAGTGGAAAGAGTTACTATGAGATATATCCTGAAAGAAATACTCCAGTAGGTAGTGGAGGACCAGGAAATAAGTATCATGGTAATTATAATTGGTCTGATAGAGGATATATAGAAGCTAAGGATATATCATTAGTTAATGTATATGTTCCCCCAATAGAAGTTAAGTATGGAATAAATAGATATGCAACAGCAGTTGAATTAAGCAAGAGTAGCTTTAATTCAGCAGAGACTGTAGTACTTGCAAATGGTTATGCTATCCCAGATGGATTAACTGCAACACCTATGGCTAGCTATTTAAAAGCACCATTACTTTTAACTGAAAAGGGATCAATTCCTTCAGCTACACAAAATGAAATTAAAAGATTAGGTGCTAAGAATGTAATAATAGTTGGTGGAACCGGCGTTATAACTTCAGCTGTTGAAAAACAACTTAATAAATTAGGAGTAACTAAGATTACTAGATTAGGTGGAATAAATAGATATGAAACTTCACTTCAAGTTGCAAAATATATTGATTCCAATCTTTATGATGTGGATAATGTAGTAATTGCAAATGGTTATGGAGAAGCTGACGCATTATCAATAGCACCAGTTTCAGGAAGAGATAATATGCCTATTATATTAGTTGAAAGCAATAGTATTCCAAGTAATGTAAATAGTTGGCTAAAATCAGAAAACTTAAATAATGCTTACTTAATTGGTGGTACAGGAGTTTTAACTAATAATGTTTTAAATAAAATAAACTCTATGACTAAGCAAAATATATCAGGAAATAGATTAGGTGGAGCTAATAGGTATGAGACAAATGCAAAGGTAATTGAAAAGTTCTATGGTAAAACTACTAATAAGGTATATGTTACTGAAGGATTACAATTAGCAGATGCATTAACTTCAGGACCTGTAGCAGCATTAAATGGATCACCTATAGTTTTAGCAGAAAAGCAGTTAACTTACACTCAAAAAGTTGTATTAGATAAAATGACAACTAATACAATAGTACAAGTTGGTGGTACAGTATCTAAGACTGCTGTAAATAATTTAAGAGAACTACTAAGTAGAACAAAATAACATAAGGATTATTAATTAATCTAATATGATAAATGAAAAGAAGGTGCTGTTTATGAAACAGCCCTTCTTTTTATTAACTTATTGGATTTAATAAAATAAAATAAAATCATAGACTATGGGAATAATATATAAACTTGAATTATAATTTTTAGAAATATATAATTGATATAAGAAAGAGAACTATAATATTCTGAAAGGGTTGAAAATAATGGATAACGTAAAAAATATACCTTTTTCTCCTCCAGATATAACTGAAGCAGAAATAGATGCAGTAGTAGAAGTTTTAAAATCAGGTTGGATTACATCAGGACCTACATTAGCTAAATTTGAAGAGGAATTAGCAAATTATTGTGAAGCTAATAAGGCGGTAGCTTTAAATAGTGCAACAGCAGCTATGGAATTAATATTAAAGGTTTTTGATATTAAAGAAGGAGATGAGATAATAACAACTCCGTATACATACACAGCTACAGCAAGTGTTGCAATTCACAGGGGTATAAAACCTGTTTTTTGTGATGTAGCAAAGGATAGCTTCTTTATTGATTACGATAAAATAGGAGATTTAATTACTGAAAAGACTAAGGTAATTATGCCTGTAGATTTTGCAGGAGTACCTTGTGATTATGACAAGATAAAAGCTGTTTTAAAAGAAAAAAATAGAGAAGATATAATAATATTAGTAGACTCAGCTCATTCCTTTGGTGCGAAATATAAGGGGAAGAGAGTAGGAGCACAATGTGATTTCCATAGTTTTTCCTTCCATGCAGTAAAGAATTTTACAACTGCTGAAGGTGGAGCAATAACATATAATAATAACAACTTTAAGGATAGAGAAAACTTGTATCAAGACCTTAAGTTTACTTCACTTCATGGTCAATCAAAAGATGCTTTATCTAAAATGAAGGCTGGAGCTTGGGAGTATGACATAATTACAGATGGATTCAAATGTAATATGACAGATATAAATGCAGCAATTGGTAGAGTTCAATTAACTAGATACGAAGATATGTTAAAACATAGAAAGGAAATATTTAACACTTATACAAAAATATTAGAAAAAGAAGATTTTTCTATAATACCAGTTACTGAATATGGTGAAGGAACTGAAAGTTCATATCATTTATATCCATTAAGAATAAAAGGATTTAATGAAGAAAAGAGAAATATACTTATTCAAAGATTAGGGGAAAAGGGAATTTCAACGAATGTCCACTTTAAGCCATTACCAATGTTTACATTATATAAGAATTTAGGATATAAGATAGAAGATTATCCAAATGCATATGCACAATATGAAAATGAAATTACACTACCTGTTTATAGCACTTTAAAATTAGAAGATGCAGAATATGTAGCTAATGAAGTAATTAAGGAAATTAAAAATATAATAGGATAAATTAAAAGGAGCTTTTTACACAAAAGCTCCTTTTAATTTATCACTCTTCATTCTTCATTTTTACTTAGTAGAGCTACTAAGTAGCCTAAGTAAATCCAGAATATAATAGATATAAAGCTAATTATATATAGAAGAGAACTCTCTAAAAGATTTATAAATACTATTCCAAGGAATAGAGAAAATAATATTCCAAATTTAAATTGATCACTTATATTCATTTTGTCCATTTTTCTAATGCAGAATATTGAAACTAGAATAATAAAAGTTATAAAAATAATAGTAGCTGGAATACCATTAACAACGGAAATTTCAAAGAAAATATTATGAAGTCCTCCAGATTCCACCCCTTGAAGATAAGCAACTCTATGATCTTGTAACCTTCCCACTTTATTTACAGATCCTACACCTACTAAAGGATAAACCTTTAAAAGTCTTATAGCAGTAAGCCATAAATATTCTCTACTAGTTAATATCTTATGAAGGATATCACTTGGTAAAGTAAAGAAAGCAATTATCGAAGCGAGTGTTGGTACTAAAAATAAGGATATTCTCACTAGAGTGTTTTTATATTTAAATATTAAAAATACTAACACTAATGCAAGTAATGGGAAGTAGGCGCTTCTAGCACCAGAAATTAGAACTGCTACAAGCTCTATAATTATATTAACACTTAGGATCTTTTTCATAGTTTTATTTCTAGAAACCTTTATTAAGTATAAAGTAATTAATAAACATAAGACTGCAGCTATTCCAAAGGAGTTTTCGTTTTTAAATAAGCCCTTATAATTTATTATAACTTCAGCTCCATTTAATTCACCCAAATCTTTTGTTATTACTTTATTAGTAAATATCATAATTAAACTTACTATTGAAGTTATAGAAGATAAGAAAACATAAAAATATGAAATTATATTTAATTCCTTTTGTAGTTTTAGCTTAGGTTTATGAAGATCTATAGAAAAGAGTACAGTTAAGATCATTAAGTTAACTAACCATACTTTTAAGTTTTCAGTTAAGTTATATTG
>NZ_JAWGSV010000186.1:0-6114 GCF_032552055.1 Clostridium sp. | reverse complement strand
AATTAATAAAATTTATTAAAAATAGTTGTAATTGAAAAAATCTAGTGTATAATATGATTATAAATAAATAGAAAAAGACTTTATTAAGAATGGTGGAGGGACTGGCCCTGTGAAACCTAGCAACCTACTAAATATAATTTAGTTGTATTAGTGTGGTGCTAAATCCTGCAAGCTTATCAAATAGCTTGGCAAATGAGGTTTTCATTATATAGTAGTGAATAATTTAGTGTATTTAAGGTTGCTTCTTATATTAGAAGGAACTTTTTTTATTATATAGAAAATTATATTTAAAATATCGAATAGAAAGATTAAAAGGGGGCTTTATTATGTCAAACAATTGGCAAAAGGGAACAATTTGCATTCAAGAAGGTTATACTCCAAAAGCTGGAGAGCCTAGAGTTTTACCAATATTTCAAACAGCAACTTATAAATATGATGATCCAGATCATCTAGCTAGTTTATTTAATTTAGAAGCAGCGGGGCATTTATATAGTAGAATTTCTAATCCTACTGTAGCTGCTTTAGAAGAAAAGTTTGCTAAATTACAAGGTGGAGTTGGGGCTTTAGCTACATCATCAGGACAAGCGGCTGTATTATATGCAATTTTAAATATCTGTAAAGTTGGGGATCATATTATAACAGCATCTACTTTATATGGTGGAACAGTAAACTTATTCACAGTTAACTTAAAGAAAATGGGGATAGAAGTAAGCTTTGTTGATCCTGAAGCAAGCAAAGAAGAAATTTTAGCACTTGCTAAGGAAAATACTAAGGCTGTTTATGGGGAAACCATAGGAAATCCAGGGTTAAATATATTAGATTTTGATAAATTTGCAGAAGTTGCAGAGGAATTAAAAGTTCCATTTTTAGTTGATAATACAGTAGGAACACCATATTTATGCAATCCATTTGAACATGGAGTTAATGTTGTAATTCATTCAACTACAAAGTATGCTGATGGACATGCTCAAAGCGTAGGCGGAATAGTAGTCGATGGAGGAAACTTTGATTGGGCTAATGGAAACTTCAGTGAATTTACAGAGCCAGATCCAAGCTATCATGGAATAAAATATGTTGAAACCTTTGGAAATGCAGCATATATAACTAAGCTAAGAGTAACACTAGGAAGAGACTTAGGTGCATGCCAAAGTCCATTTAATGCTTATTTAACTAATTTAGGACTTGAAACTTTACATTTAAGAATGGAGAGACATTCTCAAAATGCGTTGGACCTTGCAAAGTGGCTTGAAAAGCATCCTAAAATAAAATGGGTTAACTATCCTTACTTAGAATCTAGCCCAGAATATGATAGAGCTAAGAAGTATCTGAAGGGTGGAGCAAGTGGATTATTAACATTTGGAATAGATGGAGATATAGAAGCTGCTAAGAAATTTACTAAGGCTCTAAATTTGGTTGCTTTAGTAGTAACTTTAGGAGATGTAAGAAGCTGTCTTCTACATCCAGCAACAACTACTCACAGCCAATTATCTGAAGAAGAACAAATTGCAAGTGGAGTAACTCCAGATTTAATGAGAGTATCTATTGGAATAGAAGATATTAATGATATAATTGCAGATTTTGAACAAGCGCTAAACTCAATTTAGAAAACAATATACAAATAAAAAGCAATTGCAGCTTTAGTCTAGCAATTGCTTTTTATTTATATAGATTTCTATTATTTATAATAAATATCTAACGATTAAGTGATATTAATCAAAGGGAAGATAAATAGCGAAATATGACAACGTTAATAAAACGAAATAGAAGCTAAATAAAAGTGTTGACAACGCTGATAAAATTATATATAGTTTAAATAAATAATAAATATAGGAGATAATTTTAATGATTTTAAATTCATCAAATACAATTTTTACACAACAAGGAGCCGAAAGTGAAGAGGCGTTAATGGAAAGTGATAAAGTATTACTATATAAGTCGAATAGTAAAATAAGTTCTATGTCATACGCAGGTCCTATTAATACTAAAATAGTAAAATCGGAAACGATACCAGCTAATTTTACTAATATATTGAAGAGGATAAAGGGGTATTGCAGCCTAGGTACTACTAAAGCGTATAAGGAAGATATGACAAATACAATTTCTTTTAGAAATGTGCACATATACAGTAGCAAAGCTACAACACTTGATGGGATAGAGCGTATATGCTATATTTCTAGTATTAATGATTGTACTATTAATGTTAGTGAACATAATACTAATAAGGGTTCAGCTTATAGTAGCCTTTATCCAATACTAAAAACTAAATTAAATCAGAGTGGGTTTACACAAAATCTTCCTCATGATAGTTTTAATATCAATATTAATGAATGTCAGAAATTTGTTGATATTATAAATGAGGTTATAGAGGAAAGAGAATTTAACAAATATATGCTTGTAAAAGGAGATAAAATAGACACTATAACACTTGGTAAAAAAGAAAAACAAAACAGATTATTTTATAATGTTGCTTATTATGTAGAAAAGAAGGCAGAGATTTATGCTTATAATGAGGGTATTAACTTAAATGGGATAGAAGATATAATTAGTACATTAAATAATATTATTAAAAAAATTGAAATTATAGATAGGGCTCAGGATTTAGAAGATTTAATGAAAAAGTTAGATTCTATGAAAAAAGTTGCAGATGCAAAAAAAATTATATTAGATATTAAAGAAAGTGAATTATAATATTAAACATTTTTTATATGTATTTTTATGAATTGAAATGTATTTTTTAATAAACTATAATAATAAAGTATAAATTTAAATAGTATAGAGATAAAACTATTTATTTAAGATTATAAAAATAGGGTTTATCTTTAATTAAGAGGTGTATTTATGTTTAATAAAGAAGAACTTCAAATATTAAATGAAGCTTTAAAAATGTATGAAGAAAAGACTACAAAGTTATTAGAGTCTAATACAAATAATAAAGAGAAAATGGTAGCTTATAATAGAAAGCAAAAGAAGGTTTGGTTACTTCAAAATAAGCTTAAGAAAATAATAGAAGAAGTTTAGAAAATGTATAATGAATAATTTAGAAGTTAGAATGTAGGTTGAAACTCGCTTTAAGGCGAGTTTCTTTAAATTTTTTTAAAAGTATTCCGAAGGTAATTTTAAATATTTTATAGTTAAGAAAGTTATTGATTAGCTTTCTTTTTTTATTATGTATTGGTAAAATTAGTATAATAAGGTTGGAATTTACCTTGAGGTATAGGAGGGATAAGATGAGATAATTAATAGCAGTTTCAACTATAGTTTTTGCTCTTTTATCGATAGTTGGTGCATCTTATATTATTTTATCAAAAAGACAAATTGGACCTTGATTAGCAGTTATACCAATGCTAATTTCATTGATGTTATGCAGTTTTTACATAAATATTACTAGAAAAAGATAATTAAATTAAGATGAGATTATATAATGACAGAAAAGGAAAAAAATCGATTATTAGTTTGGTGAGTGTAGTAACTAAAAATATACCAGAAAATGTACTAGCTGTTGGTAATCCTTACAGAGTAATAATAGAACTAGATAAAGAGAAGTAATTAATAAAACCATAAATATAAGAAATAGTTTATAGGGAATAAAAAGAACTTAATTTGATCTAAAGTCTTATAGAATTATTGTAATAAAGATATTAAAATAAGGGGTATGATTTTAATGGGAAAAAGAAAAATAGGTTTAATTCTAATTACTATTTTGATATGTATAGTTGGAGTATTTACTGTAATCAAAAGTATAACAAGTAGCGAGGAGAATATAGAAGAAATTAAGGTAGCCATAGAGTCAAGTGAAGAGGAAGCAGCAGCGTATCTATCAAAAAGTATGGATTTTAATCCTAAAATAGAGGACACTGGCAAACAGAATTTGAAGTATAAGTGGGAGTTAATTAATGCTAGAGAAGAAAGAATTGCAGATAGTAATGGGCAGTATAAAAAAATAATAAATGATGGGGAAAGAGTTACTTTTTCACCTGATTTATTAGGTGGATTTAACAAGGAGGCACCTATTACAAAAACAATAACTGTTAGATTAACTATCCTTGAAGATGGGAAGAAAATAGGCAGTGCTGTATTATTACTTGATGACCATGATGGTTATTATATTATCCGTAGATAAAAAATGAATAATGAATAGTTTAGGTTTAAACTCACTTAAGGCGAGTTTCTTCATAAACAAAAAAGGATTCACTATAAGCGAATCCTTTTTATCTTGCCATAATTGGATATTGATTAATTTTCTTTGTTAGATATTTCTAATATTAATCTATTCTTTAATTCAGAAACTGAAACTGGACCTTCTTCTCCGTTTTTTCTGCTTCTTACTGAAGCTTCATTGTTAGTTAATTCTTTTTCACCAACAACTAGGATATAAGGAATTCTTTCAAGTCTAGCTTCTCTGATTTTGTAACCAATCTTTTCAGCTCTGTAGTCTGCATCAATTCTTATACCTGAATTCTTAAAGTCTTTAACTATTGATTCAGCATAGTCATTGTACTTATCAGAAATAGGTAAAACTATTGCTTGAGTTGGAGCAAGCCAAGTTGGGAATGCACCAGCATATTTTTCAATAAGCATAGCTAAAGTTCTTTCATAACATCCAATTGCTGATCTATGAATTATAAATGGACGTTTCTTATTTCCGTCTTTATCGATATAAGTCATATCAAATCTTTCAGCAAGAGCAAAGTCGATTTGAATAGTTATTATTGTATCTTCTTTTCCATGAACATTCTTGAATTGTATATCAAGCTTTGGTCCGTAGAATGCAGCTTCACCTTCAGCTTCAACATAGTTTATTCCAAGGTGATCTAAGATACCTTTCATTAATACTTGAGTTTCTTCCCAAGCTTCTGGATTGTTTATATATTTTTCAGTATTGTTTGGATCCCACTTAGAGAATCTAAATGATATATCTCCATCAATACCTAAAGTAGTCATTATATGAGTTATTAATTCAACACAACCCTTGAATTCTTCTTCAATTTGGTCTGGTCTACAAACTATATGTCCATCAGATAAAGTAAATTGTCTTACACGAATTAATCCATGCATTTCACCTGATGATTCATTTCTATATAATGTAGAAGTTTCAGCATATCTTATAGGTAATTCTCTATAAGAGTGTTGCTCTGCATTATAAATTGTGTATTGGAATGGGCAAGTCATAGGTCTTAATGCCATTACTTCTGGATCCTTTTCTTCATCTCCTAAAACAAACATTCCATCTTTATAATGATCCCAGTGTCCAGAAACCTTAAATAAATCATTCTTAGACATTGAAGGAGTCTTTGTAAATACATAGCCTCTCTTTTCTTCTTCATCTTCAACCCATCTTTGAAGAAGTTGAATAATTTTAGCACCCTTAGGCATTATAAGAGGTAATCCTTGACCTACTTTTTCATCAGTAGTGAAGATTTTAAGCTCTCTACCTAATTTATTATGATCTCTCTTTTTAGCTTCTTCTAAAGCTTCTAAGTAAGCATCTAAATCAGCCTTCTTTAAGAATGCAGTACCATATACTCTTGAAAGCATCTTATTCTTTTCGTCACCTTTCCAGTAAGCTCCTGCACTTCTAATAAGTTTAACTGCTTTAACTGGCTTTAATGACATTATGTGAGGTCCAGCACATAAATCAACGAAATCTCCCATTTTGTAGAATGAAATAACTTCATCTTCTGGTAGGTCATTGATTAATTCAACCTTATAAGGTTCTTCTGCATCTTCCATAAGTTTTATAGCTTCTGCTCTAGGTAATACAAATCTTTCTATTGAAGGATTTTCTTTTATTATTTTTCTCATTTCATCTTCTAGTTTAACTAAATCTTCAGCTGAGAAAGAGTTTTCTACATCAAAGTCATAGTAGAATCCATCGTTAATTGCAGGTCCAATAGCTAATTTGGCTTCTGGGAATAATCTCTTAACAGCATAAGCTAAAACGTGAGATATACTATGTCTTACTGCATCTTTTCCTTCTTGAGAATCAAATGTACATATTGCAAGGTCAGAGTCTTCATTAACTACATAACGTAAGTCTACAACCTCCCCATTTACTATTCCACAGCATGCATTTCTAGCTAAGCCTTCACTTATTGATTTTGCTATGTCTAATAC
>NZ_JAWGSV010000185.1:0-6137 GCF_032552055.1 Clostridium sp. | reverse complement strand
GGTATAATCACTACTGCAAAAATCACCTTAAAAAAGTTTTTAATTATAAGAATTTTACTTAATAATATTATTAATATCACAAATAAATTAAAAATAACTAAATATGTAATAACATTTTTCTTGCTCATATTAGATTCTCCTTAATCTTAATTAATGATTTTAGTTTATCCTTATTGCAAGAAAATATTAACATTGTGATTTTGCATAAATTTTAGTTATTTTTGTATAAAAATCTATTGATTTTTTAGTCAATTTTGTATTAAAATTAATTTCTGTGTATAATTATTAATAAATTGGATATAAAGGAGACCGAAATGAAAAATTTAACTAAAGATGCGTTTTCTCTTAAGAATTCACTTGCTTTTATTATCCCATCTTTAATAGGAATACTATTATTTATGGTTCCTATTAAATTTAATGGAGAAATCACTATACCAGTAGCTTTAATGTCTAAATTTCTTGCTAAGTCTTTAGGTAGCTACTTAACTACTATTATTACTTTTATGGTTTGTATATCTGCTATATTTAGCGTAATTACTAAAGTATTTAAACCAAAATTTATTGTGGAAAATGAATTTTTAAACACATTGTTTAATGTAAGTACAATTTGGTTTATAGCTAGAATTTTTGGTGCAGTATTCTGTGTTCTAGCATTATTTAATTTTGGTCCTGAAATGATAATAAATTCTTCAACTGGATCTTTTGTATTAAATGATTTGCTTACAATTTTATTTACTATATTCTTCTTTGCTGGTTTATTATTACCACTATTACTTAACTTTGGACTATTAGAAT
The DNA here is from genome assembly GCF_032552055.1 of Clostridium sp. GTDB lineage: Bacteria > Bacillota > Clostridia > Clostridiales > Clostridiaceae > Clostridium. The sequence continues at coordinate 5,342 of NZ_JAWGSV010000185.1, read as the reverse complement.
TCTTCGGTGCAATTCTTACTAAAGTTATGAGGCCTGTATTCACTTTACCTGGGCGCTCATCAATAGATTGTATTACTTCTTGGCTTGGTGATGGAACACTAGGAATAATATTAACTAATAAACAATATGAAGAAGGGTTTTACTCTAAAAGAGAAGCTGCTGTAATAAGTACAACTTTCTCTGCTGTATCTATAACCTTTAGCTTAATAGTAATAGATACTGTCGGATTGTCTCATTTATTTATACCTTTTTACTTGACAGTAACATTTTCAGGTATAGTTGCAGCTATTATTCTTCCAAGAATATATCCTTTACGTAAAATTCCTAATACTTATTATAACAATAAGGGAAAAAAGGATGATGAAACTATTCCAGAAGGATATACTGCTTTTTCTTGGGGATATAAAAAGGCTATAGATAAGTCTGGAAATAATCCTGGAATCAAATCTTTTGTAATTGATGGTATTAAAAATGTTTTAGATATGTGGCTTGGAGTTTTACCTATAGTTATGGCTCTTGCAACTATAGCTTTAATAATTGCAGAATATACTTCTGTATTCCAAATTTTAGGTTTACCATTTATTCCTTATTTAAACCTACTTCAAGTTCCAGAAGCTGTAGCTGCATCACAAACTTTAGTAGTTGGATTTGCAGATATGTTACTTCCATCCGTATTAGCTGCTAACTCAATAACTAGCGATATGACTAAATTTATAGTTGCTTGTACTTCGGTTTCTCAATTAATATATATGTCTGAAGTAGGTGGAGTCCTACTTGGATCAAAAATACCTGTATCACTAAAGCAATTATTAATAATATTTGTGGAAAGAACTATAATTACATTACCTGTAATAGTTCTTGTTGCAAACTTTATATTTTAAATAAAAAAAATCCTCTTAATAAGAATATAAGTTTCTTAATTAAGAGGATTAATTCATTTTATATAAAATCTACTATTATCTTTATAAATAACATTACTATAACCAGAATTATCACGGGTTTTATAAATTTACTTCCCTTATTTATTGCGAAATGTGCTCCTATATAATTTCCTAGCACTGCAAATACAGCCGCTGGTATTCCTATCATAAAGCTAACCTTACCATTTAATATATAAACTACTAGTGCTGCTAAATTAGAAGCCAAGTTTACTATTTTTGCATTTCCTGAGGCTGTAATCATGTTAAAACCACAAATACTTGTAAATGCTAGTACTAAAAAAGTTCCTGTTCCTGGTCCAAAAAATCCATCATACACTCCAATAATTAGCCCTATTATAAAAGATAGGATGTATAATTTTTTTATAGGAACTTCCTTTATGTAAGTATCTTGTCCAAAATTTCTATTGAATAATAAAAATATTGCAACTATAGGTAAAATTATCATTAAGGAATATTGTAGATACTTTTCATCTAATAAAAGTACAAGTTGTGCACCTATCCAAGAACCTATCAATGCCCCTGTAGCTGAAATTAACGCTGGTTTTAGTCTTATATTGCCACTTTTCAAAAACTTTGCTGATGCCATACCAGTTCCAATGCAATTTGCAAACTTATTAGTTCCATAGGCTATATGTATTGGTACCCCTGCAAATAAATATGCTGGTAAGGAAACTAAGCCTCCCCCTCCTGCTACTGCATCTATAAATCCAGCTATAAATACTAGTGGGCAAATAATTAATAAAATTACTTTAAATGATATCATGTTTTATGCTCCTTAGTTTCTTAAATATTTCCTTTTATCTAAATAAGATATCTTTCAGAATATACTACCTTATTTTCCACAATTATTAATTCAGCTCGCATTGTTGCAACCCTCTTTATTACTTAATTACTTAATTACTATATTCAATAATCTTGTTAAATCTAATCCTTGCATACTATTTACAATAGCTCCTGATAAGTCACTTATCTCAACATCTATTCCATTAATATCACATGTTGTTAAATCTATTTTATTTAGAGATGTTTTGTTAAAAAATGAATTAACCAAATTAGACTTATTAAAATTAACCTTATCTAATTTTACTTGCTGAAAAGTACCTTCTGTAAAATCACATTCTTCAATAATCACATTTTTCATCTTAGAGTAAGATAAATTAATATATTTACCAAGGCAATTACTAAACCTTACATCTCTAATATTACATTCATCTAACCTTGCTCCAAGTAACTTGCAATTTATAAATTCTACCCTATGGATACTTCCATCCCCTAAATCAATGTTAGAAAGATCACAGTTTTCAAATCTCGTATCTAATAAGTCTACATTTCTAATTGAAGTACCATTAAAAATAATATTTTTAAATACACAAGAATCTATTGTAGTCCCCTTATTAACTAAGCCTTCTATAGTCTCATTTTCAATTATTTTATTCTGTAGCTTATCACTATCTAATATTTCATCATATATATCTATGACTTCTTCTAATTCTTCTAAAAACTTAGGCTTTTGTACCTTATAATTACTGGCCATGTATCATCCCTCTATCCTATAATCTATTACAATACAACTATTATATCTTAATTCAAAGAAATAATATAATTTATTTACTAAAAAAGCTGTATATGTTTATCCTTATGATAGACATATACAGCTTTTAAATTTATATTATTGAGATTAATTATAGCTTAAATTTCTCTAGCTACATTTACAGCTTCTTCAATACAGTTTAATGCTCTACGAGCTCTTACTGCATCACCAATTACATGGCATGGAATATTCTTTTCTTCACAGTAATTAGAAAGGTCAGTAAAGTCACGAGATCTTGCACCTATTGCAACTACTACTGAATCACAAGGTAATTCTTGAAGCTTACCATCTTTTTCTATTACTATTGAACTTTCCTTTATTTCAGTACATTTAGCATCTGTTATAGTCTTAATTCCTTCATGATATAGACTTTCCATAACACAGATTTTTCTTAATTGACCTAGATCTTTAGCTACTTCACTAAGCATTTCAACTACTGTTATCTTATTTACATTTCCTGATAAATACTCAGCAACTTCAAGTCCAACTAATCCGCCACCAATAACAACAACTTCACCTGATACCATTGAATTTCCTGCAAGTATATCATGAGAATTAGTTACATGAGGTAAATCTGCTCCTGGCACTCTTAATTTCATAGGTTCTGCTCCAGTTGCTATTATTACTTCATCTGGATTTATTTCTTTAATTACTTCAGGTGTAACAGGAGTTTCAAGTCTGATCTCTACTCCTTTTCTCTTAGCTATATCTCCCATAGATATAGCAGCTTCTTTCATTTCTTCTTTTCTCGGAGCTGCTCCAGCTAAAATAAATTGTCCTCCTAGAGAGCTTGAAGCTTCACATAATATTGGATTATGTCCTCTATCCTTTAATTCCATAGCTGCTTGAAGTCCTGCAACTCCACCCCCAACTACTAACACCTTTTTAGGATTTTCTGTTTTCTTTAAAGTAAATTCTGCTTCTCTTCCTAATGCTGGATTTCTTAAACAAGTTATAAATGGTACTTCTGGTGATGAGAATCCATCATAACATCCTTGATTACATCCTACACAGCGTATTATGTCTTCAACTTTTCCATTCATTGATTTATTACAAAACTCTGGATCAGCCAATTGTGCTCTACCTATAACTACCATATCAGCTTTACCACTTTTTATTATTTCATCTGCTTGTGCTGGATCATTAATTCTTCCAACTGCAACAGTAAGCATTCCTGTTTCTTTTTTAATTCTTGCTGCATTATCTACATTAAAGCCTCTTGGTAAATCTACTGGAGGTACCTCATATTTTATTGCTGCACTTGAGAAGTTTCCACGAGATACATCTAATGCATCTACACCAGCTTCCTTAGCCCATTTACAGAATTGAATAGTATCTTCTATAGTAAGACCATCTTCTAGGTCATCATCAAAAGCATCTACTCTCATAAATAATGGCATGTCCTCTGGTACATTAGCCCTAATTGATCTTATACATTCTAATAAGAATCTAGCACGATTTTCTAAACTTCCACCATACTCATCAGTTCTCTTATTAAAAGCTTTGCTTAGGAATGAATGTGGTGTGTAATTATGTCCTGCATGGAACTCTAAAGCATCAAATCCAGCTTCAACTGCACGTCTAGCTGCATCTCCAAAAGCCTTAATAGCCTCAGCAATAACTTCTTTACTTGCTCCAGGAATTACATAATTATCTTGAACTTTAAAATCACTTGGAGTTACTACCATTGATGTTGGATCTCCAAATAATACTGCTGAACCACCAAGCCATAATTGAACTCCAGCCATTGCCCCACCTGCATGAATTGCATCTGTTAACCTTTTCAAACCTGGTATATATTTATCATCAGAAATTGCCAGGAAAGTTTTAGGTGAAGCTTTGTCATAAACCGAACAAACTTCAGTAAAATTTAAACCGTTTCCACCAATAGCTCTAGCTGCATGATAATTAATAAGTTGGTCTGTCACCATCTTATCATCTCCAGCCATCTTAGTTCCCATAGCTGGGAATATAACTCTGTTCTTCATTTCCATTCCCCTAATCTTGATAGGGCTAAAAACATTCTCAAAAGCCATTTTGCTACCTCCAAAATTTTTATTATTTTAATTTTTCCCCTACATATATTATATTTCTTTGTTAAAAATAAATCAATATGTTTAAAACAATTTGTTTTAATTTTAACAAAAAAAATAAAATACTCCTAAATTTCAAGAAGTATTTTTATAACTTATTTGTTTTCTTTTAATAATCTAATTAAATTGGTAACATAATTAATTCTTTTTTCCTCAGTGCTTATAACTTCTTTGTCATATTGATTATCTTCATTAGTCGCTGGATATGTAATTGAAGAAATAAATATTATTCTCTTATAAATAAATTCCTCATCACTACAATTTAAAACTTTTCTTAAAGCAAAATCTAAATTTTTATTTTCTTCCTTTGACTTCTCAATTATCTGTATATCAATTTCATCCTTATCTATTTTAGCAGAAGCTTCTTCATTCATAACTAAAACCCCAGGATATCTTAAGCAGTACTCTATTATCTCATTAGCACATTTAACTAACTTATCCATATCACTAAGATTCTCATCATAAAGTGGTGCATAAGCTTGAGTTATATTCTCTAAATAAAACTCTTTTATGTATTTTATCATCCTATCTTTACTGCCGAAATAATAGTTTATTGCACTTACATTTACTCCAGCCTCTTTTACTATAGTCCTAATTGGAACATTAGTAGTTCCATTCTTACCAAAAAGGTATAATGCCCTATCTAAGATTCTTTCTTCTATCCCCTTCAGCTCTCTCATATCTTCACCTCTCAAGTTTAAACTATAAATATTATAT
>NZ_JAWGSV010000184.1:0-6162 GCF_032552055.1 Clostridium sp. | reverse complement strand
TCATCATATAGTCTTTAATTCGACACATAATAATATCACTATTATCTATTTCTTTTACTTTTACTATTGAAGTAATATTTTAAAAATTATAATCTAACATTTTCATTGCTCCATCTAGATCTTTTATAGCTTTTTTAGTGAACTCTTTGCTTACTTTCTTCTTAAAATATCATTTGATTTCTCGCCTAATTTTTAGATTAATTGTATATGGAATAATAATACGCAATATTTTATCTATTAATTAACTATTCTACGTTCATAAGTTAGAATTCAATAACTCTATCAGATAAATTTGCATAAAACTTGGGTAATGGGTCCTATAAAAAAATTGCAAAGCTAAGATTTCATAGATATCATTAACTTACCAAAAATAAAAAAGGTAATATATTTTAAAGCTTTTCTATTATAAAAAATAAAAAAACTCAACCCTTCAATAAATTAAGGAGTTGAGTTCTTTTTTCTTTAATTATTTTTTGTATTCAGAGATTTTTTTAGAAGTTCAATTTCTTGTTTTTGTTCTTTTATAACCTTTAAAAGTTCTTCTTCTTTACTAACCCACTCTTTACTTAAATCATTAATTAAAGAAGCCATTTCATCCGCACTTCCCACGATTCTATTAAATAAAAGAAGATTTGATTTTAAGATTTCTGGGATTTCTATATGGGAATATCTAAGTCTATGATCTATTTCACCATAGCCCTCTTCAAATATTGTTCTTACTTGAATTTCAGCTATAACTTTTTCATTAGTTGGGTAAAACTCAACTAGGTAGTGAACTGATCTATACCCTGATATTCTTGACCTAACTTCTATGTTAAGTTCTTCAAACTTCTTAGTATTATCCCCTTCTCTTACATTTGCAGTAACTTCTATAACCTTCCAAGTCTTAGTTATAAATTCATGAATATCCTGCCATTGATCCTTAAATATATGTATAACTCTAATTCCAATTAAATCATTAATTTCATTTTTATAATTATTTAAGCTAAATTGAAAGTCATCACCATATTTTAATCTTCTATCTTCAGTTTTTCTTATAATTTTTTCTATTAATCTATCTGGTTCTTTTATTCTAGATTTTACTGAATGAATCATTGGCTGAGAACGTAATATATTAGCTATAAACCCTGCTTGATTTTCATAAGATACTTTATAATCTACAAAGTCATTATAAATATCCTTTAAAACCTCAGTATCTATATTCTTTTCTTCAATTATTTGCTCTACATGCGGATATTTCAATAAAAATTCATCTATCTTAAAACTCTTCTTCATTTATGTTTCCCCTTTGGATATAGACTTAACTTAATTATATTAAGACTTATCTTCCTTGTCTTCTATTACCACTCTTATTACTTTTTGTATTAGAGTTCTTTCCTTTAAAATCTCCAAATTTTCCTTTTGATGAAGTTTTACTATTTGAAGGCTTTGAATTTGATTTACTACTCACTTTTCCAGCTGGCTTTGAATTTGATTTACTATTCATTTTTCCAGATGGTTTTGAAGAAGATTTTGACTTAGAGCCTTGTTTTCCTCTATTTGAACTTCCTCTTGCTATTGCTTCTTCTCTTTTCATCTTAGCCATATATCTATCAGCCTTTGATTTAATTAAGCACTTTGGCCCATTTCCTATTAAATCTTCTCTTCCTGCCTTAACTAAAGCATCATGAACTAAATTATAGTTCTTAGGATTTTTAAATTGAAGAAGGGCTCTTTGCATAGCTTTTTCTTCTCTAGTCTTTGGAATATATACCTCTTCACCTGTTATTGGGTTAATTCCTGTGTAGAACATAGCTGTTGATAAAGTTCCTGGAGTTGGATAGAAATCTTGAACTTGCTCTGGTTGATACTTAGTATCTCTTAAATACTCAGCAAGTTCTATTGCTTCATTTAATCCACTACCTGGATGGCTTGACATTAAGTATGGAATTAAGTATTGTTCCTTACCTAATTGCTTATTTATCTTAAAGAACTTTTCTCTAAACTTATCATAAGTATCACCTGCTGGCTTACCCATGTATTTTAAAGTATTTGCTGCAACGTGTTCTGGAGCAACTTTTAATTGTCCACTTACATGGTGCTCAACAAGTTCTCTAAAGAAAGTATCATTTTTATCAGCCATTATATAATCATATCTTAAACCTGAACGCACAAATGCCTTCTTTACCTTAGGTAACTTTCTTATTTTTCTAAGTAAGCCTAAGTATTCACTATGATCAACTATTAAGTTCTTACATGGTTTTGGAGTTAAACATTGCTTAGATTTACATGCACCTATAGTAAGCTGAGTCTTACAAGCAGGCTTTCTAAAGTTCGCTGTTGGACCTCCAACATCATGAATATATCCTTTAAAATCTTTAAGATTAGTTATTTCAACTGCTTCATCTAAAATAGAAGCTTCACTTCTACTTTGTACTGCTCTCCCTTGGTGGAAAGTTATAGCACAAAATGAACAGTTACCAAAACATCCTCTTGAACTAACTATACTAAACTTAACTTCTTCTAAAGCTGCAATTCCGCCATACTTCTCATATATAGGATGGCATTCCTTAGTATATGGAAGTGCATATACCCTATCTAACTCTTCTCTAGTTAAAGGCATTTCTGGTGTATTACTTACTACATATTTATCACCATGCTTTTGAACTAACATCTTACCTCTTACTGGATCTTGTTCTTCATATTGAATTTTAAAGGCTTCAGCATATTTCATCTTATCCTTTGTTACTTCGTTCTTTGATGGTAATAGCTTATAATCACCATATATTTCATCTAATGAATCTATAGTATATGTAGTACCATTAACGTGTCTAATATATTTAGCTTCAAAGCCATCATTTAAAGCATTAGCAACTTCAACAATTTGCTTTTCACTCATTCCATATATTAAAAGATCTGCTCCACTATCTATTAATATAGAATTTCTTACATTATCTCCCCAGTAATCATAGTGAGCCATTCTTCTTAAGCTTGCCTCAACTCCACCTATAACTACATTAATATTTTTATATGCTTCTCTAATTTTATTACAGTAAACTATTGTTGCTCTATCTGGTCTTGCTCCCATTTTACCACCTGGAGTATAAAGATCCTTTTCTCTAGGTCTTTTGCTTACAGTATAATGGTTAACCATGGAATCCATGTTTCCTCCATTAACTAAGAAAGCAAGCCTTGGTCTTCCAAGCTTCATAAAGTCATCTAAACTATGCCAATCTGGTTGTGGAATAATACCAACCTTATATCCTGCATCCTCTAATACTCTAGAAATAATTGCTGTTCCAAAACTGTGGTGGTCTATATAGGCATCCCCTGTAACTATGATAAAGTCACATTGATCCCATCCACGTTCATTCATATCCTCTTTACTTATTGGTAGAAATCTATTATTTGACATTTAAACACCTACTTTATAATTTTATAGGAATTTATAAAAACTATTTATAAACTCCTTCTTCAGTTATTGAGTACGCATATGTAAGTTTGTGATGACTTGTAACAAAACGACCTAATAAGCAAACTTACATATGCATACTTTCTATTTCGCTAATTGATTATAACATTATAAATGAATTTTATCATTGATTTTTTTCAATTAACATAATGTTACAAAAGAAAAATATTCAAAATCAAATCCCTACTTAAAATCTCAATAGAAAAAACAGCTGCTGATATATTCGATATTGAAAGTACTTAAGAATAAAAAAATACTTATAATTATTAATGGCTCTGTCACAGAAACAGCCCAAATTAAAAATGAAGAATTGCTAAAATTAATTACTTTCTAAAACTCCTACAGGAGTTCTCTAATTAATTTTTCATTCTTCATTCTTAATTTTTCATTCTTCATTCTTAATTTTTCATTGTATAGCAGCACCAGTCTATTTATTAACTGAAACTTTATCACCTTTATTTACAGATACTTTAACACTATGGCTAAGTCTAGAATCTTTATTTATAGCTATTATTAAAATAATTAATGCTACTACTAAAAATAATACTAAGGATTGAATATATGGCATAAAATTATAGCTACCTTTTTGCCAGAAATCAACGAAGTCACCTGCCACATAGGTTGTTGGGAATAAATATGCTACATTCATTAATGGCTTTGGAAAATCTTTTGCTTGAACTCCAAACATACCACTTAAAATCATTATTCCAAAATATAGAATCATAGTAATTGCATAAGTTGGTCCAAACTTCTTTATAATTAAAGAAATACCATGAGATAAAATAAAGAATATTATAGCAAGTAAATATAATGACCCTATTAAAATCAAGGCTGAACTTAGAGATGGAAGTTGTATATCTAGTGCTATAAAAGATACTCCTGCATATATAGTTAATGCTATTGTCATAAAAATTAAATATGCAATTATTTTAGATGCTACTAAAGTCCTTTCTTTATATCCAAAAAGTCTAAATCTAAGAGGAATATTTTTTTCAAGCTCTTGAGAAAAAGTTGCTGAATATCCAATAAAAACTGTAGCTAGTGGAATCATCATGCTATTACTTATGAAAATATTTGTAATTACTGATGCTCTTGCTTCTTCAGGAACCTTACCACCAATTATTGCTCCTAAGAAAACTGACATAAATATTGGAAAGATAACTCCAAAAACCACTGTAAATATATTGCCTACTATATTTCTCAACTCATATTTAACTAAGCTACTTTTAACTAATTGTCCTTTCATTTTAAGCTACCGCCTCACTCTTTGCCTTATTCTTTGCATTAATACTCATTATTTCTATATCTGAGTTACTTCTCTTAAAGGTTATATCATTTTCAATTAAAAGCTTAGCTACTTCTAATTCCTCTTCAATACTCATACAAGAAACTGCAATTAAGTGATCAGGAGATTTTATTTTTCTAAAGTTTTTAGTTATTTCTAAATTTTTATCATTATTAGCTAATATAATTATTGATTTACCACAGTGCTTTCTAAATAATTCTTCCTTATATCCAAAATCTACCACTCTTCCCTTTTCTAATATTAATATCTTATTAGTTAATTGCTCTAACTCCTCATAATAGTGAGAAACTATACAAATAGTAGTATTTTTATTTCTATACCACTCTTCAATCTTGATCATTAGCTGTTGTCTTGTCTCAAAATCAAGTCCTGAAGTAACTTCATCAAAGAAAGCTAAAGGCGCATCTTGAATTAACACTAATATAATAGTAAGTCTTTGCTTTTGTCCTCCTGAAAGTGCACTATACCTTTTATTTAAACAAAGATTAAAATCAAAGAAATTAATTAATTCTTGCAGCTCTTTATTATTTTTTATCTTTGTATCTAAAATTGCTTCAATAACATGCTTAACTGCCATTGTATCAACATAATTATTAAACTGCATATGTGCTGACATTTCTTCTGGTTTTACCTTTGTGTTTATTGAACCATTATATTTAATAAGTCCTAATATTGACTTTACTAAGGTTGTCTTCCCCGCTCCATTAGATCCTATTATCCCAACTCTATCTCCACTCTCAAACTTTATAGGGCTTTTAATTAATAATGCCAATTCTTTTCCATACTTAACCTCTAAATTATTTATACTTATCATTATTATTCCTCCCTTTTACTATCTTCCATAGTTTAAGTATAGTCCTCCCCTATGAATTTCATATGAATATGCTATGGAAATTCTCTGTAGCTTTATTTCATATGTGTAGCTAGTTATTAAAGTAAACTATAGCCTTAACACCATTACTAATATTACTTATTTCAATCTTATACCCTAAAAGATTAGAATAATAATATGCTATATATAAACCTAAGCCCCTTCCCCTAGTTTCTGAATTGCTTGATACAAAGGCATCAAAAATATTAGGTAAAAGTTCTTCATCTATATGAGCTCCGTAGTTAATAATTTCTAAGTTGTTTTCTGATAATGTAATTCTTATATCATTATTTTTATTAGTATAATTAATTGCATTATTAATTAAATTATCTATTATCTTATAAATTAAGTGATAATCTGTCTCTAACAGAATATCCTTACCTTCAAAGTTTACATTAATAAGTTTTTCCTTTATTCCTATTTCATGTTCAAATAATATCTCATCTATTAAAACCTTAATATTTATTATCTTCTTATTTACATCCTTATTATTAAGATTCAAAATTTCATCTATAATTTTTCTAATAGATATAA
>NZ_JAWGSV010000183.1:0-6187 GCF_032552055.1 Clostridium sp. | reverse complement strand
CTTAATAAGTCCTCCCTAAACTTTGGATGCGCTATACTTATTAACCTTTCAACTCTCTCTGCAATAGTTGTGCCCCTAAGTTCTGCAACTCCATATTCTGTAACAACCATATCAACGTCATTTCTTGATAAGCTTACAGCTGCCCCTTGTTTTAAGAATGGAACTATCTTTGATATTTCTTCTCTCTCCCCTGTTTCCTTATTCTTAACCATAGCAGTAGAATAAAGAGCTATAAATGAACGTCCATTTTTAGACATTTGAGATCCAACAGCAGTATCAGATTGTCCACCTGTTGCACTAAATTGCATTGGTCCTATTGATTCTGATGCACATTGACCAGTTAAATCTACTTCTAAAGAAGTATTAATTGAAACTTGATTATCATTTTGTGCAATTACATATGGATCGTTTGTCCAATATCCATCCATCATCATAATTGATGGATTATCATCCAAGAAATCATAAAGTTCTTTTGTTCCAAGAGCAAAACCTGCAACATGTTTCCCATAATTAAAATTCTTTTTCTTACCAGTTATAACTCCTGCCTTTATTAAATTCATTATTCCAGTAGTAAACATCTCTGTATGAAGCCCCAAGTCTTTTTTATCCATTAATGAAGCTGCAACTGCATTTGGAATACCTCCTATTCCAAGTTGAATACAATCTCCATCATTAATTCTATCTGCTATAAACTTTCCAATTAATAAGTCTTTTTCATTAGGCTCAGAATCTGGAAGCACTGGAACTGGATAATCAGTCTCAACTAAATAATCTACATCACTTATATGAATCTCTACATCACCTAATGTTCTTGGATAATTTTTATTTACTTCTAATATTACTAAATCTGCTTCTTTTAGTATTCTCTTCTCATAAATATTACTTAATGATAAAGATAAATATCCATGCTTATCTGGAGGTGTAGCTGTTCCCATATATATATTTGTCTTTTTATGAAATTGTCTCTTAAAAGCTGTTAAATGAAGATGATTCGGTATAAGTGATACATTCCCATTTTTTTGAGCTTTTCTCATAGGTCCAGTATAAAACCATCCATCCATTCTAAATGAATCTTTATATTCCGGATTCATAAAATACTCAGCAGGTACTTGAGGTAAACAAGTAGTAACCGTAACATCCTTAACTTTATCAGCTATTTTATGTAAATTACTTAAAATATCCCTTGCCTCAGCACCTCCCAATCCTGTAACTATTACATCACCACTTTTAATTAAACTTAAAGCTTTATCTATTGTAATGTACTTCTCTTTAGATATATTATTCTCTCTCATATTGATACTCCCTTAACCTTTTTAAATCTATCTATTTTTGTAAATTCATATTTTTAATTCATTATTTAGCATTTTTCTAAAACACTATAAATTATTCAAGAATTTACATTTATTATATAATTCAATGGTAAATCTTTACACCATCATTGTCAATATCTATTATTAACTTTTATTAATTTCTAAGTAATAATAAATATCAGCTATTAAAGTTGTTGTTTATCCTAATAAATTATACAAATTATTAAATTATATAATTTTTATTCTAATAATTGTTAAAGAGATAATAAAATTAAAATTATAAAAGAGATAATAAAACTGCTTTAGCTTTATTACCTCTTTTACTTTTAAATAGAAAATAAATAATACTTTATTCTATCTATATCTTGAATTTTATTTTTCTATATAGTTTATAACATGCTTTATTACCATATTAATGCTTCCATCACCATTTCTTTGTATTTCAAACTTACTATTATCATGGTAAGCTTCTTCATCAATATATAAGTCTATCTCTTTATCTATTTTTAATCTTACTCTTTTAAGCTTTTTTTCTACCCATTGTTTATCTATGGCTACATCATCTAATCCATGCCCTTTAACGAAATTAGAAAAATCATTTTGAACTTGAGGATCTTCTTTAAATAGCTCAGTAGATAAGTTATCTATATTTATTACTTCCTCTTCCTTTAATTTAGCCTTTACAGCTGTTCTTATTCTTTCAGCCTTATCAGCATCTTCTGTAATATTATTTCTAGTCCAATTTTCTGCAGCCTTAAGGAAAGTTTTCGTCATATCTCTTTCATTATTTATAATACTACAACCAAGGAAGTTGTTTATAAAGTAATTTGCACCATATTCATCTTCTTCCTTACTCTTCTTTTGCTTGTCAATTATCATAAGGTTATATTTTTCCTCTTCCCTTATAGGCTTTATAAATGCTGCCTTTTGAATTCTTTGACTGCTAGCTGGAAGCCCTGCTGATTGTGGTACAATACCTATTCCAATCTTATTATCTATAAAATCTACTTGATGAGTAAAGTTCCTTACATAATCCATTTTTAATATTCCTATCATCGGACCTTGATCTGTTATTATTGAAACTATAAGTAAATCACAAGATGGAATATTAACATTTCCCTTCATTATTATAAATAGTTGCCTTGCAAGCTCTTGAGATAATCCAATTAAATTATTATCTATACCATTTAAATAATCTTGAACAACTTCCTTAACTATATTTCTTTCTTCATTAAATACAGCATATTTAAGTTCTTCATCTTTAAAACACTTTTCGATATGTCTGTGTACAAACTTATATATATCCTCATTTAATTCAAGACTATATTCATTTAGAACAGGTTCCTCTCCATTAGAATCTAATATATGAATAATCGCCTCTTGTATATCAATCTCACTTATGTACTCCATAATCAATAGTAAAGGGGTTCCCCTTCACTAAACTCACCACCATTCTTATAACTTCATATAAATATTGCAAAGATAAAAAATGAAAGAATGAAGGAATGAAAAAATGAAGAAATTTAAGAAGTTTTGCTATGCAAAACCTACTAAATTATAAAGATAGTATTATAAAAAAATCTATAAAGACTTTTATTCAACATTTTTTCATTCTTTAATTTTTTAATTCTTTCATTAATAAAATGCTTAGCATTTTATAATCTACTATAGATTTTCAATTACGTCTATTACTTCTTTTAAGTTGTTTAGCTTTTTATATGCTAATTCTTCTATTTCCTTATCTGGTTCTTTTAAATCTGGAATTACTATAGGCATCATCCTACCTCTACTTGCTGCTATAGTTCCAGCTTCCGAATCTTCTAAGACAATACATTCATTAGGCTTTACATCTAACTTTTTAGCAACAGTTAAAAACACCTCTGGATCAGGTTTTGATTTTTTAACTTCATCACCACATAATATGTAATCAAAATAATGAAAAATATTAGCATCTTTTAATAAATTATATGCAACTTCCCTATTTGATGATGTAGCAACTGCCTTTTTAATATTCTTATCTTGTAAGTATTCTAAAAGCTCATCTAATCCTGGTTTCTTTACTACCTCATCATTTTCTATTTTCTTAAAGAAAATTCTTCTTTTTTCTGCCATATAATCATCAACATTTATCTTGTCCCCAAATTCTCTAAATAATGCATTACGAACATTTTCATGATTGGTTCCAAGTAATTTATAAAGTAAGCTTAATTCAAAATTTATATTAAACTTCTTAGCCGCTTCCTTCCATGAAGCATAGGATAATCTTTCTGTATCAAATATTAACCCATCCATATCAAAAATAACTAATTGTAAGTTTTTCATTAGTTAAACCTCCACTCTCTTTTGTCTATTATATATTATAATATAAATTCTCCATAAAATATTATTAGATTCATCTTATCAAAATATTTGAATTACATAGTAATTATTTACAAAAACTCAAAAATAATTATTTAAATTGAATAAACACTAAATATATATGGAAATTTTCTCATTATTTATATACCTTGGAAGGCAAAAACTAATTTTTTTGTTTAAATTAAATCTATTTTGAGTTATAATATATAGTAATGAGGACAACTATTTAGTTATTCTCCTTACTACAGTTAACTTTATAGCTTAATTGTAATAAAATATAAATTAATGGAGGTATTATACCATGTTAGTTTCTGCAAAGGAAATGTTAAATAAAGCTAAGGCAGGCAAATACGCTGTAGGTCAATTCAATATCAATAATTTAGAATGGACTAAAGCAATATTATTAACTGCTCAAGAAAATAATTCACCAGTTATATTAGGAGTATCAGAAGGTGCTGCTAAATATATGTGTGGTTTCAAAACTGTAGTTGGAATGGTAAACGGAATGATGGAAGAATTAAACATCACTGTACCAGTTGCTATTCACTTAGACCACGGTAGCTACGAAGGTGCTTTAAAGGCTATTGAAGCTGGATTCTCATCAATCATGTTTGATGGATCTCACTATCCAATAGATGAAAATATTGCTAAGACAACAGAAATGGTTAAGTTAACTTCAGAAAAAGGATTATCTTTAGAAGCTGAAGTTGGATCAATCGGTGGAGAAGAAGATGGAGTTGTTGGCGCTGGAGAAATCGCTGATGCTAACGAATGTAAAGCAATCGCTGATTTAGGAGTTACAATGTTAGCTGCTGGTATCGGTAATATTCACGGAGTATATCCAGAAAACTGGCAAGGACTTAGCTTTGAAGCTTTAGAAGCTATAAGCAAAGTTACAAACAACGTTCCACTAGTATTACACGGTGGTACTGGAATCCCTGAAGATATGATTAAGAAAGCTATCTCTCTTGGAGTATCTAAAATCAATGTTAACACTGAGTGTCAATTAGCATTTGCTGAAGGTACAAGAAAGTACATCGAAGCTGGAAAAGATACACAAGGAAAAGGCTTTGACCCAAGAAAGCTTTTAGCTCCAGGATTTGAAGCTATTAAAGCTACAGTTAAAGAAAAAATGGAATTATTCGGATCAATTAACCAAGCTTAATTCCATTAAACTAAGAAGTATCACACTATGTGATACTTCTTTTTTTGTACTTAATTGCGCAAGAGTTTTTAACGTAGGCTAAGAAATTTAGTCTAGGCTAAAACTTATTACAAATTTTATCCTAATGCTACATCTAAAATCATCATAACTATAAATCCAAGTATTAATCCAAAAGTAGTTAATTTTTTATTTTCTAAAGATGCTTCTGGTAGTAACTCAGCTCCTACTACAGCTATCATTGCTCCTGCTGAAAATGATAGTAAAAAAGGTAACATACTTCTTACAGTTAAAGCAGCTATTACACCAATTACTCCTGCTATAGGTTCTACTATACCAGATGCTTGGCCATATAAAAAGCTTTTAAATCTTGAAATCCCTTCACTTCTTAATGGTAAAGATACCGCTGCCCCTTCCGGAAAGTTTTGTAATCCTATTCCAATGGCTAATGCTATAGCTGCCGCTATTGATGTACCTGGAATACCTGCTGCTACTCCACCAAAGGCTACTCCAACAGCTAATCCTTCAGGTATATTATGAAGTGTAACTGCTAAAACAAGCAAAATACTCTTTCTATATTTAGTTACTTTGGAACTACTTCCTTCTTCACTTTCTTCTACCTCTTCTTTTTTTAATACTGAGCCATATGAATACTTATCCATAAGCTTATCTGCAAAAATTAAAAATGCTCCTCCTAGGAAAAATCCTATACTTGGAATTATAAATCCACTATAGCCTAGTTGTTCTGAAAGATCTATAGCAGGACTTAATAATGACCAAAAGCTTGCAGCAATCATTACTCCAGCCCCAAAACCAAGCATAGTATTTAATATTCTCCTATCAAACTTCTTAAAGAAAAAAACTAATGCTGCTCCAAGGGCTGTTACTAACCATGTAAAAATTGTTGCAAGTAGTCCTTGAACTATTGGACTTTGATTAATAAACCATTCCATACTTAATCTCCTTAGTACTTAATAAAATCCTTATTATAAATTACTAAGAAGTTTTACTTTTTGTTACAAAAATTTTTATAATCCCTTACCTTTATTATTTTTAGCTAATCCTCTTTCCTCTAATAACTCATAAATAGTTTTAGAAGTTGTGTCTTCAATGCTATATCCAAGTAATGCAAGTATTTCTTTTAATCTTTCTTCAGAGGTTGTTTCAATTTCTAAATATGGGAAAGGACAAAAACTCTTATCATTAATATCAATTTCCACTAGAGAATCCATTACTTTATAACTTTCTCTATATTTTTTAATTGACTCTTTTAAAACTAAACCTAATGAAGCATATATCTTAGCTGCTGCTTCCTTATCTTCCACTATTGTTTCATTTTCTTCCATTACTTTAAAGG
>NZ_JAWGSV010000182.1:0-6194 GCF_032552055.1 Clostridium sp. | reverse complement strand
GGGCTGATGAGCGGCTATATTAAGCTGCTAATGCAAAATTGTCTTCTGCGTTTATCTTTAATGCATACTTTATTATCGAGGTGACATGCTTGCCTCGGCTCGCTTATCAAACCCATCTTACCCCCGTCGAAGCCAAAACGCCCCCAGGTTAAAATTAGTTTAACGCGAAATATTCAATTTTCATTCTGTGTTGTAATTATATATTATAATTTTTTTTCTGTCAACAGCCTTGAATCATGCATTTTAACTATGATTTTCCTAAATTACATAGTCTTAAATACTTAGCTAAATAATTCATTTATTTTGAGGATAATTATAGTTCTAGTCTAATTTTATATCTCCTTTATAAAATTCATACTATATCTTAATTATAATATGAGTATTACTTCTTTTACTCTAGCTTTATCTCATAGTATATAATTTATTTTTTATCATTTAAAACAAATTGCTTTATAAATTGTCATTTTTTCATTATTAATTTCTAATTGATATTAAACTTTTTCGTTTAGAACAATAATAAATTGATGCACTTTTTTCTACACTACAATCACCCTCTAATATGATTAAAAAATAAGCATATCATTTTCATCAAATTTAAAATTGGGGCCCCAAGCTACTTCCCAGTAGTATCCATCAGGATCTGCAAAGTAAGCATGGTATCCACCCCAGAAAACATCTTGAGGTTCTTTTGCTATTGTTGCACCTGCTTTTCTAGCTAGTTCAATTACTTCCTCTACTTCATTTTTATTTTTAACATTAAGTGCTAAAGTAACTCCTGAAAATCCTGTGCCTATTTTAGGTGGATTCTCAGAGCTAATATCTTCTGCTAAAAGATTTAAAGGATATAATTCAAACTTTGTTCCTGTTGCATTAAAAAATATTACAGCTGGATTATCTTCTTTTTCATCAGTTTGAAATCCTAGTCCATCCCTATAAAACTGGATAGATTTCTTCATATTTCTAACACCTAAACAAATGATATTAATTCTATTCATAATTACCTCCCTATTCCCACTGTCCCGGCAGTTTTAACTTCTCCATATAAGGAAATCTTTTATCAAATTCCTCAACTTTTTCTGGTATTAAACGATTAAATACTTCAGATTCATAGAATTTTCCTTGTACATCTTTAAGTCCATTAGGAATTAATTCAATTGCCATAAATGGTGGAAAGTTTTTAGAATCAATAGTTGTTATACCAAAGTTATCACAAGTTCTAAAACCATGTTTAGGATAATAATCTGGCTCACCAAATATTACAATCCCTCTATATCCTGCCTCTTTAGCTAACTTCATTGTTTCTCTTAATAATATTCCACCTATCCCCTTATTTTGATAACTTGGATCTACACATAAAGGCCCAAAAGTTAATACTTCTGTACTCTTGACTCCATCAGATACATAAGCTTTTGAGTACATAATAGCTCCAACAATTTCTCCATTAACTTCTGCCACTTTACTTAACTCTGGAACATAATCATCACTTTCTCTAAGAATATGAACTAAATAATGTTCATTACAGCCTGGAAGATGTAAATTCCAAAAAGCCTTCTTAGTCATATGTTCAACATTAAAGTAATCACTTTCTATTTCATCCCTAATTATTAAATTTTCCAAACAAAGACCCCTTTTATACTTATTAATGTAGAAATTCAGCCAGATTATTTTTCCTACTTCATTCTTTCATGTTACTATAAAGCCTAAGCTTTATAGTAACTCTTAATTCTTTCATTCTAAATCAGCTCGCCTGAATTATAACCTAAATTGTTAATTTTTAATTCTTAACTGTTAATTGTCACTGTCCGCTGGATATATAACTCCTATTTGCTTCCTTGCTTCTTCTATTACTTCTATTACATCTCTTGAAACCTTTAAGGAGTTTATCTTAGATTCTTTTTCTCCTGATTGAATTAAGTTTACAAACTCTTCAACTTCGTAACACATATTTTCTTTTTTATGTTCTAAAGTTAAATCTTCTTCTCTTCCATCTCTATAAATTATTTTTACATTTTCAAAGGTGTTGATTTTATTAATTATTATGCTTCCTTCTTCCCCTTGAATTTCTGATGGAAGGTATGAATTGCTTATTTTTGAGTAAGTAACTGCTGCCTCCATATCGTCATAGCCAAAGATTGCACTTCCTTCTCCATCTACGCCTGTTTTAAGCATTACTCCATTAGCCTTTACTGTATTTGGCTTTCCAAAAAGATTGACCATTGGTGCTATACAGTAAATCCCTATATCCATAATAGCTCCATTAGATAATTCATTTTTAAAGGCATTTAACACTTCTCCAGCCTTATATTTATCATATCTTGAAGAGTATTGGCAGTAGCTTGCAAAATACTTTCTAATCTTTCCAATCTTGTATAAGTTGTCTTTTATAGCTTTAAAATTTGGTAACACTGTAGTTCTCATAGCTTCCATAAGAACAACATTATTTTCTTTAGCAGCCTTAATCATTTCATCTACTTCTTTAGTATTTGAAGCAAAAGCTTTTTCCCCTAATACATGCTTCTTATTCTTTAAAAATAAAATTGCTTGACTAGCATGTAGTGAGTTTGGTGATGCTATATAAACTGCATCTATTAAATCACTCTTTGCCATTTCTTCTAAATTGGTGAAGGTATGCTCTATTTCAAATTTATTTGCATACTCTTTTGCCCTTTCTTCAGTTCTTGAATAAACAGCTGAAATCTTTGCATCCTTAACTTCCCTAGACCCTGCAATTAAACTATCAGTAATAAAATTCGTTCCTATAATACCTATATTAATCATATTGCCCTCTCCTTTTTATGTTATATTATTCCATACATATATTGTATAAAAAAAAGGAACTGAATTACAACCTATTAATTAATATTAGTTTAAATTCAGTTCCTATTTTCTTATTTGTAAGTGAAATTTAACATTATCCTTAACTGTACATTTCACTTTATTCTATAATCTATAAATTAATCATTATAATACATCTTCTAATGTATATTTAGAAAACTCATTTATAAACGCATCTAATGAGCTTTTCATTATTCCTTTTATCTTACATCCTGACCCCACATAAGGACAACAATTATCTTTGTTAAAGCATTGTGCAATATTTAAATTGTCTTCTGTTATCTTAATAACTTCTCCCAAATTTATATCTGAAGGTTCTAATCCAAGTTTTAATCCACCTGTTCTACCTTTCATAGAAATAACTAAATCTGTCTTCGCCATTTTATGTATTATCTTTTTTAAATGATGCTCTGATATTTCTAGTTTTTTTGCAAGTTCTTCAACAGTACAAAGCTTGTCTCTGTTTTCTGCTAGATATATTAGTGATCTAAATGAATAATCAGTAAATTTGGATAAATACATTTTAATACCCCTCTTTCGTTTAAGATAATCCTGCTAGTAATTAGGACATTTATAGAAAATTTTATTTAAATTTCTTTAATATAAAAAGTTGTATAGACTAATCACTCTAAAACTAAGCATATTCACAAAATAAATTAAATAAAATTTTCTATTTAATTATACTATATTTCACCCACTAATTACTAAAACAACCATATACTATTTACAAAAATTTAATATTTTATACATTTTTATTATTTCAAATTTATAACTTATTCATATATCAAATATTTTTCTCGAACTAATTTAGCTTCTAAACCTAAGTCATATATCAAAGCTTTTATTTAAATCATTTATCTATTTTCTATCTAAACCATTTATTTAAATTTTTTATCTAAGTTATTTTTCCAACTTCTAAATGCAAGGCTCTTATCTAAATTTTCTTATCTAACATTCTTATCTAATTTACTTAACTCTTATCTAGCTAGTTAGCTTAATTATTTATCTAAATTATTTAAGTATTCATCTATTGCATTTGCTGCTTTTTTCCCTGCTCCCATTGCTAATATAACAGTAGCTGCTCCTGTAACTGCATCTCCACCAGCATAAACTCCTTCTTTAGTAGTAAGACCACTTTCATCTGCAATTAAGCACTTCCACTTATTAGTTTCAAGACCTTCAGTAGTAGAAGATATTAATGGATTTGGAGAAGTTCCAAGAGACATTATAACTGTATCTACATCCATAATATATTCAGATCCTGCTTTAACTACAGGTCTTCTTCTTCCTGATTCATCTGGCTCTCCTAGTTCCATTTCTACACATCTCATACCTTTAACCCATCCATTTTCATCTACTAAGATTTCAGTTGGATTAGTTAAAACGTCAAAGATTACTCCTTCTTCTTTAGCATGGTGTACTTCTTCAGCTCTTGCTGGTAATTCAGATTCACTTCTTCTATAAACTATATGAGATTCTGACCCTAATCTTAAGGCAGTTCTTGCTGCATCCATAGCAACATTTCCTCCACCTACTATAGCTACCTTTTTACCTATCTTTACTGGTGTATGATATTCTTCTTTAAAGGCTTTCATTAAATTAACCCTAGTTAAAAATTCATTAGCAGATAATACTCCATTTGCATTTTCTCCTGGAATCCCCATAAATTTAGGAAGTCCTGCTCCTGAACCTATAAACACAGCTGAAAACTCTTCCTCAGCCATAAGTTCATCAATGGTAATGGTTCTACCTATTATAACGTTAGTTTCTATATTAACTCCAAGCTTCTTTATATTTTCAATTTCAGGTCTAACTACATCATCCTTAGGTAATCTAAACTCAGGAATTCCATAAACTAATACTCCACCTGGTTCATGTAATGCTTCAAAAATAGTTACATCATAGCCTTTTCTAGCTAATTCTCCTGCACAAGTTAATCCCGCAGGACCACTTCCTATAACTGCAACTTTCTTACCTTTTAATTCTTCCCTCTCAGAAAGATCAACTTCATTTATTCTAGACCAATCTGCTATAAATCTTTCAAGCTTACCAATAGATACTGCTTCCCCTTTAATTCCAAGTACGCATTTACCTTCACATTGGCTTTCTTGCGGACATACTCTTCCACAAACAGCTGGCAATGCACTATATTTTGCAACTTCTTTAGCAGCTTTTTCAAATTCTCCTTCTTTCATATATCCTATAAACCCTGGAATATTTATAGATACTGGACATCCATCAACACATTTAGGATTCTTACAGCCTAAACATCTATTAGCTTCTCTTATTGCTTCCTCATCTAAGTATCCAAGACAAACCTCTTCAAAGTTCTTAGCTCTAACTTCTGGGGCTTGTTCCGCTACAGGTACCCTTTTCATTCTATCTTGCATATTCATAACTACTCCACCTTACAACCACAACCACCATGATTATGAGTATCTCCTTCTTCTATTATTAACTGAGATCTACCTTCCTCAGTTTTATACATAGCTTGTCTTCTCATAGATTCATCAAAATCTACTAAATGTCCATCAAACTCTGGACCATCTACGCAGGCAAATTTAACTTTTCCTCCAACAGTAACTCTACAGGCACCACACATGCCTGTACCATCTACCATAATAGGATTTAAACTTACTGTAGTTGGTATATTTAACTCCTTAGTAAGACTAGCCATAAACTTCATCATTATCATAGGTCCTATTACAACTGCATGGTCATATTTATTACCTTTTTCCTCTACTAAGTGCTTTAAGCAATCAGTAACTCTTCCATTAAATCCATAGCTACCATCATCTGTTGATATATATAAATTCTTAGAAACCTTCTTTAAGTCATCTTTTAATATTAATAATTCCTTACTTCTACTTCCAACTATAACATCACAATCAATACCATGATCATGCATCCATTTTACTTGCGGATATACAGGTGCTGCCCCCACACCACCTGCTATAAAGATGATATTTTTTCTTTTTAATTCATTTATATCTTCATAAATAAATTCACTTGGTTGTCCTAATGGCCCAACAAAGTCAGCAACATAATCTCCCTCATTAAAACTAGCAAGTTCCTTTGTTCCTCTACCAACTGCTTGAAATACTATAGTTACAGTCCCCTTGTCTTTACTATAGTCAGCAATAGTTAGTGGTATTCTTTCACCCTTATCATCATTTTTAATAATAATAAACTGTCCAGGTTTAGCTGACTTTGCAACTCTTGGTGCTTCTATATCCATAAGATATATATTATCAGTTAACTCCCTCTTACTAACAACTTTATACATAACTGTACCCCCTTGTTTTATTTTTAACATACTTTCATCTTACCATTTTTTTAATATTCACACAATTCTTAAT
>NZ_JAWGSV010000181.1:0-6277 GCF_032552055.1 Clostridium sp. | reverse complement strand
TACTAAAAGCAATCACTAAAAATAGTCACATAGTTGAAATTATAACTCCAATTATCTTTCAAGTATGAATTGATCATATCGTATTTTGTAAATGTTATACTATTCAATCTTCGAGACTTATTCCCTTATGAATGATTTTTTTAATTATTAATCATCATTTTTTTAAATATTAGATCAAAGGTTTTAGGCTCACCGTTATTTCCATAGAATGATGTTGGTATTGAATTTATAAACTGCCATCCCTCTTTAGCATATTGATTTATTAATTCTCTATGATTTGTAGCAGAAAAAAATCCATTAATTTTAGCCTCAACAAATGAATACTTATAACCCATATCTATCACTCCTATATTTTTTTATATTATAATATCAGTTAGCTAATATTTAAATAAAACCTATAATCCATAATAATATTAAATTTTCATAATATATCTTTTTTGTTTTAAAGACATACAAATAAAGCTAAAAGATTGAAAAGATAATAAAGTAATGGTAATTTCACTTCCAACCCACATAAATGCAGAAAGTATTATATTCCAAAATATTAATAAATCTATAGTACGCCTAACATTTTTAATATATAACTCCTTCTTTACTTTATATGCTACTCTTTCTTTATAAAACACCTTGTCTGGAATTTTCTTAACTAGGATACTTGTGAAAATCCAAAATAAAATTAGCATAAATGAAATAAACATTTTCATTACAAAACTCATTTAATATCCTCCTTAGTCGAATACATAAAATACTCAATCAGAATTTCATCACATCTTAGGCACTTTCTCATAATATCTCCACCATTTAAATTATAATCATCTATTAGTATCACAACTTATTTGCAACATATTTTAGCAATGTGGTGATGTTTAACTTTCAAGTATTAAATTGATTGCTTACTTTAGTAATAGTTTAAAATTATAAATGCATTATTTCTACTGTTCTTTCCATTGAAGTAAATACGCAAGTTCAATGTATAATAATGTGATAGCAATTAAAGCTATAGCGCTTCTTATAATATAACTTATCACTGTAGTTGGATAGTATCTAGTCAAATAACTCATAGTAATGCAACTTAAAGAAATAAGAGTGATAATAATAAGCAGATAGCCTTTCACTTTAAATTTAGTACTACACTTATCACATTCTATTAATCCATCTCTTTTATAAGTCGATTTTAGTAAAGCTTTAAATTTAATTTCAGCATTACACTTACTACAAACCTTCATATTATACTCCTTTTTATTAATATCCTACGTATTTATTCTTTTATATACGCTGGATTAATTCTTGCCATTAAGTATTCATTTTCATATTTTCCATTTCTTATAGCTGCTAGACGTTTAAGACCTTCTTTTTCAAAACCGAACTTTTCATAAAGATGAATGGCTCTTTTATTATCTTCGAAAACTCCTAACTCAACTCGAATAAGTATTAGCCAATTATCAGCAACATCAAGTAGAGCTTCCATTAAAGCAGTGCCAACCCCCATATTCTGATAGTCTTTATGAATCATAATTCCAATGCCGCCACTATGACGTAAACGTGGATTTGAATTTATAGTTAATCCTGCAGTTCCTATTATTTCTTCTTCACCATTTTTATTTTTAGCTACAGCTACAAATTGGTGCTGGTTCCCGTCCATATTGATAATGAAATCTTCATTACGTTTTACTCTTTCTGATGGAATACCAAGTATATTTTCAAATACCCCTGGCATACGTCTAAGGGCATTTACTCCTTTGCCATCTCCTATTTCTATTGGTCTTATTAAAAACTCCATTAAAGCTTACCTCCCTCTATATGAATACTTTTGATTCACTTTATACCATTATCTTAAAAACTATTTTGCTTATCTAACTCTATCCTACTCTTAGTCCTATAATTGGATGCATTTTGTCCTAAATTATTAGTAAAACTTAAATTACTTTTTTCAACTTCTGTATAAGGAATTCTAAAGGGATGATTATAGTGAGTATAGTCTGCTATATTAGTTCCTAATATAGCACCTTCTTCGATATTTATTTTGTAGAAAATATACCCTCTTTGTTCTTTAGAGTTAAAAGGATAATTTATTGCACCTGTTATTTTATTTTCTTGACTTAATTGCCCAAAAACATCAGTACTTTCTACTGCTCCTCCATTTAATCTAGGTATTTCTGAAGCGTAGTTTATACCTTCATTTTCATATATTAATCTTCCATTTATAAGCTCTAAATCTCTTGAATTACTAATTGCAATACCATCTTGCCAATAAGGTCCCTTTTCTCCCCAATTAAAGTATTCAATTGCATATATTTCATTATAATTAAGTTCAATAAATATAGTTGTTGCTTCTAAATCTTTTTCTGTATCTTTATCGAAATCAAAATCAATATTTACTGTTTCTACATTTACTATATCTTTAAGGACAGCAATATCTTCATCTAAAATATCCCTAACAATTTTCAATGGAATCCCTTCATCTATTAACAAATTCCTATTACTATATTCCTTAACAGGAATTACTTCAACAGAGTCTAGTCTAATATGATTGGATAGTACACAGCTAATTGCAACTAAGAAAATACAACTTGTAAGATATCCTAATATCAAACTTTTATCACTAAATCTTATGTTAGTATTTGAAGTCATACAATTAATACTTTCAATATCATAGCTTAATTTATATAGCAATCTAATTATATAGAAGTAATATATAATCATAGGAATAGAAATAAACCAAATTTGCCATAATCCTGTTAAAGCAATAATTGTAACTATAATCCTCCAAATTATTAGCCTCATAATAGGATCTTTTTTATACTCTACATTAGCTTTATTAAAAACTTCTCGTATACCTTTTCTAAAAGTAATTAGAAAAGTAATATGAAATACTATTAATATTAATGCCGATAAAAAAATATTATTAAAATTAACACTTAATGGTGTACTTTTATATATCAAACTTAATACATTAAATGCCATATTTATAATAGAAAATTTCCAAGCTACTTTAAGGGCTTTATTTTCTTTTCTTAAATCACGGAATCCAATATATAAAAGCACTGCTGCTAATGTTGGTAATATGTACTGTAACCATAAAAAATTAAAAGTAAATACAGTAAACATAAATCCAATAGCAATATTTTTCGTAGCTCCACCTCTAAAGTTCTTTAGAAACCTCTCATCTATATCTACTGATTTATCATTTAACTGATTCTCCTTAAACTTATCCATCGTATCCCATTCCCCTTAAAATCTAAATAATTATTATAGTCATAAAAACAAAATTTAAAATTATAACTATTTGCTAATCTAACATTTCTCTAGTAAATTATACCATATTATTCCTTAGTTAAATGTAGTTATATATATACGTAATTATTTCTAAAAATAAATCGAAACTAAATTTTATACTAATATAAACTTTATTTATATATCTTTTCTTAACTTCACTATATTTGTATCATTCTTTTAAACTTTCTTAAATTAATGCAATAAAAAAGGGTGTATAAGCAAATCAATTTATATACTCATACACCTTCTATTCAATCTATATATTAAAAACATTTCTTAATTATTTTATTATTTATTACTATTATTCTTTGTAATTATATTAAATTTTGCTTTTGTAAAAAGTTATATAAAGCACCTAATTTATTTGCATCATTTCCATACTTACAAATCTTAACTACTGGTCTTAT
The DNA here is from genome assembly GCF_032552055.1 of Clostridium sp. GTDB lineage: Bacteria > Bacillota > Clostridia > Clostridiales > Clostridiaceae > Clostridium. The sequence continues at coordinate 2,594 of NZ_JAWGSV010000181.1, read as the reverse complement.
TTTAGCATCTGAATTGGAATTCTTAATTTCATCTATCTTTTTATTTACTTCCTCTAAGAATCCCTCTCTTTCACAAATAGCACCACCTAAAACTATTACCTCTGGATCGTAGGTATATTGAATATTAAATATACCTATAGCCATATATCTAAAAAATCTATTTACTTCTTCTACTGCTATTTCATCACCATTATCATATAACTCAAAGGCTTTTTTTCCATTAAAGTTATCCATACTTATTCCTTTTCTATCTGCAATAAATTTTGTTACTGCAAAAGTTGAACCAGCTCTACTCCAGGATAAATATTGTTGGTTATGAACATCTATATCTACTAAGCAATATCCAAATTCGCCTCCATGTTTATGAACACCTGAATGTATTTTTTTATCTTTTACTAATGCCCCACCTATTCCTGTTCCACACACAACAAATGCACAATCATTTTCATTCTTAGCTGCTCCAATCCAACATTCCCCTAATGCCGCACAATTTGCGTCATTTTCTATTTCAACTGGCAGCCCTGTCATTTCATTTAATACTTCTTTAAAGTTAGGTCCATGTATATAAGGTATTGCACTCATCCCTCCAATAATTCCTGTTTCATTATCTACTGCTCCAGGTGCACTTAATGCAATACCCTCTAGACTATATTCTTCCTTTAGTTCATTTACCTTACTAGATAATTCATAAAAAAATCCTTCTATAGTTTCAGATATCTCTATTTTTCCACTAATTAATATACTACCTTCGTTATTAATTACAGACCATTTTACTGATGATCCACCTATATCAAAGACTATATAATTACTCATTTTTTCTCCCCTTTAAAAACGTTTTCTTTTATAAAACTAAGTATACATACATAAAGGCGTCTTGTCCATAATCACTATTAATATTTTTAAAATTAATCTTAAAATCTTCCAGCCATTCTTCTTAAAGTATCCTATTTTGAATACAAATTAAAAAAATAAAAAGCGTAGCCTTAAGCTACGCTTCTATTTTAATTAGTTGTTTACTATTAAACATTCTCCAGTCATTTCAGCTGGTTTATCTAATCCCATTTCATTTAACATTGTAGGAGCTATATCAGCAAGTTTTCCTTCTTTTAAGCTTCTACCTTCTGTTCTATTTGATACCCATATAAATGGAACTGGGTCAGTTGTATGAGCTGTGAATGGATTTCCTGTTGAGAAATCAATCATGATTTCTGCATTACCATGGTCTGCAGTTACAAATAAAGTTCCGTCTTTTTCTAAGATCTTATCTGCAAGCTTACCTAGGCATCCATCAACAGTTTCTATAGCCTTAACTGCTGCTTCCATAACTCCAGTATGACCAACCATATCTGGATTAGCAAAGTTAAGGATAATCATATCATACTTATCTTCATCTAATCTCTTAAGTAATTCATCTGTTAATTCATGAGCACTCATTTCAGGTTTTAAATCATAAGTTGCAACCTTAGGAGATGCAATTAATGCTCTATCTTCACCTGGATATTCTTTTTCTACTCCACCGTTAAAGAAGAATGTAACGTGTGCATACTTTTCAGTTTCAGCAATTCTTAATTGATTTAATCCTTTATTTGAAACATATTCTCCTAAAGTATTGTTAATTCCTTCTGGTCTGTAAGCAACATTAACTCCTTCTAAAGTCTTGTCATATTGAGTTAAAGTTACGAATGTTAAATCTAAAGCTTCTCTATTAAATCCAGCAAATTCCTTATCATTAATAGCTCTAGTTATTTCTCTAGCTCTATCTGGTCTAAAGTTAAAGAATATTACTGAGTCTCCATTCTTAATAGTTCCTTCTGAATCTACTACTGAAGGTAATACGAATTCGTCAGTCTTATTATCATGGTAAGACTTATCAATAGCTTCTACTGCAGATGAAGAAATTTCACCTTTTCCTAGAACCATTGCATTGTAAGCAAGTTCTACTCTTTCCCATCTGTTATCTCTATCCATTGCATAGTATCTTCCAGATACAGTAGCTATTTTACCTACTCCTATTTCCTTCATGTACTTTTCGATTTCAACTATGAAATCTTTTCCTGATGAAGGTGGAACGTCTCTACCATCCATAAATGCATGAACATATACCTTAGTTAATCCAGCATCTTTAGCTAATTTTAATAGTCCTTTTAAGTGATCGATATGTGAGTGAACTCCACCATCTGATAATAATCCTAATAAATGTAGTGCAGAGTTGTTTTTCTTAGCATTTTCTACTGCTAATGTTAAAGCTTCATTCTTAAAGAATCCGCCTTCTTCTATTTCCTTAGTTATTCTTGTTAATTCTTGATATATAATTCTTCCAGCACCTATATTTAAGTGTCCTACTTCTGAGTTACCCATTTGTCCATCTGGTAATCCAACAAATAATCCACTAGCTTGTAATTGTGTGCTTGGGTATTGAGTCATTAATCTATTGTAATTTGGTTTTTGCGCTGCTTCTACAGCATTTCCATCTGACTTTGGAGCTATTCCAAATCCATCTAATATCATTAACATTACAGGTTTTTTCGCCATAATTCCCTCCAAAATTTACTTAATCTATATTTGAAATTATATTGACAATACTTATATATATG
>NZ_JAWGSV010000180.1:0-6431 GCF_032552055.1 Clostridium sp. | reverse complement strand
TTATTATATTTTACAAAAATATTTCGAAATTGAAAAGTGGAGAAAACGAATACAAAAAATAATTTTAAAAATATTAAAAAAATAATCTTAGAAACCTAAGAGTAACTAAGATTATACGTAAATAAATTCCAATAAAATACTTACAAATATAAATTTTTCTTTAAAGGATAGCTCTTAATTAATGTTTCTCTTTTATTATTAGAGAATTTCCATAATTCAATTCTATCTACTTTTAAAGTTTCACACTTTTCTTTTAAATTTATTTCACCATCTAATTTTTTTGAATCCTTAGGGATGAAATTAAGATTTGCAAGAGAAATGTGCATTTGATTATCAATATTTTCTTCAGGTACATTAAAGCCATGTAGTTTTAATGTATCATTCATTAATCTATTTAATCTTTTGATATACCCAACATCCTCTATTTTTACATTTAAAGTTTTTTGTGACTCTGACACTGAAACCTTAGGTAATAACTGTACTTTAAAGTTTTTATAAGGCTTAACAATCTTATCTACTACAAGATCTAGTTTATCTATATTTGGATTTTCTATAACTTCTAATGGTATATAAGGTGTTGGTGAATTTCTATTTGCTCTAAATTTTTTAGATAAATTCCTTTGAATAGGATTTAAATGCTTATATGATTCATCATCAAATAATGCAACTAAGTAATACTTCATAGGTTTAGCCTCTCATATCAATATTAATATATGAAATTTATTCATATATAAACTTTTTATAAATTATAACATATTACAGAAAATTAAGAAAGATTATATGGTTAAAACTTTTCTTTGTAAAATGCAGTAAAAAAGCCTTATTGGAAGAAAAAACTCTATTTAAATAAATATATTTTATGTTATAATGAATATTGTAAGTTTTTTAGAATGTTACACAACGATGGATAATAGTTGAAATAAAAGGAAATATTATATATATAAATAGTGATAAGGGTGAAATGGATGGAAAAGTTAGTTATAAATGGAGGAAAAGCATTAAAAGGTTCTGTTGAAATAAATGGTGCAAAGAACTCAGCGGTTGCTATATTGCCAGCAGCTATAATGGCGAGCGAAGGAAAGTGCATTATTGATAATGTACCAGATATTGAAGATGTTCATTGTCTTGAAAGAATCTTAGCTAGTCTTGGATGTTCAGTTAATAAGATAGATAACAATACTTTAGAAATAGATGCTACAGATGTTACAAGAGTAGAGGCTTGTACTGATGATGTTAGAAGAATGAGAGCTTCATATTATTTTATAGGAGCTTTACTTTCGAGGTTTAAAAAGGCTAGAGTAGAACTTCCAGGGGGATGCCCTATAGGTGTAAGACCTATAGATCAACATATAAAAGGATTTGAAGCTTTAGGAGCAAAGGTTACTATAGAACATGGCGCTGTTACAGTTGAAGCAGAACATCTTCATGGAGCAAATATATTCTTTGATGTAGTTACTGTTGGAGCTACTATAAATGTTATGATAGCAGCTACATTAGCAGAAGGAACTACTATACTTGAAAATGTTGCAAAGGAACCACATGTTGTGGATGTTGCAAACTTCTTAAACTCTATGGGAGCTGATATTAAAGGTGCTGGAACGGATGTTATAAGAGTAAAGGGAGTTGAAAAACTTCAAGGATGTAATTATAGTGTTATTCCAGATCAAATTGAGGCTGGAACATTTATGATTGCAGCAGCAGCAACTAAAGGTGATGTTACTATAAAAAATGTAATACCTAAGCATTTAGAATCAATAGCAGCCAAATTAATTGAAATGGGAGCTGTAGTTGAAGAGGGTGACGATAGTATTAGAGTATATGTTGAGGGAGAATTAAAAGGAGTTAATGTAAAGACAGCTCCATATCCAGGATTCCCAACAGATGTTCAACAACCTATGTCGGCTTTATTAAGTACAGTACCTGGAAAAAGTTTAATTGCTGAAAGTATATGGGAAAATAGACATAAGCATATAGATGAGTTAAAAAAGATGGGTGCAACAATAAAGGTTGAAGGCAGAACAGCTATAATAGAAGGTAATAAGGAACTAGTTGGAGCTAAAGTTATCGCAACTGATTTAAGAGCTGGAGCAGCAATGGTTATTGCAGGTTTAGTGGCAAGTGGATTTACTGAAATAACTGAGATTGAACACATAGACAGAGGATATCCTCACATTGAGAACAAGTTTTCTAGCTTAGGAGCAGATATTACTAGAGTAGAAGAAGAGTAGTATCTAACGGGGGATAATAATATGAAGTTTTGTTCATTATATAGTGGAAGTAGTGGAAATAGTATTTTTATTGCTTCAGATAATGCAAAAGTACTAATAGATGCAGGTTTACCTGGTAAGAAGATAGATGAAGCTCTAAAGAGTATAGGAGAAGACCCAAGTAAAATAGATGGAATATTTGTTACTCATGAGCATTCAGATCATATTAAAGGAATAGGGGTATTATCTCGTAAATATGATATTCCTATTTTTACTAATGCTAACACTTGGTCTGCAATGGAGAGTAGCATAGGTAAAATTAAAGAGCATAATATAAAGATTATGGATAGAAGATCCACTGTATCTATTAAAGATATAGATATAATTTCTTTTAACATACCACATGATGCAGTTGCGCCAGTCGGTTATACAATTCATAGCAATGGCAAAAAGGCTAGTGTTACTACTGACTTTGGAATATATACTGAAGAAATAAGAGATAATATTAAGGATTCAGAAGTTATATTACTGGAAAGTAATCATGATGTTAATATGTTGAAGTTTGGTCCTTATCCATATGCTTTAAAAAGAAGAATATTAAGTGAGGTAGGTCACTTATCAAATGATGACTGTGGTAAGGCTATAGTAGACTTAATTAGATACAAGCAAAATAAAAAAATTATATTAGGACACTTAAGTGGAACTAATAATCATCCGGATTTAGCATTAGAGACAGTTCTTGGAGTCCTAAGGGAGAATAACATACAGCAAAATGTAGATATTGATTTAACTATGGCAAATAGACATAGCCCTAGTGATGTCATAGTATTATAATCAAAATTATATAAACAATACCACATAAAAAGGAGAATGAATATGAGCTTATATAAACAATGGACAGACATGGTAGTTGAATATGTAAAGGCAAGAGGAGAAGAGGCTTTTTGGAATGAATATATGCAAATAGAAACAGCTCTTTATAAGGAAATCCTTGCAAAGCATGCTGAAGCTATAACTTGCACAATTAAGGATTTAGCTAGCAATCAAAATACTACTGAAGAATTTATTATGGGATTTATAGATGGAATTAATGATAGCTTAAAGAATCCATTTGACTTAGAAGCTTTAAAAGCTGATGAAGAGATTACATTAGAAGTTGACTTAGAAAAGCTTTATTTCAATATGTTAGATGCTAAGGCTGAGTATTTATATACTTTACCTCAATGGGATGGAATTTTCTCACCAGAGAAGAGGAAAGAAATCCAAAAGAAATATAGAGAGTCTGTAATAGTAAGAAATGAAAATAAAATTGGTAGAAACGATCCTTGTACATGCGGAAGTGGTAAAAAGTATAAGAAGTGCTGTGGAAAGTAAATAGAAATTAATTAAGGTGGAATGTAAGACATTATATAAGGGTTTACATTCCACCTATTTACTTTATAAATAAGAGATAATTTTAAAGGAAGTTATAATATATTGAAAATATTAATATGAAGAGTAATGATGAATTTGGGGGGGATAAATTATGGATAAAAATTTAAAGTGGGTTAATAATCAAAAAATAATGAGGACAATTGAAGCTTTAGAAAGCAATAACATGAATGGGTACTTGGCACAAACAAAAGAAGGTATTATAGAGAAGATTTGCGAATTAGTTAATGAGGGATCAAAAGTTTCTTGTGGTGGTTCTATGTCATTATTCGAGTGTGGAGTTATAGATCATTTAAGAAGCGGTAGGTATAACTTTTTAGATAGATATAAAGAAGGTTTAAGTAAAGATGAAGTGAAAAATATTTTTAGGGAAAGTTTTTTTGCTGATGCTTACTTTACAAGTAGTAATGCTATAACTGAGGATGGTAAGTTATATAATGTTGATGGAAATGGAAATAGAGTAGCAGCTATGTTATATGGACCTGACAAGGTAATAGTAATAGCTGGTGTAAATAAAATAGTAAAAAATATAGATGAAGCTATCAATAGGAATAAGCAAATATCTGGTCCTGCTAATGCAAAGAGACTAAATAAGCTAACACCTTGCACTAAAGTAGGTTATTGTATTGATTGCAAAGGAAATGATAAGATTTGTAGGGAATTTACTGTTATATCAAGCCAAGGTAATAAAGATAGAATTCATGTAATATTTATCAATGAAGAACTAGGGTATTAAAATAAATATTTTTGTATCAAAAGTAATAATCTCAAATAATTATATTATATAGGAATTAATATAATAGGAGATTATAATGTTTGATATATTACCCTTTTTAATGAATAATTTACTAGGGAACAATACTAATGTAAATGGATTAAATAATAATTATAATAATAACTTAAATAATAATCCAAATAGCAACTTATTAAATACTTTAAATAGCTTAAATAATCAAAGTGGTAAGAATATTACTCCAGATAATAACTATCAATATAATACTTATACAAATGGAAGTAATGTTTATGGAGTATTTACTAGTAGCTTTAGTGGAAGTTTTAGTGGTAACCTTAATAATGGCTTTCAAGGTATTCCTAATATGAATGGTGATAACATAATAGGAGGTACAATTGGAGGATTTGGAGAGGCTTTTTCTAGTATATTTAATGAAGTATTTAATACCTTGGCATCTAATGAGGGTTTAATTAATAATATAGTGGATACAGTATTAAATAGTGAAGTTGTTAATAATATTATTGAAGCGGAAGAAAAGTTAGAAGAGGAAGAAGTATTAAAACTAGACTTTAAGGATTATGGAGACAGGTATTTAATTGAAGGGAAAATTGAAGGGGTGCAAAAAAGAGATATAGATATTGATTATGATAATGAGCATATTAGCATTAAAGTAAATAGAAATGCTTTAGAGGATAGAGGTAAAACTATAAATATACTTGAAGAAAACAATTATATTGAAAAAAACTTTTTTGTTCCAAATGTTGATTTGGCTAGAATTCAAGCTGTTTACAATGCAGAGGTGCTAAGAGTCTACCTAAAAAAGAGACCAGAAGTAGATGAAGGTACAACTATTATAGATGTAGATAGTTATTTAAATGAAGAATAGAAAATTAATAATCTTTATTAGGTATTTTATAATACTAAGCATAATATAAAAATATTAAACTTATGAGGAGACATTATGAATATCACAATAATTTCTGTTGGAAAACTAAAGGAAAAATATCTAAAGCAAGCAATAGATGAATATTCAAAAAGATTAAGTCGATATTGTAAATTAGATATAATAGAGCTTCAGGATGAAAAGACTCCTGATAATGCTTCTGAAAAAGAAGAGCTGCAAATTAAAGATAAGGAAGGAGATCTTATATTATCCAAAATAAAAGATAATATGCATGTAATTGCCATGGATCTAAAGGGAGAAAACCTAACTTCAGAACAATTTGCAGCCTACATAGAAAACTGTGGAGTAATGGGAAACTCCAATATAGCCTTTATTATAGGTGGAAGTTTAGGACTTTCACAAAAGGTATTAAAAAGGGCAAATTACAAGCTTTGCTTTTCAAAAATGACATTCCCTCATCAATTGTTCAGAGTTATGCTTTTAGAACAGATATATAGAGGCTATAGAATAATGAAGAATGAACCGTATCACAAGTAAGTGAGGTTTTTACTAAAATTGGGTTAATAAATAAAGGTATTTGAAAAGGAGAGAGTTGATAATATTATCATTTAAGTAAGTCTTTATAGATAGAATTTTAGTGATAAATTATATGTGGAATTGGTATATAAATAATCTTAGTTATTTAATGTTAAAAGTGTTAATTTGTGAAATTAACACTTTTATATTTATAATATAATTGGAAGGTTATGTTATTATATATTTATAAAATATATTCATTTTGATATATATTATATAAAATGGAGGAAGATATAAATGAAAATTAATATATTAATTGTTGAAGATGAAAAAGAAATAAGAGAAGGTGTAAGTGAATATCTATCAGAGGTTGGATATAATGTTATAAGTGCAGAAGATGGAATGCAGGCAATAGAGCTATTTAAAAAAAATAAAATTGATTTAGTAATTTTAGATATAATGTTACCAAGAGCAAATGGTTTTGTTGTTTTAAATAAAATTAGAGAAGAAAGTAACGTTCCAGTAATTATGTTAACAGCAATGAGTGATGATTATACTGAAATTATGAGCTTTGATGAAAAAGCAGATGATTATATTACTAAGCCATTTTCAATAATAGTTCTTAATAAAAGAATAGAGG
>NZ_JAWGSV010000179.1:0-6439 GCF_032552055.1 Clostridium sp. | reverse complement strand
ATATTTTTATTTTCTATTTACGGAATAGCAAGCGTAGTTTTATTGAAAGATATTATATTACTAAGATTTCAATTATTAATTTTTATTAATCTATGTTTACTTTATATAAATGAAAGAAAAATTCAGGAAATAAAACTAACTGATTATAGGCTTAGATGGAGAAGAGATTATGATAATCCAGGTTCTTCAGACGAAGAAAGTAATATGTTTTGGAGAATGAAAATAAGATTTTTTCCACATTCTAAGGTAAAGATGAAAGATAGATTTGAAAGAATTAAATTAGTTAATTTAGTTTTTATAGTAATATTTATTTCTATGGGTAATGATATCATTAAATACTTTTTTATTGTATTTATGATTCCGGAAATTATATATTTATTTGAAGCTATATTGGGATTATATACAACTAGTGAAGGAATATGTACTGGTATAGTTGAAACCACTCATGGGGAAAATAGCAGTAGACCATTATTTAAGGTATATGTAACTAATTATGAAAGAAAAGAAGAAATTAGTTTTAAGGTATTAGATTACTGTTATTTAAGTGAAATGGAGAATGTAGTTATACTTCATAGTGCAATTACAAAGAGAGTAATAAAGGTCCAAGGAAGAATAGAGAATTTTATATAAAAATTTTATTGGTAACATTTTCATGCTGTTTTTAGATTAGAATATAGCTTTTATATGTGATATGATGTATATTAGTAGAAATTTTGTTTTAAATTAGATAATAAGGATAGGTGAAAATGATGAAGACTAATTATCATACACATAATTACAGATGTAATCATGCAGATGGTACAATTGAAGATTATATTAAGGTAGCAATTGAAGAAGGATATGATGAAATTGGAATTTCTGATCATATGCCACATCCAGGGAAAAATATAGATAACTTTAACAGGATGAGATATGAAAATTTAGAAGAATATTTTTATGAAATAGAAGAAGCAAAAAGAAAATATGGTAATGAAATTTCTATAAAATCAGCAATAGAATGTGAATATTTTGAAGAATATCGTTGGTTATATGAAGAATTATTTAATAAGCATAAGGCAGATTACTTAATAGCTGGTGTTCATTTTTTCCCTTATAAAGGTAAATATGAATATATAGGTAATATTGAAATTACAGAAGAAATTTTAGAAAAATATATTGATTTTGTTATAAAAACAATGGAAAGTGGATATTTTTCATATATAGCTCATCCAGATTTATTTGGAGTAAAGTATAGAAATTGGGATGATGCTGCAATAAAAGCATCTAGAAGAATATTTGAAGCAGCTGAAAGGCTAAATATGCCTTTAGAAATAAACATAAATGGTTTTAATAGAGGAAAAGTTGAATATAACTTAGGTGAAAGATATTTCTATCCAATAAAAGATTTTTGGGAATTATCTAAAGAATATAATATTAAAAGAATTCTAGGTGTAGATGCACATACCCCTGAAAACCTAAGAAATAGACATTTAGGTGAAGAGTTTGCAAAATCTTTAGGACTAGAACTAATAGATAAAATTTAAAAATCAAATCACCTGTAACTAATGTTACAGATGTTTGTACATACATATGATAAACTACCATTAGAGATTAGTTATGGAGGTAGAGAAATGAGTTTATTTTTAGGAAAGATACATTACTGGCTATTTAATAAAATTACTTGGTTTGAAAATCTTGAAGAAGATATAATTTCATTAGCTAAAGAAGAAGGGTTAGATATAGAAGCTATTAATAATGAAATTATTAGTAAGTTTGGAGAGAAAACTCCTAATTTACCACTTGAAGATATAATAGATACTTCTAATATTCATGGATGGCTTCAAGACAGAATAACTTCAGCTGAAAGTAGAGTTGCTAGTTGGATTACTATAATATTAGAAAAAAATAGTGATATATCAAAACTAGAAAGTTTATTTATTGCTCAAGGTGAAAATGCAGCTAAAGAAGTATTAAGTAAGGGAATAAAAGAATTTAATGCTATAGATATTTTTAATTCAATGAATGATTATATTTTAGATGGAATGCCTTGTGATAGAGTAAATGAAGTAATATCTCAAGATGAAAATAAAGTAGTTTGGAAAAGAAGAATTTGTGTTCATAGTGAAATATGGGAAAGCCTTGGTGGAAAGGTTAAAGTCTTTTATGATTTAAGAGATAAGTGGATTACTAGCTTCGTTAGTATATTAAATAAGGAATATAAATATAATTTCCTAGGAAATAACGAATTTTCTATTGAAAGGGTAGTGAGATAGTATGAATGCAATTGAATTAATGATGGAAGAACATAAAAATATAAAAGAAATGCTTAAGGTAGTTAGAAGAGCTTCTTTAATTATATTAGAAGAAAATAAAGTTAATGTAGAAGATTTTTATAAAGTAATAAAATTTATAAGAAATTATGCAGATTCCCATCATCATAAAAAAGAAGAAATCATGCTTTTTAATAGAATGGTAGAAGAAATTGGTGAAACTGCTGAAAAGGTAGTTAAGTATGGAATGCTAGTTGAACATGATCTTGGAAGATTATATGTATCTAATTTAGAAGAGGCATTAAAATCTTATGAAGAAGGTAATAATGAAGCAAAATTAGATATTATAGCAAATGCAATTTCATATTGTAATCTTTTAGATAGACATATTCATAAAGAAGATAATGTAATTTATAAATTTGCTGAAAGAGAGCTTAAGGAAGAGACTATAAAAAATATTAATAGCGAATGTATTATTTTTGAAGATGATAATAGAAATGTAAAAGATGAAAATTTAGATATATTGAATGAACTTAAATCAAAGTATTTATAATAAATTTAATTTTATAATGTAAGGATAGGTGAGATATATGATTACTAAGGATATGACAATTGGAGAAGTAGTTAAGATGAAGGAAAATGCGCCTCAAATATTAATGAGTTTTGGAATGGGTTGTATCGGATGCCCATCAGCTCAAGCTGAAACTATTGCTGATGCAGCGATGGTTCATGGATTAAATCTTCAAGATTTATTAGATGCTTTAAATAAATAGAAATTATTAGAAGTTGTATTCTATTGATTGCTAATCAATAGAATACAACTTTTTTATTTAAGGCTCTGTTTTGAACTAATGTTGATAAATTAATATAAATAAAGTGGGTAAATTAATTTACCCACTTTATTTTTTAATTGTTTATCTAATTAATTTTATTAATATCCCCATGTTTTAAGTGACCATTTTTCATTTAAGTTATCGCGAACTAAAATCCATTGCCACTCGCTATAAGTCGTATTAGGATTTAGTGAGCCATCCCCACCAGAAGAATCTACATCAAAGTTTGATAATAAAATTATTGCTTCATCTGTATTATATTGTTTTGCCCATTCTGCTTCTGAATACCTACTTGTATTTTCACCATACCATAAATCTGTTAATGTACACCCTTTAAAATCTTTTTCAAATTTTTTCTTAACAATATTCATTGCATCTTTAATTTCATATTCACTATAAACTTCTGATTTTACAAAACCTTCACTAACATTATCTATATTACCAACTTTGTAAGTATTAAGATAATAGATTATTATTCCTATTATACATACTGAAAGAGTTAACATGATAAATTTACTTTTTTTACTCACTTAATTCTCTCCCTTTTATTTATACTTAATGAATCACTCAATATACTTATTCAGTGTTCATATTATTATACATTATTTGTTGATAATAATTATATAAAATAGAAAATAAAAGTAGTTTATATAAATAGTGGTTTAATATTTTTAAATTCCTTTATAGTAGTATAACAATGAGATATACTACTATGAATCATAAAATTTTTAATTCTAATAGATTCTTTTTCTGAGCTAAATGTATTTATCCATTTATGCCACTTCATATAGTTGCTAAGATATTTTGTTGCAACACCATTAAACCTGCTCATCCATCTTTTTAAGTTAGAATGTAGGCTATTGATATGTTGAATATGATATATATCTTCTTTGTGTCTACCTCTTTTAATTTTCTTATGCTTTAATTCCATATCTTCTGCTAATTGAATATAACTTTTGTGACTATCAGTACAAAGAATAGAATTTTTTCCTATACGATTAGCATAAAGTTTTTTCAATTCATCAGAAGTCATTCTTCCTGTGCATAATAACTCTATAATTAAGTTTCCTTGCCTATCAAGAGCAGTACCGACGCATACTTGTTCTTTAGAGATACCTCTTTTCTTAACTTGTTTACCTCTTTTACGAGATGGTCTTGGCATATTAATAGGTTTAGTTCCTTTATATGAATAAGCAAAAAATACTTCATCTGCCTCAACTACACCATCAACAGAGCCTACACCAAGAAACTCACTTATACAGTTAAGAATTTTATGTCTCCAAAAGAAACTTGTTGCTATATTTATTTCAACTATTTCAGCAGACTTTCTTATAGAATATCCATTTAACATGCATTTAGCATATTTAAGCCACTTATCTAAAGGTTTCTTGCTCTTATATGTTGCGGAGTTGGTAAAATCAGTAAATGTCTTTCTACAGTTTTTGTAAATGTATCTTTGTTTATTATTATATTTACCATTCCTTAATATATCTTCCCCTTTGCAATGAGGGCATACTTTCCTCTTAGAAAATCTCATTTCTTTAACTTCTTTAGTTATTTGAGTAACTTGAGAACCTAAAATAAGGCGTTCTTCTAAATGGGATAGAATTTGGTTTTGTTGATATAAAGATAAATTTTCAATTTCTGTTAATATCGATAATACATTTGCCATAATTGAACCTCCACAACTGTTTATATCTATATTATATCCTTATTTTAAAAAGATTAATTAATTATCAACATTAAAATAAAACAGAGCCTTATTTAAAAACAATATATTTTAATCTACGAATTGAATAAAATATATTTCATCCTTTTATATGGAAAAAGCTCAAAAAAACTTATAATGTAATCAATTTTTATATCACCTCTTTTATATTTCAACATAATATGTACTATAATTAAAAAATTAATTTAGAGTATTATAGTTTTAAAGAAAGGAGATTATATGTCCATTAACTTTAAGAAGTTTGTGCCACGCCCAGGCCTTGTAAATAAACAAGGGCGTTTACCGGATCCTTCTGAGTTAGTTTGTGTTGAAGTTCCTAAGGTATTCGACCAATGTTTAATAAAACGATGTCTAGTTTATGCTGAAGGACCAGATACTCCTACTACAGATGCTGAATTAAGAAGTGATCCACTTGTTAATCCTAAGAGATATCTTAGCAGTAGAGATTTTGCAGTTTGTTTAACAGCAGTAGATAAGATACCACTTAAAGGAGACCCTAACTTTAAAAAAGTAATTCTTAATTATGTAATATCTTTCTATTCAGATTATATTGATGAAAGTGGAGCTACTAAAAGTGAATTCTTTGAAATCCATAGAACAGATGTTATAGGAAGATTCTACTGTCCTGAATCAATTGCACAAATTACTGCAAGTACTGAAGCAGATGAATGCGGCGAAGAAGATACTAATATTATAAAGCTTGAAATGGTTGCTGAAGCATTAGATGGACAAATAGTTGAAGATGAAGCTGGAAATGAAGTATTAGATATAACTTTAGGATACTTCATAGTTGTAAAATGTCAGCTTATAGTTCAATTATTAATTCCAGCATATGATTATTGCCCAGTTCCAAGAGAAGCTTGTGAAGAAGAACCAGAAGAAGATCCATGTGAAAGATTTGAAAGGGCGCCAGTGCCTAAGTTCTATCCAGATCAAAACTTAGATCCTTTATTTCCAGAGTTTGAAGAAACTGACAGATAATTTGGCTTTAAATACGAAGGGTGAATTAGTTAATAATAAATAAAACTAAAAATAATGAAAACTATTAATACTAAATTAATCAATGATTTTATAAATGATTTTATAAATAATTTTATAAATAAAAGGGAGGATTCAATTCATGAATTCAATGTCAAGAGGCCATTATGATACTTGTAAAAAAGACTGCTATGATCCTTGTAAAAAGCACTATTATGATAAAGATGATGATAAAAAAGAAGAAAAATGTCCTACTATAGTAAAATGTGGTTGCCCTAGTTTTACACCTATTAATAAAGCTGATGAAGATACTAGTTTTATAGTTGCATCTTTAACTTTAGATACTTCATGTATATGTGACCCAAGTATTAAACTAGAGTTTGCAAGTAACATTGTTGTTACAAACAATAATGGATCAGGTGATGACAAGGTTAGTTTGAATTTTAGAATATTTAGGGAATGTAGACATCAAAAAAACAAAATTCCTGTTGGAGGAACATGGAGTTTCCTTACAGATGAAGAGGATATATCTACAACTTTCTCATTCTTTGTATGTGATTCAGATTTTTGTGATAATGATTGCTGCACTTATACTGTAGTTGCAACAGTTGCTGACAAACTAAATCACGGAACTCTTTCTGTTAATAATG
>NZ_JAWGSV010000178.1:0-6459 GCF_032552055.1 Clostridium sp. | reverse complement strand
AACTTATACTGCTTATAAATATTATTGCTCTAATATCTATAGGAACTTTTATATATAACTTTTCTATTATAGTCAGTTCACTATCTCTTCTTTTTTTATAAAGAATATATACTATGGCCAATGTAAGTATTGCATAGACTGATGATTTCAATCCGCTTTTATACAGTGATTTAACTGCCACATCTCTCTGTTCCCATACATCATATAAATAATCTCCTTTTACAGGTTTCTTAGGAAATCTATAAAATCTAAGTGTTTCTTTGTCACTATAATTCAGTGAATTATATAATTTTTCTAATCCACTAGAATACTTCTCCTTATTTACACTAGGATCTTCAGCTGGGAAATAAACATAATAATACTTATTATCATTTATAAACTCTTCACTATTTATTTTATTTTCAATATCATTATCATTAATATTAGTTATTATATTTCCACTACTATCTTTAAAGAAAAATTCTAAATTTACATTATTACTTAATAAGTATTTAAAGTTATTTTTAGCGCTATAAAATAAATCATCTACATAACTCTCATCACTTAATATTATTTTCTTTGCTTCCTCTATGAGCTTATTTATTTCTTCTTCTGACAAGTTATCTGCTTTTCCATTTTCTCTTATACTTTTTTCTGATAATTTAACTTCTTCTTCCTGTATTCTTTTATATTCTTCTACTTTCTTCTTATAGACATCTTCTTTCTTACTTCCATCGATACCCTTATAATTTTTACTATACTCAGTTATTACACTGTCATAATACTGAATATTACTTATTAGCGAATAATCAGTTAAATAACTACTCCCATAATCTCTTTCTAGCCTATTATATTCTGTAATAGTCTTTTTCAATGAAATAGCAAAACATATAACTAAAGTAACTAGTGCTATTATCCCCAAATCTTTGATAATCTTATTTTTTGTCGACTTTGTATCCAATTCCCCACACCACCTTTAAATATTGAGGATTTCTAGGGTCCACCTCTATCTTTTCCCTTATCCTCCTAATATGGACAGTTACTGTATCTACATTATAAGGTGCTTCGTTCCAAACTCTTTCATATATCTCTTCTATAGAAAATACCCTACCTAGATTACTCATTAATAAGCTTAATATCTTAAATTCTAATGGAGTTAATTTAACTTCTTTGTTATCAACAGTTACACTTTTACTTTCCTTGTCTAGTTCTAAAGCTCCTACTGTAATGATGTTATCATTATTATTTAAGCTATTTAATGATGAAAATCTAGTATATCTTCTAATTTGAGAATTTACCCTAGCAATAAGCTCTAAAGGATTAAAAGGTTTTGTTAAATAATCGTCTGCCCCTAAATTTAATCCTAGTATAATATCAGAGTCCTCAGACTTAGCAGACAACATTATTATTGGTATTTCTTTTTCCTTTCTTATTTCCATAGTTGCTCTGGTACCATTAAGATTAGGCATCATTATATCCATAATTACTAAATGAATTTCTTCCTTTCTTATGGTAGCTAGTGCTTCCATTCCATCATAAGCTACAAATACCTTATATCCTTCATTTAAAAGATATATTTCTATTGCTTCGGTTATTTCCTTATCATCATCTACCACTAAGATATTATAATTATTCATATATACTCCCCTATTAACTGTAGTTTTTTAATGTAGTTTAAGTAACTTCCTATACTGATGATATTAAATTAAATAAGTTACAAAGTTTATATCAAAATTCTTAAGGAATTCTTAAAAAACCATATTGTAATATCTATCTATAGAATTTTTAAACTCTAAAATGTCAAAATATCTTCCAAATCTTAATACTTCTTTGCCCTCTACAAATAAAATTAATATTGGTAATGTAAAAACATCATACTTTGCTGCTACTTCCTTATTTTCAACTGCATTAATTTCCAAGAAATTAATCTTTTCATAATCTTTAATAAGTCTCTTAACTTTATCTCTGATAACATCACATGCTCCACAAATAGATCCGCTAAAGTAAACTATACTTATTAAATTATCACTTACATATTTTTCTACATCCATCTCTGAATTTCCTCCAAAAACAATCTATTATTCAATTGATAACCTTCGTCTATAATCTTATAAAATTTTAGTTTAAAGCATTTTTAATTAAATTATCTTAATTGAAATCATAGCTCTTTAAATTCTATATAAGCTATTAAGATACCTATCTATCTTAAATATTTCTAACTCCAAAAGCAATTTTATATAAATTAGATTCTTTCTTAAAGCTTATATACTTATTTTATTATAACATTTTTAGTATTTATTAATAAATTTTCTTCCAATTGTAAAGACTAATAAAGGAGGTGTATTTTATGAAGAAAAAATATTCAATACTTTTATTAGCAACTTTATCTATAGTTACTTTTATAGCTTTAATCCCTAACATATCTGCAAATAGTAGTAACTTAAGCGATTCACAATTTGAGCTTAAGCCATTACCTTATGCTTATGATGCTCTTGAACCATATATAGATAAAGAAACAATGATGCTTCATCATGATAAGCATGAAAAAGCATATTTAGATAATCTTAATAAAGCTATTTCTAAATATCCAGAATTATATAAGATGGGTATAGAAGGAATGCTAAAAGATTTAAATTCAATTCCTGAAGATATAAGGGAGACTGTAAAAAATAATGCTGGAGGAGTTTATAACCACGAATTTTTCTGGTCAATAATGTCTCCTGAAAAAAATCAAGCTCCATCTGGAGATTTGTTAAAGGCAATAAATAAGGATTTCCAATCCTTTGATAATTTCAAATCTAAATTCAAAGAAGCTGCTTTAGGTCGCTTTGGATCAGGTTGGGCTTTCCTTGTTAAGGATAATGATGGAAAATTATCTATTATTTCTACAGCTAATCAAGATTCACCTATTTCTCAAGGCTTAACCCCTATATTAGGTATAGACGTCTGGGAACATGCTTATTACCTAAAATATCAAAATAGAAGAGGTGATTATATAGATAATTGGTGGAACGTAGTTAATTGGAAGCAAGCAGAAAATAATTACTCAGATAAAAAATAGATAATATAAAATTACTAGAAGCCAATTATTTTTATAACTTATATTTTTATAACTTATAAAGAATTTTTTCATTAGTGGCTATGTATTATAGTCTAAAATACAAATTTATAATAAAATAGAAACTTGCATTTAAATAGGGCCACCTTACGGTAGCCCTATTTATCACTAAAATATAGTATTTTGTTCTTCTCTATCGAAAATATGAATCTTACTAGAATCAAATCCAAATTCTATAGTATCTCCTATAACATAATTTGTTGCTGTTCTAGATTTAATAATAAAGCTTGCATTATCTTTCTTAATATGAATATAAGTTTCTGATCCTAAATTCTCAGTTAAATCAACTTGTCCAGTAACTTTTGCTACTCCTGGTTTTTCCAACTCTTCTTTAGTGTAATATATATTTTCTGGTCTAATTCCAACTATAACTTCTATATTCTCAGCATTTTTCTCTTTAACCTTCTTAACCTTATCTTCAGGTATTTCTAAAAGCTCATCAAACACCTTTACATAATGTTTTCCATCCTTAACTAATGTTTCCCCATAAGTCATATTCATTTGAGGGCTTCCTATAAATCCAGCAACAAAAAGATTTGCAGGATGGTTATATATTTCATTAGGAGATGCAACCTGCTGTACTATTCCATCTTTCATAACTACTATTCTTGTACCTAACGTCATGGCTTCAGTTTGGTCATGAGTTACATATATAAATGTTGTTTTTAATTCATTATATAACTTAGATATTTCTATTCTCATTTGCACTCTTAACTTAGCATCAAGATTTGATAAAGGCTCGTCCATTAAGAATACTTTAGGATTTCTAACTATAGCTCTTCCCATAGCTACTCTTTGTCTTTGTCCTCCTGATAAAGCCTTTGGTTTTCTATCTAAAAGATGTTCTATATCTAATATCTTAGCAGCTTCTCTAACTTTTTCTTCTATTTCTTGCTTTGGTAGCTTTCTTAATTTTAATCCAAATGCCATATTTTCAAATACAGTCATATGAGGATATAAAGCATAGTTTTGGAATACCATAGCTATATCTCTATCTTTAGGTGCTACATCATTAACTAGATTATCATCTATGTATAGCTCTCCTCCTGATATCTCTTCAAGACCTGCAATCATTCTTAAAGTTGTAGACTTACCGCAACCTGAAGGTCCAACAAAAACTATAAATTCCTTATCTTCAATATCTAAATTAAAATCCTTAACTGCCTCAAATCCATTATCATATACTTTTTTAATACCCTTTAACTTTAAACCTGCCATATTTATCTCTCCTTTTATTTACCATAATAATTTAATAAGCTCAATCTTGTTTATCGTTTACAATTATGATTTAATTATAACTTTCTATAACTAATATGCAATTGTTTTCATAATATCTTAGTTTATTTCCTTATATTGAATAATAAATTGCAAGTTTTTTTGTGCATTTTTACAAATAGATATTTAGAATCATTTCTACTATTGTTTTAATACCTCAAAAGAAAATACTTTTTATTCTTTATTAATAATTTATCAAGCGACTTTAAAAAATTACCTTTTATTCTTTAAAAAGTTCAGAATGATAGTTAGCTTAATAATTTGCCTAATAAAAAGAGAACTGTAGCACAATGTTTGTGTAACAATCCTCTTTTTATTAGTTTCATAGATTATCTTACTTTTACTATAGATAATCTATGAAGTGCTCTTGTACTCATAATATACTTAATTAAATTATCAGTATTTTCATCAAAATCTATAATTATAACGCCATCAAATTCTAAGCCCTTAGCATAGTATGAAGGCACCATAACTTTTCCACCTCTATATACTATATCTGAATTGTTAAATGCTAATATCTTAGTATATTTTTTTATTTCAGGTGCTATTCTGTTTAACTCTTCCTTATCCTTAGTAATAACAGCTATATTTTCATACTTTTCTTCTTGATAATCTTCTAATAAGTTTAATATAACATCTACTAGTTCTTCCATATTATCTTTTGGAACAGTAGTTTCTAAGACATCAAACTCACCTTTTCTTACAAATGGAACTACTGCATTTTCGTCTAATAATTTACTTGCATAATCCATTATTTGATAAGTAGATCTATAACTCTTTTTAAGTTCAAATAATTCAAAGAATTCACCAAAGATTTCTTTAAGTCTAAGCATTGCAGGTACTTCTTCAGCCTTTACTAATCTTTGATTTGAATCTCCAACAATAGTATAGCTTCTGCAGCCTGTTAGTTCCTTTATAACTATAAATTGAAGCATATTGTAATCTTGAGCCTCATCAATAACTACATGCTTTATTTCATAATTAGATTTCTTACCATCAAGCTTTATCATAAGATATAAAATACCAGCTAAATCTAAATAAGATAACTTATCAATTTCTAAAGTTTTCTTATATATATCAACTATTGATTCATTTTCTATCCACTCTTCAATTTTAGATTTAACCTTCATTACTTCTCTAACAACATCTCTTATAGCAAGTCTTCTTCTAAACTCAATATTATTTTCTTCAATTTGAATATCTTCTTGAGATAAAGCTTCTTTTTCTTCTTTTGCTTTTAAATTTATTTCTCTTACTGCATCATCTCTTTTATCTTTTACCTTTGAAACTAATATTCTTTTTACCTTTTGGCTTCTTCTAAATATAGGCATATATTTATAATGAACATTAAATAATTCTTCAATTTCTTCTTTAGATACAATTTCTTCATTTAAGAAATTAACTGGTCTTAAGTTGAAGTAACCTTCTTCTATTTCATTTGCCTTTTTATCTAGGAACTCTATAAATTCCTTAGAAGATTTATATTTAATCTCATCTATTATCTTTTCATTTCCTTTTAGAACTTCTTCTAAATAAGATGTAATATCAGAAACTTCCTCTTGCAAGTTAATTTCTTTATATGCAAAAGATAAGAAGGTTTCATTTTTAACTGCTGTTTCACCTAAGTTAGGTAATACTTCAGAAATATAATCCATGAAAATATCATTAGGTCCTAAAATTAGTACTTTATCAGTTAGTTGATTTCTATAATTATATAAAAGGTAAGCGATTCTATGAAGCGCAATAGTTGTTTTTCCTGAACCAGCTACTCCATTAACTACTACAGCCTTACTTCTAGCAGCTCTTATAATTTCATCTTGCTCTTTTTGTATAGTGTTAACTATGTCTTTTAGCTTTTCTCCTGATTTAGATGATAATACCATTTGTAATATTTCATCTTGAATATTAATATCTGAATCAAAGAATCCCTCAAGCTTAGCTTTCTTTACCATTAGCTGTCTTCTTCCTATTATATCTACAGGGATTTCTCCATTAGGAGTTGTATAAAAAGTCTTTCCTAACATTCCCTTATAAAATAGTGAAGCTACTGGGGCTCTCCAGTCAACCACTGCTGGATCATAACTTCC
>NZ_JAWGSV010000177.1:0-6489 GCF_032552055.1 Clostridium sp. | reverse complement strand
AGTATAATTCAGTATATATCTTGTTTTATTAAATAAGGAAAAACCTTAATCTCACTTCCATCTAGATCTTCCTTATTTATATCAATGGCATTTATTCTATTATTATTGTAGGTCTTGTAATAATAGATACCTTTTTCTTGGTTCATGCATGAAGCATAGACAGTAAAGTCTTCTTTTCCTTCCACAGTCATAACTCCTCCCTTTACCATTGCTGTATAATCAAGCATATGGAAAAATTGGCTAATACCACTTAAATCATCCTCTACTTTTGGTAATCTTGATTTAATAAATGCAATTCTTACAAATCTTGAAACTGAAGAAAAGTCTCCTGGAATTCCTATAGTTCCAGCTCCAACTCCTAGAGGTTCTAATTCTTGATTGCACCATCTAGTTTCTTTCGGATACATCTCTGTAATACCTACATACTGACTTAAATTAATTATATGCCAATCAAAGGTTGGATTATTAGTAAGTACTCCAATATTATTATCATAAACTACAAACTCATCCTTAGTTTTTTCTACTACTATAGACTTTCCTGTTCTATCTACTATCATCCAATGAAGAGTAGGTACAGGATATTTTTCATTTAAAGGTACATCTACTAGCTCTATATTTTTGATTTCTTTCTTAACTTCATCTACTGTTTCATGATTAAATAAAACCCAAAGTATAAAGTCATAAGGTGCAACATTTACTCTTCCTTTAACTGGTTCTTTTTCATAATAAGCAAAGCCTGCAAAGTTTAATCCTGCACAAGCCAACCCTTTTTCATTCATTCCATCAGCTAATGCAGCATGATTATCAATAACAGTTCCCATTCCAATAATTCCATACTTCCCCTTTACCATATTACCAGTAACCTTATCTTCGTATTTATAATTCCTTGGAACAACCATAACAGATTGATTAAAATAATACTCTATATCCATATTTCTTCCAAAAAAGTTATTACCTTTATTTGATTTAATAGTTAATGCTGTACACATATTTCCACCCTATTATATAAATAGAATTTACACTTCTTACTCTACAAATTCTATTTATACCTCTTAATTTTATAATTTCTACTTTTCTTTATTATTCCATAATTTATATTTTTCTTTATTATGTTATTCACTCTTTTATATTATGTAGAAATGTAGAATAAATACTATAAATTTAAATATCTATTTGTTTATCTCATAGTTATTCTATTTATCTATTAACTAAAGTATTCTTAAAGCTTCATCTTCTGGTTTTTATCTTAATAATCTCTCTGAAAAGAAATTAAATCTTTAGCATAAAAAAGACCTAGAAGTTAAAAATTTTCTTAACATCTAGGTCTTAAACTTCAGTTATTATTTTTTGATATATAACTAAAACTCAACTTTGCCTTTTCTTTTAATTACTTTATCCATTGTCGGTATTGCTGGTATTGCACCATATTCCTCGCAAGTCATAGCTCCAACTACATTTGCAAATTCGATTATTTTACCATAATCTCTATTTTCACTTCTTGTTAATCCATATAATACAGCTCCAACAAAAGCATCTCCTGCACCTGTAGAATCCTTTTGATCTATATCTATTGAACCTATGATAATTGATTCATCTCCTTCTATGAGCATTGTTCCTTCTTTACCTAAAGTTATTGCAATAGTTTTAAGGTTAGAGTCTTTCAATGATTGTATTGATTCCTCTAATGTCTTAGTATTTGTTAATAGCATAGCTTCTTCATCACTTAATTTAATAAAATCAGCTTCCTTCATAAAGTTCCAGCAATGCTTTTTATATTCTCCTAATAAATCTTCTGTTATTAGTACATCTCTGTAATTAGGGTCAAAAGTAATTAATGCACCTTTAGACTTTCCTTCTTTTAAAAGTGAATAATAAGTTTCTTGAATTTCTCCTCCTAGGAATACTGTTGCAGATCCAAAATGTATGATATCTTTATTATCTATTGCTATCATTGCTGGATCAATAACATATTTGCTATCACTTCCTCTGTAAAATTCAAAACTTCTTTCTCCACTTTTATCTAAAGTAACTAATGCCAAAGTTGTCTTGCCTTCATCTTTCATAAGTGATGTGTCAACATTGTTTTCTATTAAAGCTTTCTTTAAAAAGCTTCCAAAATTGTCTTTTCCAACTTGACCTAGGAAGTAAGACTTTCCACCTAATTTACTTATAGCTACAGCAACATTGGCAGGTGCTCCACCTGGTTTCTTTAAGTAACTATCTCCATCTTGAGAAACCATATCTATTAATAATTCACCAATACAATATATATTATTCATAGCTTATTACCTCCAAACTTATATCCCTTTTTTTAAGGAATATTTACTATAACTATATTTTATCTCACTATCAGTAAAGATTTCTACTCCCTTAGAATTTTCTAATGGGAATACCCTAGATGTAAATGTTTTTTCTCCATTATTAATAAATATTTCTATTATACTATTATCAACTAAAGCTTTTACATTTACTTTATCAAATGATTTTATTATTGTCTCTCTTACATTTCCATATTCCTCTGCATACTGATGTACCATATTACTTCTATCTAAAATAACACTCTTATTATCCTTATTAAAGGTTAATGTTAACTTTTCTTCTTCTGATACTAAGAATTCAATTCCAAACTTGTTTGCTTCTAATGAATCAATAGTTAAATCTAATTCATAACAATTATTATCACTTAAAATTTCTATTCTTTCATTAGCTATTCCACTATTACTGACTTCATTATCTCTTAAAAGCTCTAATTCTTTAGCTGGCACTTGATATAACTTATCACCTTTTATAGATAATTCTCTAGGGAAAGTCAAACAGTTTGCCCATAGATTATCATCAGTAGGAGCTTTGAATTCCCCCATACCTGCCCATGCAAATAATAATGGCTGATTCATTTTACCTTTAAAGCTTTGAGGTGCGTAAAAATCAAATCCAGCATCAAATTCATCGTAGCTTTCCACAATAAATTTTAAATTTTCTACATCAAACTTTCCAATTACATAAACAACGTTAAATATGTTATGATATTTGTTTTCTACTGGTTCTATCCCTTGTGGAGAAAATATTAATACATCTTTTCCATCTATATTTATATAATCTGGGCACTCCCACATATATCCAAAGTTATTATCAAAGTTTTCAAGGCTTAACTCTCCAAGGAAAGTCCACTCTAAACCATCAATTGACTTATACATAATAAATGTGCCAGTCTCATCTAATCTTTGAGCCCCTAAAATCATATAGTAATTATTATCTTTTTTAAATACCTTAGGGTCTCTTACATGACCTGTATATCCTTCAGGTACTCCTAATATTAGTGGGTTATTGCCATACTTTTCAATTTTTCCATCTTCATCCATAATCGCTAAGCATTGATTAGCACTTCTCTCTTCTTTTCCAAATTTAATATTACCTGTGTAATATAAATATAGCTTTCCATCAATCTCTATAGCTGTTCCTGAATAAGCTCCATGAGATTCATAAGTTTCAGTAGGAGTAAGTGCTACCCCTACCCTTTTCCAATTTACTAAATCTTCTGATTCCAATTGAGCCCAATGCTTCATTCCATGGGTTACTCCAAATGGGTACCACTGATGAAATAATCTATACTTACCTTTATAGTAGGCTAATCCATTTGGATCATTTAATAAACCAAATTCAGGATGAATGTGATAATTAGGTTTCCATGGATCATTTATTGATTTATTTTTAAGTTCATTAAGTTCTGCTTCTGTTGCTTCGATTATTGTTCTATGCTTTTCTTCCTTATAAATTATCATCTTAACCCCCAAACTGTATTTTAAGCTGCTTTTTTCTTAGCTTTAGCAAAGATAATTGTTAAAATTGCACCTGCTAATAGAGCTATTCCATGAGCTATTAAGTAATTTAAATGTCCTGAATTTTCAGCTGCAACTATTGCAAGTCCTGGTATAGCTGTAGCTCCAAATCCTATTGCAGTTACCTTTGTTATGTATATATAAGCTCCACCTAAAGCTCCTGCTATACATCCAGCTACTAGAGGAAATTTATTTTTTAATGTTACACCAAATATTGCTGGTTCAGATATACCAAATAATACCGATCCAAATGAAGATATACAGATTTGTCTTTCCTTCATATTATTCCAGTTAGCTACTAAGTACCCTAATACCGCTCCTCCTTGACCAATTAATGCTACTGACATTAATGGCATTATGAAGTTTCTTCCTGTATCTGCAATTAATTGAGCTTCTACTGCACCTATTACGTGATGTAATCCTGTTATTACAACTATTTGTTGAATACCAGCAAAAATCATATATCCGAAAATACCTAAGTTTGTTGTTGTCCATAATAATGAGCTTGTTACCACATCTGCTAATCCACGACCAACTGGTCCAATTATAGTAAATAGTAAAAATGCTCCAACTGTTACTGTTGCTAATGGTGATAAGAATAACTTAACTAAATCAGGAATTACCTTATTAAAGAAATTATCAAGCTTTGCTGTTATGAATCCCATCATTAATGCAATGATTATTCCACCTTGGAAAGCAACAAGCTCAACTTTTAATCCAAAAATATTAATAACTTCTGGTTCTACAGATCCATTACCAACACTGTAAGCATTAGCTAAGTCTGGATGTAGCATTATTGCTCCAATTACTAAACCTAAAACTGGATTCCCACCGAATCTTTTAGTAGCAGAGTAAGCTACTAGTAATGGTAGTATAGTAAATATTCCTGTTGATGTTATTTGCATAAATCTATTGAATCCAGCTAAGGATGGAAACATCTCAACTACTGATTGTTCTCCAAATATTCCTTGTTGAGTTAATAATCCTGTAATACCCATTAATAATGCAGCTGCAAGTAATCCTGGAATAATATCTACAAATACGTCTGATAAAGATTTAATAGCTTTCTGAAATCTATTTTGCTTTTCAGCAGATTTTGACTTAACATCTTTTAAAGACATATTCTCCTTTCCTGATACCTTTGCAAATACACTATATACATCATTAACAGTACCTGCTCCAAATATTATTTGTAATTGATCCCCAACTATGAATACACCTTTAGCTAGGTCAACATTTTCTATTTCTTTCATATTAACTTTTTTAGTATCTTCTAATACTATTCTTAATCTTGTAGCACAATGTGCTACTCCTTGGACGTTATCTTTTCCGCCAATATGTACTAATATTTCTTCAGAAATTTTTTTATATTGTTCACTTTTGTTTGACATAATTTCTTCCCCCTGTACTTTTCTTTTCAATTAGTGGAACCGGTTCCTAAAATCCATGATTAGATATTATCACATTATTTATCCATATGCAATAGATACAGAAAACATTTTCAAGAGTAATTTTTCTCTTTATATGATAAAAGTGGATATACATAAGTTTCCGCCGCTTCTATCCAAAACAACGCAAACTTACATATATCCACTTTAAGCCTAAATGGAGTAGTAACCATTAACCTCTTATTTAAATTTTAGCCTTAATAAATTATTATTTAACAATTTCTTTAACGCTTTCACCTTTAATAAAATCAAATCCTATTATATGTAAACTTTCAACTTCTTTTTCTTCTATTAAATTTATAATTGTATTTGCTGAAATTATACCTGCTTCATCATTGTTAAATCTAATAGTTGTTAAGCTTGGTGTAATCATTGATGAAATATCGTATCCACCAAAACCAACTAAGGAAATATCTTCTGGAACACTTTTATTATTCTTATTAATAGCTTTCAAAGCTCCTAAAGCTATTTTATCTGTAGCACAAATAATAACAGTTTCCTCTAAATCATTTATTAATTCATTAACTATTTTTTCAGAGTTTTCAGCACTAAAACTTGTAGTTATTTCTTTAAATGTTACAGTTTTATCTCTAAACAAAGATTCTTTTACACCTTTTTTTCTTATGATTCCAACCGCTTCATCACTTTCTTCAACACCTAGATATAGTACTTTTTTATGTCCATTTTTTAAAATGTACTCACCTACAACCTTTCCCGCATTATAGTCATCATTAATAATAGATATTGCTTTATCGTACTTCTGCCCTACTATAATAATAGGAATTTTTAATTTACTTATAACTTTCTTATGCTCATTAGTTATTTCTGTACCTATTAGAATAATTCCATCAACCTTAAGCCTAGATAAATTTTCAATATTTTCAACTTCACTTTCTTTATTTAAGCTCGTGTTTAATATTAACGAATTATATCCTTTTTCTCTAAGTCTTTCATCAATAGACATAATTACTTTTGATGTAACTACAGAATCTAAACAAGGTGCTATTATTCCAACAAATTTTGTTCTCTTTGCCTTTAAACTTTGAGCAAAAGCATTAGGTTCATAATTATATTTATCTATAATAACTTTTATTTTCTCGCTTGTACTCTCACTTATTTTACCGCCATTTAAATATCTAGAAACTGTACTTTTTGCAACCCCAGCCATTTCTGCTATATCTTTTATAGTTAAATTTCTATTATCC